>JAZASH010000030.1:0-23300 GCA_036343395.1 Eubacterium sp. | reverse complement strand
TCCTCCGCCCGGAGCGGTGATATGCCGGCCCATGTATCCACAGCAGCTGCGCCTGTGGAGGCTCCTGTGCCTGCCGTGCCGGTGGCAGCACCCACCGCACTGCCGGCAGGGCCCGTGGACGCACTCATGGCGTCTGGCGTGCCACGGAACTTCGCCAGGGTTTCATCAGAAAACCAGAGCGTAACCACGTCCCCCTCCTTGAGGATCTCGCGGCCTTCCGCCCTGGCATTGTTCAGTTTGATATTCTTTTTTCGGAGCATCTTATAGAGAAAACCGTTGGTCGCCTCGCGGAGGTACTTGTGCAAGAACTTATCCAGCCGCTGCCCGGCCTCGTTTTTCCCGATCTCGATCTCACGCATGACTTCCTCCTAGTGTGTACGCGCGAGATGTGTCCTTCTGTCGTACAGCCTCGCGCTTAGTCGCTCACATGGCCAAACTCTTCAGGTACTCGAGCACCTCGCGTCGCTCGCGTGCCACGACTTTCGACTCCTGTAGATCTTTCAGTCCGGCGAGCAGCTTCTCATCATCCCAGACGAAGCGGATGTCAAAGACGGTACTCCACTTTTGGATCCCGTCGGTCAGGTACTTCTTCACATAGTCCTGATCCTGATTGGTAGACGACGGTAGAATAAAGATGGTACCGCCCATCACGACCATAAAGTCGAGCATCATGATCTTCTCGGTTGACGTGAATATATAATCCGTAAAAATGACATTCCACGGAATCTCCGGCTCCTCATACGGTGAACGTCCCCTGCGTGGCGGCTTGACAGCCACCTCCTCTGCCGGAGCCTGTGTCTCCTCTGCTGTGGCCTCTGCACCCTCCGCTGCCGGGGCCTGTGTCTCCTCTGCTGTGGCCTCTGCACCCTCCGCTGCCGGAACCTGTGTCTCCTCTGCTGTGGCCTCTGCACCCTCCTCTGCCGGGGCCTGTGCCTCCTCTTCAGCAGCCGGTGTGTCCTCCTCAGCTTCTTCATCGGGTTCGAACTCATGCAGGTCGAGGTCGCCGGCGTAGATATAGTTTTCTACTGCCGTCTCCACCTGGCGGCATCGCTCCAATGATACCGACTTTTTGCGGCCGGCGGCGATCAGAGCGACGATCCTCTTTGCCCCCGGCAACACCGACAACACAGCCAGCACCGTCAGGATGTTGGCTCTCGTGTGCCAGATCAGCCAGCCCGTCGTAAAGATGCCCACGCCGATGAGCACCCAGACCAGTAGCCAGATCAGGTTGATTTTTCTATACTGCCGGATATACCCCGGATTACTTTTCTTCATTCGCTGTCTCTCCTTCTGCTGCCTCCCCGGCATCTGCACCGGCCGTCTCACCGGACGCACCATCGGCATCTGCATCGGCCGTCTCACCGAACGCACCACCGGTCTCCGTGCCGGCACCGGCATCCACGCCGGTATCCGCCTGCTCAATATATCCGCCCATCTCGATGCGCTTCAGCTCGGCATCGGAGATCTGCTGCTCCAGACGCTCCGTCTCAGCCTGCGAGCGCATATGCTTGCGGGCAAACAGATCGTACATACACGGAACGACAAACAACGTCAGCAGCGTACCATAGACCAGACCACCGATCACGACGATCGCCATCGGTCTGGACATATCCGATCCCATCTGCTTGCCGAACACCATCGGGATCAGGCCGAGCACGGTCGTGATCGCCGTCATCAGGATCGGACGCAGACGTGTACGGCCTGCCTCCACGATCGCCTCGCGCTTCTCCATACCCTCTCCGATCGTACGGAGCTTGTTGGTAAAGTCGACGAGCACGATACCATTATTTACAATGATACCGGACAGCATGACGAAACCGATCAGCGAGATCACGCTGACCTCACTGCCCGAGATCCACAGTCCGATAAATCCGCCGGTAAACGCGAGTGGGATCGTAAACAGGATGATAAACGGCGAAAGGAGTCCCTGGAACTGCGCCACCATGATCAGGTACATGAGCACAACCGCCAAAACCATCATCAGCATAACCTGCCCGATCGCCTCCTGCGTCGCCTCATTCTCACCGTTCATCTCGATGGTATAGCCGACCGGCGCCTCATACGCCTCCACGATCTTTTTTACCTCAGCACCGACCGTATCGACGAGCACGCCCTCTTCGATGGAGCCCTTGACCGATACACAGCGCGACTGTCCCATATGGTTGATCGCTACCGGTGACGGCACCGTCTCGAAGCTTGCAATCTTAGACAGCTTCACGGTCTTTTTCTTCTGTGTCTGAGCATCGGTATAATCCAGCTTCAAATCCTGCAGCAAATCTCTCGTCAGATCCTCATCCGAAGAGGACTTAACAAAGACATTATAATCATTGGTATCGGTGGACACCTTCGATGCCGAAGTCGCCTCGGCGACTTTTTTACGCACCTCCGCGAACACCTGCGCCACCGTCAATGAATACCGCATCGCCTTGGCCTTATCGATGGAAATACGGAACTCATCACCGGAGTTCTCGAGACCGTTTTTCAGGTCAGTCACTCCCTCGACGGCTTTGAGCTTCTCCATCAGCTCCTCGGAAATCGTGCGGAGCTTGTCGAGATCACGTCCCTTGATATCGATCCGGACGCCCTCGCCGGTCAGTGACGACATATCCATCGCCTGCATATTGATCTTCAGATCACAGTCGATATCCTTGGTCCTCTCCTCGATCGCATCGCGGAGCTCATCGTTGGACATCGTCCGCTCTTCCTTTAAGAGTGCATACATCGAAACGGTGTTTCCTGCACCGGCACCGCTCCGTCCTGACATCATAGCCATAAAGTTGGAGCCACCGGTAAAGGCACCGATACTATCCATATCCGGGATATCCTTCACGCGATCGATCACCTCATTGGAGATCTTCTTCGTATCGTCAAAGGTCTTCTCCTCATCGGTCTTCAGCGTCAGCGTGATCTGCGGGCTCTCCATATCCGGCATCATCGTGGTACCGTTCTGGATCGCCAGCCAGATAAACAGCGCGAGCAAACCAAAGCTGCCGATGATCACGAGCCATTTTGCCCGCAACATCGGTCGGAGTAATTTTACGTAGCCGTTTTGCAGCGCACGGATCAGACGCGGCTCTTTTTCACGCGCCCGTCTGAGCATACCGGACGACATCGCCGGTACCAGCGTCATCGCGATGATCAGGCTGGCCAGCAGCGTGTACGCCAGGGTCAGTCCGAGATCAGAAAACAGCTGCTTGGTGATTCCCTCCGTAAAAATGATCGGAGCGAACACGCACACCGTAGTCAGGGTCGAAGCAATGATCGCTCCCACCACCTGCTTGGCGCCGAGTATCGCCGCACTTCGGATATTCAGTCCCGCCTGCCGCATACGGTAGATGTTCTCGATCACGACGACCGAGTTGTCCACGAGCATACCGACACCGAGTGCCAGTCCGGAAAGCGAGATGATGTTCAGGGTTACACCGGAAAAATACATTGCCACGATAGCCCCGACCAAACTCAGCGGGATCGAGCAGGCAACGATCAGCGTCGGTCGCAGATCCCACAGGAACAAAAGCAGGATCACGATCGCCAGCAAACCTCCGAAGAGGAGGTTCTGTCCGACAGCACCTACGACCAGGTCGATGTAGATACCCTGATCCATCATAACGGTGACCTCGAGATCATCGTATTCTTTTTTCAGTGTTTCAAAACGCTCCAGCACCGCGTTGGTTACATCGCCCGTAGAGTAGCCGGACTGCTTCTGCAGGATCACGGCCACAGCCGGCTCACCGTTTACGACGGTGTATACGTCCTCGGCGTTGTTGGTCGTCACGACATCCGCCACATCTGAAAGACGGATCGGATCCAGATCCTTCATATCGAAGTCAAGCAGTACCAGATCGCGGATATCCGCCTCCGAAGTCAACTTGTCACCGACCTTCACCAGGTAGGTCGCATCCTTTTCCTCGACATAGCCTGCCGGCATCTCGAAGTTCTCCGCCTTGAGGATATTCTCCAGCATTTCCTTGGTCAGGAGCTTATCCAGATCCATGTTTTCTTTGGCGGTTTTCTTTGTATTTTTAAACTCGGTTTTGGCTTTCTTCAGCTCCTCGGCACCACTGTTCAGGCCGGCCTGCGCCACACTCATCTCGATACCGGCGAGGATCTGCTGCTTGTTCAGCTGCTCCATCGCCTTCTCCGTGGTGATCTTGCCGGAGGAGAGCTTGCTCCGCATCGCGTACATCTTTGCCAGTCCGCTCTTGATCTGCTTTTTGGCTTTTTTGATCTGCGCGTTACCTTTTTTGAGTTTCTTTTCCTGTTTCTTGATCTCCTTCAGGCCGGCTTCTGCCTGTGACAGACCGTCGGTTACCTCTTTGAGTTTATCCTCCAGCTCGTCTTCCTTGACGTCATTTTTCTCCATCTCCTTGATGATCTTTTCTCGCATTGCCTTGAGGCCGGCAACCTGGCTCTCGAGCTGCTCGGTTCCCTCGCCGCCCATCGCGTCGATCTGTGCCTCCAGACCGGTGATCTGCGTGTCGAGCTTGGCCAGAGTGTCCTTTGCCTGAGTGAGCAGGGACTTGGCATTTTTGAGGTTTTTGATCGTCGCCTGCAGCGTCTTTTTCTGCGTTGCCATCGCTGCCGCTCCGGTCTTTGCCTGCTTCTCGGACTTGAGGAGCTTTTTCTGCTGCTCCTTGACGTTTTTGATCTGTTCGTCGATCTGCTTCAGGCCATCATCGATCTTTGAGCTGGCCTGGTTCAGCTTGGTTCCGCCCTGCGCCATCTGGCCGGCAGCCTGCTGCTTTTTCGAATCCAGGGTGTCCTTACCCTTTTTGATCTTGTCCTCGCCCTTGTCGATTTTCTTTTCCGCTTTTTCGAACTTTTTCTCCAACGCATCGAGGACCTTTTTATTCATCTCATCGATCTTGTCCTGACGGAGCGTCACATCGATTTTCTCCTCGATCTGGCCGACCGACTGCACGGAAGCGACACCGCCGACACTCTCGATCTCGGGGATGATGTCATCGTTTGCCTTCTTCGACACCTCGACGGCATCTTTTCCTTTGTAGTTGACAGCGGCCACCATGATCGGCATCATGTCCGGGTTGATCTTCATGATGGTCGGGTTGCCGATCGAGTCGTCCCAGTACGAGCGGATCGTGTCGAGACTCTCTCTCATATCGATGGTCGTCCCGTTCATATCCGTGCCGTCCTCAAACTCCATGATAACGACAGACATGTCCGGGTTTGAAATCGACTGGATACTTTTGACATTACTGATACGCGCCATCGCCGACTCAACCGGTGATGTTACCGCGAGCTCTACCTCCTCGGGACTGGCCCCCGGATACTGCGTCATAACAATAGCATACGGCATCTCCATACTCGGCAAAAAGTCCATACTCATGTTGGAGAATGACAGATACCCCAACACCAAAACAAGTACGACTCCCACCAATACCGTATACGGTCTTCTAACGCTGAACTTTGACATAACCTACTCCCCTTTGAAAATAAAAAGCGGGCTATCACCTGTATGAGACAGCCCGCCTGAATGCATTTACCTATAACTTTCTCTCACCGGTACAGACACACCCTGTCTTACTCTTTAAGAGAAGCCGCATAGTCATTTACCACATAATCCATGATTGATGCTGCTCCCACGATCTCGCACCCATAGATAAATCCGTCGCCATCCTCCTGCTTGCGGAGAATACGTACAACGCAGTTCAATGTGTCCTTCTCTCCGAACACCAGACGGGCATTAAAATAATAGCCAACCGGAAGTACACTCTCAGTACGAAATCCGATCCCGGCATGCGAAACATCGATGATCTCGATCGGTGCATCGACGTTCTCGATCTTTTCATTGTCCTGCTTAAAAAGCGACGAAATCTCAAGCTTTAAGCTCGCCGGCCACCGCCGCTCTCTCCTCATGTCAATCATATATACCTCACCTTCCGGAGCAGGTCGATCGTCCCGCCTGCCTCCTAAATCAGAAAAGATAGAGTAATTGTACCATTTTTCAAGGGAAATAGCAAGAAAAAAATGAAAAAGTTGTGATGGTGGGGCGGTCTGAACACCATGGTGAAGGGACGTGTCACTTCCAGAATAAGGATTTCTCGCCGACCTCCTGGAGCAGATCCTCGAGCTGAGAGACATCGAAATGGCGCTCCAGAGCATAGATCATCACCGCATCGAACTGGATTTTTGCATAAAGCAGTGTGTTGCCGGTGACAAAAAGAGTACGCTGCGTCTCCTCATAGTCAAGCTTTAGGAGGATCGCCAGGCGTAACAAAAAGACACGCGTCGGAACACGCGTACCATTGAACATTTGATAGGTGTATGACCTCTCATACCCAAGCCCGGGGATGAGATCACGGATCGTCGTATCGTGTTCCCGGAGGAGCGTCTCCAGATACTCAACGACATCGACCTTCTCATCTCCGAAGTACTCCTTCGGAAACTCTTTTTTGTTTTCATCCTTCAGGGCGTTCAGGATTTCATCCGTATTCATATCGATCATAGTTTACACCTTTCAGAAAAAAGAATCAAGTCATCGATTCCTGTTTTTCACCCAAACGCTCCCCTTACACAACGCTAGTATATCATTTCAGGTAACAGGTTTGGTGGGCGTTTTTGCACACAAATGTGTGCATGTATGCACACCAAAGAATCCCGATTTTGTGATATATTCTTGACTATACCAACAAATCAGAGCGCGGTCCCATCCCGAGGATGGATCAAAACCCCGCTCACACACTACTTTCTTACTAGGAGGAAATGGATATGAAGATGAAACGATTCACTGCGATGGTTTCTTCTGCTGTCATGGTATTTTCACTGCTGGCAGGATTGACCATCGGAACCAAGGCAGAGGCTGCCGTAACATCGGAGCTGCCGACAACAAACGGCTTGTACATGACAACCTGTATAGTCAGAAACTGGAACGAAGAGTTGCAGAAGGATGAATTACTCACCGATACCGATCAGAACGGAAACACTGTGCTGTTAGATTGGGACGGCAGCGTGGCAAGATATAACGAACAGGATCGGATGCCTGAGTTTTATCAGGAAGGGCTGACGGATGGTTTCGGGCTCTCCTTCAGCGCAGTCGGTGAGGATATGTGGTTTGACTACATCGAGGATGGCAAGATCACTCACGTCTCTCTCGCCGATCTGACCTTTACCGATCCGACGACCAACGAGAATGTCTCCTCGGTTTCCGCCTCGGAGTGGAATGACGATCCGCGTGTGATCCAGTTATCCTGCTCAGAGTTGAACCGACCGTTCAAGGTGACCTATACCAAGGGAACGACCAACAATGCCTTTATCATGATGCCGTCACTTTTTTCCGGAGCATACACCTCTCCGACCGAGGTTAGCCTTGACACTCACATCGACCGTCTCGGCGTATACGAAAAGGGTACGACCGTCGCTTATATCCATATTACCGATACCAATTGGCCGGATTTGCGGGCATCAGTGGATCTGAAGTCATTTGTCATCGACCTCAGATACTTTGATGAATCTAAGAATACCGAGATTGCGCTGAACGCTACAGAAGCCACTAAGTATCTGACGATCAAGCCGGTTTCAACCAAGGATGCCAGCCACCTGGTATACAAGCTTCTGATGAAAAATATCCCGGCTTCGGATGGCTGGGCTCATATCGAGTTTGGCTACAAGGCACGCAACAAGTCTGACAAAGAGTCCGACGCTTGGGATAGTAACTTCGGTGTCGATATCGATTTTATCCAGGGCACGGCACCGACGCCGGCCAAAGGCACAAGCGATACCGTCGACGGCCTGACCTACAAGGTAACCGGAAAGAATGCCGCTACCGTAACCAAGGGCGCCAACAAAGCTTCCGTAACCATCCCGGCCAAGGTAAGCATCGACGGTGCTTCCTTCAACGTAACCGGCATCGATAAAAATGCTTTCAAGGGATGCAGCAAGGTTAAGACTCTTACGGTAAAATCTACAACCATCAAGACCGTCGGCGCAGGCGCTCTGAAAGCACTGAAAAAGACCGCGGTTGCCAAGGTTCCGAAGGCAAAGAAAAAGGCTTACAAAAAGCTTTTCAAGAAGGGCGGATTTAAGGGTAAAGTAAAATAAGTATTCTCAGTCCTCACGAAATAAAATCCTATACAGAAAAAGGCCCGGCGTGGTTTCATTCACGCCGGGTCTTTTCTCTTGCATTATTTCACATACATTTTTTACGTTTCACCGGATCCTCACGGCAGGTCGCCTTCCGTCTCGCAGTTATAGTCTTTCTGTGAGGTTACAACATATTTCTTTAGCTTATCCAGATTGGTAAAGCCGCACATTCTGCTGACCTTGTTCCCATTAAAATTGATCTTGGTCTGTCCGAGGATCGTGTACTGCGCGGTTGGGAGTCGGGAATTCCGATAGTCCCGGAGATCGCCGTCTGACTTTCCTACATACAGATCGATCATCTCCACCGGCATGTAGACGGTCTGGGTTTTAAAGTGGCCCTTCTGTCCTTTTTTCCTCTTACTCTTTACGGTCATCTGGTAGACGGCGTAGTAGCGGTTTTTAAACTGCGCTCTTGCCGCGTTCATATCTTTTCTGGTCAGAAAATATGTCCCGATCTGTTTGACATCGATGCCTTTTACCCAGGGCCTCATGGCACCGTTTCGCAGATACTGACGTACGCCCAGGCGGTAAGTCACATCCGCGAGCTCATCGAGGTTTTCCTTTGAAAGCTGGTCCAGGCGAACAATATACTGATCAAGCACCGGCACCTCTACTTCGGCCTCAGAAGCTGTCAACTGCGCTTTGTTCTTAGCGATAAACTCGTCCTGATTATAATCCTTCACCTTGACGGTGATCTTGTCGCCCATCGACAGATTTTTCGAAGGACTGATGCTGAACTTTAATCCCTTCAGAATCGGATTCTTTGACTTGTTTTTTAGCTTTGCTTCGCCAAAGGGACCGATGCCGTTTACCTTGACCTTCAGATCTTTAAACGGATCGAGTTTCTCCGTTTCCTCGAGCCCCTCTACCGTAACGGTCTCGTCGGTACCGCTGAACTGGATCCGGCTGTCATACGCCACTTTGTTGTCGTAAAAATAAACCAACTCCAGCGAGTCACCATTGGTCAGATGATCCGTTTTACTGAGATGAGCTCCGCTGGTCTCTGCCACCTTGGCAATGTTTTCGTCGTCTGTCTTGCCGAGATCAGTCTTCAGTTTTTCTACATCAAAAACAACCTCAGCCGTTCCGATCCCGTCGTACCCGGCATACGTCACCGATACATAATCATTCAGATTCACCTTTTCCGGCACGAAATACAGATACGCGCCGAGCCCGCCACCAGCGAGAACCAGAAGAATAATCGCGATTATGATTAACGGTTTCTTGGATTTCTTTTTCTTTTCCATATGTCTGTCCTCCATATCCTTCGTCTCCTTCCTTTGTAGAAGCATCTACACAACGACAGGCGGCTTGATTTTTCAGCCGCCTGCCACGATGCAGAAACTATTCTTAGAAAAGTGTCTTTTCCCTCGCCGGTGTTATTACACCCGCTTGAACGTCACGTCCTTCGGCAGTCCTCCCGAAGCACGTATTTTCTTTTTGAGCGACTTGAACACTTTCTTGGACGCATTAATCCTGATCACGGCATTATCTGAGATTCCGGCAAATGCCTTGTCCCCTACCTTGTTAATCTTTTTCGAATTGATCCGGATGTTCTTCAGTGATGATGCACCATTGAAGAGATTGGATCCGAGTTCCTTCACGTTTTTACCGAGAACGACCTGCCTAAGGTTCTTCGCTTTCATCAACAACTGATCGCCCAGCTTGGTAACCGAGTTGCCGGTTTTAAATACCTTTACCTTTTTATTTCCTTTGAAGGTCTTCGCTGCGATCGCAGTTACCTTGTAGGTGGTACCATCCGCTTTCACCGTATTGCCAATAGAGACTGTCCCGCCCTTGGCATTGGAGGTAAAGGAGGTCAGCGTTACGGTCTTTTTATTTGTGTTGGAAACCGTATACTTCGCATTCGTTTTTTTCTTTCCGTTCTTTTCCTCACGCTCGATAGTAGTCTTTGTCTTTGGCGCGGAACCATCTGTCGATGGCGTCACTGTCGTCGTAATGGTATCCGAAACATAATCTCCGTTCGCCTTGGTGTTCGTTACAACAACTTCCGAGGAGCCGTCCTTCTCCTTCGTCTCCGTCCGTTCCTTGCTGGCACCGGACGTTTGCTTCACTTTCTCACTCTCAAAGGTCTTTCCATCCGGATAGGTCGTCTTGGATATCTCTGAAGTTGAACCATCCTTTTCCTCGACGAATTTTCTTTCCGTAACGGTGCCATCTTTTTCTGTTGTTTTTGACTCTGTTGTGACAGTACCTGTTGTCTTGTCAGTCTTTATGGTGGTTTCTGTCGTCTTCAGAACCTCACCGGTCTCCGGATCCGTGGTGGTCTCCTTGATCTCCTTAGAGCCGTCCTGATTGGTCTTGGTTACCTTCGTAACATCGTTACCGTCGGCATCCTTTTCCTTCACGGTAGTCTCCTTGGCCGGTGTCGACGGAGATGACCCGGAGGAGCTACCACCGGAGTAATCGCCACCGCTCGGGCCACCGCCCAACTCAACAGGATCCTCCGCTGCATACTGTGCCTGCGCAAGCTCTGCCAGTGTCGGATCTGCACCACTCGGTACAGCCTTGTCCTCTGCTACAAAATACGTCGAAAAGCGTCCGGTAGGTGCCGAAATCCTTCCGCCGGTGCCATTCTGTGCAAGTTTCTCAATCCTACCATCTTCCGTAACATGATAGAGTGCCATGCCGCCCGTGTATCGCGTGTCATCAAGTCCCTCGATATACAGATTCACCTCGGAAGCCGGCTCTACAAAGTGATCATTATCGCAAATAAGTGCGATGTCCATAATGGTTGCACTTGTAACATTGATTACATCCTTGATCGCATTAAACCAGGTCCAACCGGATCTCCAGCCGGTGTCACCCTTTTTCTTTCGAAGCATCGGCGCAACATCCGGCTCTCCGACTCCCGCCACATCGACGATGAGGGCATCGGTATCTGTCGTATGATCCGTCCCAAAGGTATCCCCGCGACCGCAGGTGCTCTCTACATATTCACCATCCTGTTTTCTTCCAAAAATGGTCATATACTGTTCCATATTGTCGGAAGAGTTATCCTCATTTTCGCGGATTCCGAAAACTCTGCTTTCCATTCCGCCGCCATCTTCAAACTCAAGTTCATGAATCTCAGGTCTTGATATTTGCCCACCTTGTATGATCGGTTGCCCGTCTCCTAAAACCGTACTATACAGCTTAACCGGGCATGAGTTGTCCATCTTGAAAAGCTGTTTAGAATTCTCATACCAGGCAAGACCGCCAAAGGAATACCCATCTCCGATCGTACAGGTCCCCCGCCATGTATCATGAAGATCGATGAAACCGACATCGCCGTTGATCACAACCTGAGACGCCGTAATCGATGTCTCATCGTAGGGCAGAAGAATCGAAGACATTTCATCATCAAAAGCCTGATCATTTATAATCGACTGTCTTTGTTCAGGAGTCAGATTCGCATATAGTCTTTGCTCACTTTCGCCGTCCTCCCACTCATCCCAGTTGGCATACATTTGTGCAAATAGAGCAGGGTATTTATCTCGAAGAAGAACACGATCTCCATGACTATCCAGAACACTACTGCAATACCACCTTGTAGTCCCCGGCGTATTACCATAGGCCACCGCATCACCTTCATCTTCATCGTTGTAATACATGGATGCAGCTTTTTCACGATCCAAAGCCATACAACCGATAATATCACCATTTACCGTAACAGAACCATGGAGTCCCCAGATATTATAGAAGTCCATGCGGTGTGCACTGGTTCCGAAGGTTCTGGATTTATTCGTATGAGATTCGTTCGGACACAAAACCTCGGTCCCGTCCCCTTTTAGATCCGTCCATGTACAACTGTTCACATACCCATCATCCGCATCACTTAATGTACGATTAAACGCCGAGTCTATCGAACTTCCCTGCGACGTATTCTCCGGATACTCATCGTACACCAGATACGAAACCGGTCTGGAAGTCAGACTTCCCCGATTATCAAACGTTCTCATAGTCCCTTTGGAATCAACCAAATAGTACTGGAAAAATACATGAGATCCCTTCGGGTTTCCGTTTTCATCGTAGACACCACGAATACTCCAGCTTTCTCCTTTATTGATCGTTATAGAAAAATCGCCTCTGTTTTGAGCCTGCACTTCTTCGTAGGTGGCATTGGGATACATGATATCCGAGACATAATAATACGCACGCCCCAGATAAAAGAATCCTTCCATGCCTTCATCGCCCGGCTGCTGGTAAAGAGCTGTTCCCACCTCCGAAGACAAGTCATTCACATTAGTTGTAACCCAAAGCGCATCACGAGAACGAAGTTTTATCCATGCAAAATCATACCCGTCATCGGTACCATACGCATTCATAAGAGCGACCGGCTCTTCCAACTCTTCGGACACCGTCAGAATATAATAGTAATGATGTCCCGTACCTGGCTCCGTATCAATTCTTTCCCGATTATGCAATGGATCCTCAACAGCACGTCCAGCCGAATCAACCGGCGTACCATTTGGTATGCCATTATTGTCAGTCCAATCTCGTTTCCAGGTAGTACCAGAAACATTATCATCGACAGCTGTATACTTCGTCGTACCGATTGTAACTTTGTCGGTATCATAAGCTACCAGGGACTCCCCTTGACGCTTAGATGTATAAAGCCTGCAGCTTTCAAAAGAATCATTGGCCTGCGGATTCGAATACATATGGATATAGTATGTTCCCGGCCTAAATACTTCATTCACACGTTTTGCATTAGCCGTTGCGTAATCTATGCCACTTCCGCCCTCTTCAGAAACAAAAAAATCACATATCGCATCCGGGTGATCAATCCACTCAGCGTCACCGTCACTGTTATCCGCCTTTGCTACCTCCTTCGGCAGCACCCCCACACCGGCTGTCAGGCTCAGAACCATAATCAGAACCAACAACCACGCGGTACTCTTTTTTCTCTTACACATCTTCATAGGCATCTCCTTTCCGTCGTTCTAACAAAATCGGCATCGAAAATAGGTATCATCAGTATACCATTTTCACCGGGCGCAATGGTGGGCAAACATGCCCAATGCTTGACTTTTCGGGACATGCGGTCGTATAATGCAACTATGAATACGACCGACATTATCCATTCCCTGCGATCCGAGGATCAGCAGGACTTCCCAAAACAGACCCTGACGCCCGAAACCGAGTTCCCGGACTTTGTCTCGGCTTCTTTTGTTGCGCCGACTTTGATCCATCGGAGCGAACGGACCGAAACCTATAAGCTAAGGGGAAAAGATGATCATAAAGAATATCTGCTGAAAATCCGCCCCATCTCAGAAAAACATATCGTAGATGCGGAAGAATCCACACTGAAAAAGCTGGAAAGCATCGGGATCGAGGCCCCGCATGTCGCCCTCCGTCAGGACACGGACACTCACTGTTACCTGATTCGCGAGTACATCGACGGAATCACGCTGGAAGACTATGCGGAAAGTGTCGGCGTGATCCGTGAGGAAGATCTCGTACAGATCGGTATCGCCATCCTCGAGCGACTGCGCAGACTCCATGAACTCCCGGATCCGATCATCCACCGTGACATCAAGCCACGAAACATCCTGCTAACAAACCCCGACATCACCCGGAACACGCATTTTTCTGAAGATCACCCAGCGCTCATCGTGCTGATCGACTATGACACGGCCCGAACCTACAAGGAAAACGCCACGACCGACACGCGGTTTCTCGGCACAAAGGAAACCGCCGCCCCGGAGCAATACGGCTTCGCGCAGTCTGACGTGCGCACGGACATCTTCGGTGTAGGAAAAACACTGATTTATTTGGCCACCGGGACCTATGAGGCCGCCGAGCTGGACACACGGAGCTACAGCACGAGGCTGTGCCACTTGCTCCGTGCCTGTGTGAGCCTGGACAAGGATGACCGCCCGGCATCCGCCATAGCCATGATCCACCAGATGGAAAAGCTTCTTCAGAAAACCCGGCGACCTGTTTTACGGTTTGCGACTACTGTTGTAGTTGTCGCTGTAATCGGGGTCGGAGGGTTTTTCCTGAGCCGATTCACCGTGCAGACTACAGGTGAAGAACACTCCGTGCCGGTCGCTGTCTCCGGTATCTCTGCTCTGTCCGGTCCCGTCGCTGATGACGTCCAAGGCACAAACGTAATCGAAGACACCGTGGAGCCGACTCAGACACCGTTGCCAACACATCAACCTAAAGAAAAGGTCGACTTCGGTGGCTCAAAGTCCCTCGAGCTCGCCGTCCGTACCTCCCTCGGCGTCGGCAAAAAGAAAAACATCACTTATGCGGATCTGGCCGGAATCGAGAGCATTTTTGCGATCGGAAACGCAAGCTATACCGGCGCGGATTCTTATCGGAACACGGATAACGAGGATCAACTGCTCCATAATCGAGGTTCCTATCAGGAGGCTGAGACAGTCACCGTCGAGCCCGGAGACATCTCGGACATCTCCCTGCTTGCGGAGATGCCGAATCTGAAAAAGGTGTTCCTCTCCCACCAGCCACTGACCGATATCTCTCCCGTCACGTGGTCCCCTCTCGAGGACCTGGCGATCGTCGACTGTCCGGTGCGGGAGTACCGTCCTCTGGCGCGTTTAAAGTATCTGACACGCCTTGTGCTGATGGGATGCCAGGGACACGACGTGTCATTTTTATCGGAGCTGCCCGACCTGACCGAGCTCTGTATCGGGCGGATGGATCTGGAGAGTTTGAACGCCCTACGTGATCTCCCGATCCAGACGCTGCAGTTTGAAAAATGCTTTCTCGCCGACAAGGGCTACGCCGCGATCGGACAGCTACCGGAGCTGTCGACGCTCACTCTGTGGAACACCACCGAGGACATCATCCGTGAGATCGGATCCTGCCCTACGGTACAAAGACTCGAGATCTACTGGACCTCGCTCACCGGCGGGCTCACGGCGATCGGAGACATGCCGTCGGTACGATCTCTGGCGCTCAACTGCGCGACATTGGACTCGATGGAGGGCATAGAAAACTTCCGTACCCGGTATATTTTTCCACCGAGTGGAGTCGGTGTCGACTGGATAAAAAACTGCCCCTCGATCGAGGAGATTGAGACAACTGCAATCAAACGAGTCGACTGGGATATCATCGACCGGTCGAACATCAAAACAGTTTTTGTAAATAAAAAACAAAAAGAGGAAATAAAAAAGAAGCTGAAGAATCCGTCCTTTGAGGTAAAAGATGCGTGGTAAAAAAGCGGTCGGCGTGAATACCGACCGCTCATTTTTATGCGGAGATCGCAGCACCCGGATCATGCGGAGATCGCTGTGTCCGGCTTTCGCGCGAATTCCGTACCTTTCTTCTTGGCCAGATCCACCTGCTGGATCGTGCCGGCGCTGCCGTCCTCCCGTAAAAATACACCGGTGGAACGGATCACGCCCTGCGTCTCGTTCGCTGCATTTTTCAGTGAAAACTCCGTGGGGGTGTGCCCGAGAAAAATAGCACCGATCCCACGGACCCCGAGTCCTACCAAAACGTCTTTTCCATCGGCCGTTTTCGACCAGATCTTCAGCTGATCAAAGACCGGATCTGCCTCGTCGATCCAGCCGTTGCCGTCCAGATCATAGACCGCGAGATCGGCGAAACCGTCACCGGAGCCAGCGCCGAAGAGCTCGCTACCATCGTTGATCTCGCCGTCCTCATTCTTATCCAAGGCGAGAAATCCACACATCTCTCCGAGCATGGCGATGTTGTCCAGCTCTCCGTCCGCATCCAGATCAAACGAAAATGTCCGGCCGGACAACTCGGCAGTAAACCCGCCGGCAAGCATGTCCTGCCCACGCATGGGGGCGTTGGCTGTGCTACCGGCCCCGGCCGTCCCCGGGCCGAAATTGATCACCAGCGGATCCACGAGATTCATGTCCAGTTTTCTCCGCGTGGTCGCGGCCGTCTCTTCCCAATGTCGTCCCATAAAGAGCGACACATCGAAGTCGATTTGTCTGCCATCTGCTGTCTTCACTCGTCCGCCCGAGTCAAAGGTCGTGACCTCCGTCTCACTTTGTGCCGATGACTGCGTAGACTCGCTGGCTTGGATACTCAGAAGTCCCTTGTCCGGGATTGACTCGGACTTGGTCACCCCCTCCCAGCTCACCGTCACCGTCTGTGACTGAGAACTGACTCCACCGCTCATCCCGATCCGGAAATGCTCCATAAACCGCTCGAACGCCTCCTGTCTTCTGTGGAGAAGGAGCGAAAACAGTTCTCGGACCGTCAGCGGCCGCCCCTGGATCTCGAAGGATTCATATTCCTCCACTTTTAACGTGGATTTCTTTTCGACCTTCGACTTTTCCTGAGCCTGCGCCACCAGTTTCCCGCCGGACGAGTAGTTTTGGTACATCTCGACGACGTTTACCTGTGCTTCTTTTTGCGTGACCGTTCGGCTTTCCGTAGCTGTAGGCGATGTCGTTGCACTCAAGACTTCGCCCCAGCCTCGAACCGATGACCGATCCCGCGACTTTCGCTGATAAGATCGACCCGAACTCATCGCGACGTCACTTGATTGAATCACCATAGCGACTCACCTCCGTGTATTAAATTTTGGTTCACGCTCCGCAGAATAACAAGCATAAAAAATCGTATAAAAATAACACGGTCGGAATGTACACAAATAGGAAAACATCCATGTACAATCCCCGTGTCAAAATCCGATCAAAACTTACTGTTTATGCCCATCATCCTGCTGGAACACATCTTATAGTTACGATACCTATATCGGCATATTTTTGACAAAAAATTAGAGGCTTTTTATAAATATCCGACTACGACTCTAACAGGTTCCACTTGTTCTCAACCAGCTGGTATGTTTCGGGTGGTGGGTGTCATGCCTCTCGGAGAGCCTTCTCCAGGAGGTCTCTCACGAGCTCCGGGTTGGCTTTGCCCTTTGTTTCCTTCATCACCTGGCCGACCAGGAATCCGATCGCCTTAGTTTTTCCTGCTTGATAATCGGCTACTGATTTCGGATTAGTTTCCAGGATTGTAAGGATGATTCTCTCCAGCTCGGAAGTGTCGCTGACCATCGCCAAACCGTGCTCTGCGACATAATTCTCAACATCAATTTTATCGTCAAAAATAACCTCAAAGATTTCCTTTGCCGTGGTAGAATTAATCGTGTTATTATCGGTCAATCGGATCAGGTCGGCGAGGTTCTGCGGATCGATGGTGATGTCGTCCGCCTCCATGCCTCTGTCGTTCACGATACGCATCGTCTCACCCATCAGCCAGTTCGATGCTTTTTTCGGAGCAGCACCTGCCTCTACCGTCTTTTCAAAAATATCCGCGAGCCGTTTCTCCGAGGTCAGGATCCCGATGTCGTAGTCCGGGAGGTCATAATCCTTTTTATAGCGCGCCGCCTTCTCCTGAGGCATCTCAGGGAGCGCACGTCTCACCTGCTCGATCCATGTCTCGTCGATCACGATTGGTGGGAGATCCGGATCCGGAAAATAACGGTAGTCCTTAGCGTCCTCTTTGGAGCGCATGGAAAAGGATTCTCCCTTTTCATCGTCCCAGCGGCGTGTCTCCTGGATGACGGAGCCGCCCTGCTCGAGGATGCCGATCTGCCGATCTCTTTCCGCCTCGATGGCGCGGGTGATCGCTTTGAAGGAGTTGAGGTTTTTCATCTCGCTCCGCGTGCCGAAAGCACCGGCACTGTCTCCGGCGTAGGTCTGCGGGACTCCCGTGGGTGGCTGCGGCGCTCTGTCTGCCGGCCGAGCTGTGGCGTCCGGTAGTATGCCGCCTGCAGCCTCTGTCCCGCCGGCTGCCGTCTCCCCTGCCGTCGGTCGTTTTCGGACAGACAGATTGACATCCGCGCGGAGTGAACCCTCGTTCATACGGCAGTCGGACACACCGAGGTAGAGAAGCATCGTGCGAAGCTTCGTTATGAATTCGTTAACTTCCTCCGCGCTGCGCATGTCCGGCTCAGTCACGATCTCGATCAACGGCACACCGGCGCGGTTATAATCGACGAAGGTATCGCCCGTAGACTCGTCATGAATCAGCTTACCCGCATCCTCCTCCATGTGGATCTCGTGGATACGGACTATGCGTTCTGACTCTCCTCCTGTGGATCTGTCCTCCTCCGCGGCTGCCGCTCCCGTGGGACGGTCCGCCTCATCAGCTGAAATCAGTACTCTCCCGTTAACTCCGATCGGTGTATAGAGCTGTGAGATCTGGTAGTTTTGCGGGTTGTCCGGGTAGAAGTAATTCTTTCGGTCATAGCGCGTCTCCCGCGTGATCTCACATCCCAGCGCGAGGCCGATCGCGATCGCATCCTCTACGACCTGCCGGTTCGGAACCGGGATCGTCCCCGGCATCCCCAGGCACACCGGACAGGTGTGAGTGTTGACCGGCGCACCAAAAGAAGTCGAGCAGCCACAAAAAATCTTCGTTTTTGTAGCCAGCTCGACATGGATTTCCAAACCTATTATTGTTTCATAATCACTATGCGACATATTATCTCACTTTGTATCCTGCCATCTGATGCATCCGACATCACTCCTGCTCTCACGCATCATATCGCGTATACAGGTAGGAGATCGGCTCATTCTTCGGGATTTTGCGGCCCCAGTGGATGGAGTAATTATAGTTGCCTTCCGCGATAACAAATCCGTCCGTCTCTACCTTCAAAACAATCACCGAATGGGTATCATTATTAAGGCGTAACATATCCCCTACGCGGACCTTGGCAGCCTTTGGATTTTTCACCTCTCTTGCCGGTGTTTTTTTACCGAAAGCAGCATCGCTCATGATCGCCGCGAAGCCGGCGCAACCGGCCATAATATAACGGATCCCCGGAAACGCATTCCACGTGTAAGAGTTGGCATTTGTCCAGGATTTTCCCTCCGGATATTTTTTCTTTTTTGCCATGATCTTTTTATATACATTTGCCGCTGTAAACTTCTTCTTTTTAACGACGGTAACAACTGTTTTTAACGTCTTGGTTTCCATACCATAGTCAACCGTTGTTTTGATGATCGTCGTGCCGTATTTTAACGCCTTAATCGTGCCGTCGCTGCTGACCGACGCGATCGACGGCCGGGTGCTCGTAAACGTCGTCGACGTAATGCCCTCACCGCTGATCTCGAGCGTTTTTGTCGTGCCGACCTTCAACGTAACTGACTTGGTTGTCGTAGGCGCCGTTGCCGACACCTTCTGCGCAGCTACTTCGGCAACATTTGCCACGGAAGCAGGCGCAGCCACTGCACCACCCGCCGGGTTCAGTGCAATAACCATTGCAAAAATCAAAACAACCGCAGACATTTTCTTCATAATTTTTCTCATCAGTTTCTCCTCTCTGTCCGTAATCTCGGACTCCCTATTATTTCTCTTCTGTCCGGGAGACATGTTTGGCAATTTCTAACAACATGCTCTCTGAAAAATAGTCTCCCATCAGTTGCACACCGACCGGCAGTCCACCGTCACACCCGATGGTCGAGGCCGTAGCAGACATGCTATCTGTAGCCTTGTCTGTCGAAGATGTGACCGGAACGGATACCGCGGGAAAGCCCGTCAGGTTTGCCGGCACCGTATACAGATCCGACATGTACATCCGGATCGGATCCGACAGCGTCTCGCCCAGTCGCGGTGCCACATCCGGTGCCACCGGAGACAGGATCACATCGTATTTTTCGAAGGCCTTTTTATAACTCTGCGTGATCAGGCTCCGCACCCGGCACGCCTGCAGATAATACTCGTCATAATACCCCTGCGACAGGACAAAGGTCCCGAGCAAAATCCGCCGTTTTACCTCCTCACCGAAGCCCTCGCTCCGGCTCTTTTTATACATCGCCTGCAGGTCCTCATAGGCCTCCGCGCGATGTCCGTACTTCACGCCGTCAAAGCGCTCCAGATTGGAGCTCGCCTCCGCGCACGCGATGACATAGTAAGCCGGCACCATGTAGTCGATAAGGTCGAGATCAAACTCCTCGAGGACTGCTCCCTGCTTCTCCAGCTCACGTCCCACTGATAAGACAGCTTCCGCCACATTAGCATCTACACCATTCGACACTTCCTCACCGGTGCTCTCTCTGTCCGAAGAAAAATACCCTCTTGGAATCCCAATCCGCAGACCCTTGATCCCGGTATAACTGCGACTACTTCCGGCTTTCTCATCATCATGCACAGCACCCGCAGCGCTCGCATCAACACTCGTCGCATCTCTCTCATCGTACCCGGCGATCACCTGATACAACGCCTCAGCATCCTCTGCGCATCCCGCGATCGGACCGATCTGATCCATCGAGGAAGCATATGCAACCAGGCCGTATCGGGACACCGTGCCATAGGTCGGCTTCAGTCCCACCACACCGCAGTGCGATGCCGGCTGGCGTATCGAGCCGCCGGTATCAGACCCCAGCGCCAGAGGAACGATCCCCGCTGCCACAGCCGCTGCCGATCCCCCGGAGGAACCACCGGCCACACGGGTCGGATCGCACGGATTCTTCACCGCTCCGAAAGCGGACGTCTCCGACGTGCTCCCCATCCCGAACTCATCCATATTGGTTTTGCCGATCAGGATCAGACCGGCCTCACGTAAACGCTCCATCGCGGTCGCGTCATACGCCGGTACGAAGCTCTCCAGCATCCGCGACCCGCAGGTCGTCCGCACACCCTTCGTGCAGATGTTATCCTTCACCACGATCGGCACACCGGCCAGCGGCTGATCCGCCAACTCCCCGGCATCGATCTGCGCCTGCACCTCCCGCGCTCTCTCGATCACCTGCTCGCGCTCACACACGGTGATAAACGCGTTCAGCCCTGCCACACGCCCGCTCGCATCCGCCGGCGCGGACGCCCCACACATGTTGGCCTCCGCGCGCTCCAGCGCCTCCAGCGCGACCTCCTCGACGGACAACTCGTGCGCACGTATCTTTCTCGCCAAATCCAACGCTGATAACTCAGACATAACCCCTCACAAAAACACGTGCCCTTCCGCACGCAAAACACCCGAACAGATCCTCAAATACTCCTCGGCACCCGGAACATCTCATCCATCACCTGCGGTGCATTCCTCATCAACGCCTCCCGCTCGTCGCCATTCACGACGACATCCTCACGCAGACGCGCCTCACTCACCACGGGTTGAACCATCGGCTCCACCCCTGCGGTATCCACCTCGCTCAGCTTTCCGACGTACCCGACCATCCGCTCGAGCTCCTCGCTCACATCGCCGGTCTCCAACTGCGCCAGCGTATTGATCCGATCCAGCATCACTCATCCTCCGCGCTATAATACGCCTCGAGCCGCGGTCTGGCCGCGACATAATACTTCGCAAGCTCCGGATCAAAATGCTTCCCGAAGCTATCCATGATGATCGCATCCGCCTTCTCAAAAGACATCCGCTCCTTATACACGCGCTTGCTCACCAGCGCATCATACACATCCGCGATCGCCATGATCCTCGCCTCGATCGGTATCGCCTCACCGACGAGCCCCTCCGGATACCCGGAACCATCCATACGCTCGTGATGAAAATGCGCCACATTCTCCGCGAGCACATGGAACTTGCGATACTCCGGATTATCCGACTTGTCCAGATCCTTGAGGATCTCATGCACGATCCTGGCCCCCTCGGCCGCGTGCTTTTTCATCTCCTCGAACTCCCAATCCTCAAACCGTCCCGGCTTCTGCAGGATCGCATCCGGTACGGCGATCTTTCCGAGGTCATGCATCGGCGCCGCCTTGATCAGATTTTTACAGAAGATCGGATCCTTGACAAACTCGCACTCCGGATCCTTTTTCATCTCATCCAGCAGGATCCCGACGCAGTCACTCGTCCGTCGGATATGCCCACCGGTCGAGTTATCACGCGACTCCACGACCGTCGCCATACTCAGGATCAGGTTGTCATGCATCTCGTTCAGACCCTTGGTCTTCTCCTCCACCTTCTCCTGCAGATAATCGTTAAACCGATCCAGCATATCGATCTGCTTGCGATCCCAGGTATCATCCACGATATGGATCTGGAACCCGGCACGCCGCTTCCCGTTAAAAAGCGGACTGACCGTCATCTGGTAGATCCTGTCACCGCGCTCGACATTCACCGGCTTACTCTTGCCCTGCTTTTTATAATCCCAGATCAGCGGCAGGAAAACACGTTTGAAAAATACACTCTTGGTCGCCTTGCGATCCACCTGTGCCTTTTTCAACTCCGGGAAAAGCTGATCTGCGATACCCAGACACCCGATATACTTCAGCTTCCGATCAAAGGTAACGAAGCCCTCATCGCCCAGCCTCGTGATCGACTCGATCACCGTATCTCGTACGTTAAACATCGAGATGCGTCGGATGATAAGCAAAAATATCATCTCGGCAACAATATACGATCCGAGCGAGATTGACAGATTCACCTTATCATTCAACGCTCTCTCCACGATATATGCGCTGATGCTGATCATCTCCAAAACCAACAGGAGTAAAGCTCTCCTTTTCGGTACATCATTTTTGAAAAACAGCGAATGCAACACCACTAAAAATCCCACAACAAAATACACCAGCAACAGACCGATATAAGCCGTGTGCAGGAAGCCGTATTCGCGCACCAACGCCACTCCGCCGTTGATCGTTTCGAGATGAAAATCCTTGTAGAAAAAGTGGGTAAACTCCGTCGTCTGGAACGAAAGAAATACCAATAAATTGAGCATTAAAAGAATGATTCGAATCGCCTTATGCAGATGCACATTACAAAACTCCAGGATCGCCATCGTGATCAGATACGACAAAAAGCACCCGCCGATATAGACGAACTTCTGGCAGATCAAAGCCTCGCTGGCCGAACGGGAAATCGACAGGAAATACGTCCCCAGAGCAGCGACCGGGATCAACACAAAAAGAATCGTATAATAAATACTAAAATTCTTTTGCCATCTGATCGTATAGAGTACAAGAAAAACAATCGAAACCAAAAAAACCCCGGCATATACGACAGACTGCCAGGAAAACACCTGCGCCATGCGGCCTATGATCTCAGCCCTGGTATCCAATAACTGTGCGATTGTCAAATCCGCTGTCATACTCTCCCTCCGTATCGATCACAGCGGTAAATACACTGTGATCCTCAGGCTCTTTCCATCCTCACTGTAAGCCGTTATTTTTCCCTTTGCTTTATCCACAATCGACTTTGCGACCGACAGCCCGATCCCGGTCCCTCCGGTCTCGGAGTTACGCGAGCTGTCTGCGCGATAAAAACGCTCAAAAAGAACATCATT
>JAZASH010000029.1:0-24392 GCA_036343395.1 Eubacterium sp. | reverse complement strand
GTCAGTTGTCGTTTGGCAAAGTGTCGAGTGTCGCGTTTCAAGATGTAGATTGCCTGCGACAGATCGTATTCACCGTTCAGGTAACCGGCGATCTCCTTGTAACCAAGCCCTTTCATTGCCGTGGATTCGAGGGAAATACCGGTATCCAAAAGTGCCTTTACCTCGTCGACCAGACCTGCTTTTATCATGAGATCTACTCTCTCATCGATCCGTCTGTAAAGCTCCTCTCGTGGAAGCGTTAACACCGCATAGAGAAAGCGGTACGGACTTTCTTTCTGACTTTGTTCCTCATTATGCTCCGAGATCCGATTCCCCGTGGTCTGATAATACTCGATTGCACGGATCACACGCTTGATATTATGCGCATGGATCTTCTCCGCAGAGGCAGGATCGACAGCAAAAAGCCTCTCGTGGAGAGCGTTTTCACCGTATTCTTTCGCATATGCTTCGAGCTCTGCCCGCAACTCCGGATCCGGAGTTTCTTCAGAAAAATCGATATCGTATAAGACCGCCTGGATATAGAATCCCGTCCCGCCGACCAGGATCGGCAGATGACCGCGGTCAGTAATCTCCTGTATCGCCTTTCGGGCTTCGGTTTGAAACCTTACCACATCGAAGTTCTCGGTCGGGGAACAGATGTCGATAAGATGATGCGGGACCCCCTGTCTCTCTTCAACGGGGATCTTCGCCGTGCCGATATCCATCCCGCGGTATACCTGCATCGAGTCCGCGTTGATAATCTCACCGTTTAGCCGCTTGGCTAACTCGAGGGAGGCTTCCGTTTTACCGACAGCCGTCGGGCCTGTCAGGATCAGGAGCGGTAATGCGTCCGTTTTCATCGTTTAAACCTCTTCTCGAATTCGTATTTGCTGAGTGCGATCGTCGTCGGTCGGCCGTGCGGACAGTGATAAGGCTCATCCAGGGTCAGCATTTCCCGGATCAGGGTTTTGATCTCCGGCAGGGATAAGGTGTTGTTTCCCTTTACCGCCGCCTTACAGGAGATCGTAGCCAGACGGTCCAGGATCATCTCCGGTTTTTTGCCTCGTTGACCGTCCATCAGACTATCCAGGATATCGATAAATACTTCTTTGACATCGAGATTGAGGAAGTCTGCCGGTACGCCGCGGAGCAGGTACTCCGCATCGCCGAAGTTTTCCCACTCGAAGCCGAGCTCACGAAAGGCGTCGGCGTTCTCGGACAGGACGGTCTGTTCGCGCCCGGACAGTGTGATCACGATCGGTGCCAGGAGCTTTTGACTATGCATGGTTTTCGCCTTCATCTTAGCGACGAAGCGCTCGTATAAAACTTTTTCATGCGCGGCATGCTGGTCGATGATCAGCAGTTCGTTTTTGTATTCGATCAGCCAGTAGGTGTCGAAGACCTGTCCGATCACACGGAAGGAGTCGCTCTCCTCCTCGCGGAACAGGTTTTCCTCTAAAAATGACCCGGCGCGATTCTCTTCTCCGCTCACGCTCTCGGTTCGATTGTTAATCGTGCTATCAGAAACAGCGTCGCTTCTCTTCTGTTCGGATGAGGACAAATCAGCCTCAAACCTCGATGCTTCTGCTACACCAAAAGTTGTTGTAGATGCTGATGTGACTGCTGTTGATTGGCTTCCTGCATGGCTTTGATTTGGTTCTTCATCAGATGAAGTGGAATCATGCGTCATATTCTGGATGGACTGATTTGCATTATTGTCTATTGTAGTTCGAGCCGAGAAGTTTGTCATTGTACTCTGTACATATTCATTTTGTGAGCGATTTTTCTCGAACGGCTCCGGATCCTTTTTGATCGGAGCAGCTACGGCCGGTGTATCATCGTCTCCTGACAGTGTCTCCTCCGGGATCAATGTGATCTTATCCAATGCATCCTTGATTGTATGATAAAACAGCTCGTAAACCGTTTTTTCATCGCGGAAGCGCACCTCTTTTTTCGTCGGATGGATATTGACATCCAGCTGATCCGGTGGCAGGGTTAAAAACAGCGTAACAAACGGGAATCGATGACTCATCAGGTAATCCCGATAACCGTCCATGATCGCTGCGTGTATCGTGTTATTTTTAACATATCTGCCGTTTACATAATAATGCATATAGGTGCGATTGCCGCGTGAAAACTCGGGTTTAGCGATGTACCCGGCAAGCTTACATACGCCCTCCTCAGCCGTTACGGGAAGCAGGACGCGCACCATATCGGAACCGAAATTATAAAAGATATTATTGCGCAATACACCATCACCGGAGGTTTTCAGTTTTGGCTTTCCGTCGGCGATATACTGGAATCGGATATCGGGATACGAAAGCGAAAACTGAAGCACACATTCAGAGATGGCGTTCGTCTCTGTCGTGGCGGATTTCAAGAACTCTCTTCTGGCCGGTGTGTTATAAAAGACATCTCGCACGATGAAGGTCGTCCCCTCCGGACTACCGATCTCCTCGAGACCGGCCTCCTCGCCGCCGTTGATTAGATAACGACAACCGACGATCGACTCATGCGTTCGCGTGATCAGTTCTACTTTTGAAACCGCCGCGATACTGGACAGCGCCTCGCCTCGGAAGCCGAGGCTGGTGATCGATAACAGATCGGACGCGTTTACGATCTTGCTGGTCGCGTGTCGTAAAAAGGCGGTCTTGACCTGATCCGCCGGGATACCGGAGCCGTTGTCCGTCACGCGGATCTGATCGATCCCGCCGCCACGGATCTCCACGGTGATCGCATCCGCGCCGGCATCGATGGCGTTTTCGACGAGTTCCTTGACGATAGAAAGCGGGCGCTCTACTACCTCGCCCGCTGCTATTTGATCAATCGTCAATTTGTCAAGTACTTGAATCATAAAACTCTCCTAGTAATGTATTAGTCTAAGCGCTCGCGCGGTCAAAAAAGGCCTCCCATACCGCATGCAGTGAGCGCAGTGATCTTAACATGTAGCGCCGGCGGCAGGAGTTTTCTCACAGCGAGCCGACGTTTCGTCGCGAGTCGTGAGAATAATCTCCGACCGCGTCCGGCGCGGAAACTTTTACTCACCACTTATCGGATATATCCTGTTGCCACTTGTTTACAAGATTCATGGCTTGCATGGGGGTGATGTTTGTCAAGTCGGTATCTCGTATCTCGCACAGGATGTCATCCATTTGAGTATCGTCTCCGAGTGTATCGAAGATAGATAACTGGCGCGGGCCGTCGGTAGAGTCTGTAAGCGACAAACGGGTGCGAGTCGCCTCCTCTCCGGCCGATAATGAGCCGGCATCCGGCGGGATCTGCCAACGCTCCTGGTTTTCGAGTCGATCCGAGATCGCGCGGGCCCGGGCCAGTACCTCTTCCGGGACTCCGGCAAGCTTGGCAACGTGGATTCCGTAGCTGCGATCCGCACCGCCCTTTACGATTTTACGAAGGAAAATGACGTCCTCTCCGTCTTCCTTGACAGCGATGCAGTAATTTTTCACGCCATCCAGAGAACTGCCGAGCTCGGTCAACTCATGATAATGCGTAGCAAACAGTGTTTTAGCACCGATACGTGTCTGGTCAGCGATCTCCTCAACAACAGCCCAGGCGATGGACAGACCGTCAAAGGTCGATGTCCCGCGTCCGATCTCGTCCAGGATGATCAGACTATCCTTCGTCGCGTGATGGAGGATGTTGGCGACCTCCGTCATCTCGACCATAAAAGTACTCTGTCCGCTGGCCAGATCATCCGAGGCTCCCACTCGCGTAAAAATACGATCGACGATGGATAACTCGGCACTGTCTGCCGGGACAAAGGACCCCAGCTGAGCCATCAGCTGGATCAGAGCTGTCTGACGCATGTAGGTAGACTTACCGGCCATATTGGGGCCGGTGATGATCGCAATGCGCTGATCGGCCTCATTCAACTCGGTATCGTTCGGGATAAACAGGTCGTGTTCGATCATTTTTTCGATGACCGGATGACGACCCTTTTTAATCTTCAGTACCCCGTCGTCACGCAACTTCGGACGACAGTAATTCTCCTGCTCCGCCACATAAGCAAGGCTGCAGAGCATATCGATCTGAGCGATCACGGAAGCAGTCTTCTGGATACGTTCGATATGGCCGGCGATATTATCTCTCAGCTCGCAAAACAGTGCGTATTCGAGCTGATATAGACGGTCGGAGGCACCGAGGATCGTCTCCTCCATTTCCTTTAGCTCCGGCGTCGTATAGCGCTCGGAGGTCGTCAGCGTCTGCTTGCGGATCCAGTTGTCCGGCACCTGTGATAAAAAGGACTTCGTGACAACGAGATAATACCCGAACACTTTATTATAATCGATCTTGAGATTCTTGATCCCGGTCTTTTCTTTCTCTTTTTCAGCGAGATCTGCGAGCCATTCTTTTCCTTCGGTTTTGGCACGACGCAGGCGGTCGACCTCGTCATTATAGCCTTCCTTCAGAATGCCGCCCTCTCTCAGACTGAGCGGTGGCTCGTCTGTGATGGCAGCCGATATCATCGCGGTCAGATCCTCCAGTGGATCCAGTGCGTCCGTCAACTGACGGAACAGCTCACACGGGAACTCCTCGCACACGGTACGGATCGAGGGTAAGATCGCCAGCGAGGTACACAGTGCCAGCATATCGCGGGGGTTGATCGTCTGATAAGAAATCTTACCGATCAGACGCTCCAGATCATACACGGGTCCCAGGTACTCGCGTAACTCCTCACGCGTAACGGGATCCCGGTTCAGATTGTCGATCGCATCATAACGCTTTTCGATTTCCTCACGGATGAGAAGCGGTCTTTCGACACCGGATCGGAGCATACGGGCTCCCATTGCTGTTTTGGTCTTATCCAAAACCCAGAGCAGCGATCCACGCTTCTGCTTCTCTCGCATCGTCTCGACAAGCTCAAGATTTCGACGCGTATTACGATCGAGCAGCATCGTCCGCCCGGTCTGGTCGATCTGTATATGAGTGATATGGCTGAGAGAACATTTTTGTGTCTCGATCAGATACTGCATAACGCAGCCGGCAGCTGTTTTTCCGAGGACGACATCATCGAGTCCCAGTCCGGCGGTCGTCTTTACACCGAAGTGTTCACAGAGTGCGCGCCCGCAGTTTTCCGCAGAAAAAAAACGGGGTTCCAGCGTCGATATGACAATCTGTAACCTGTTTTTCAAATCCGCGATATCCAGGCCGGCGAGATACAAAGCATCGTTGGCGATAATCTCCGACGGACTGTAGCGGTTGATCTCATCCAGAAGTTTGTTGGCATCCTCGATCTCTGCCACGTGAAACTCACCGGTGGAGACATCCGTGACAGCCATGCCGAAGCCCTCCGGCGCAGCGACGATCCCCATCAGGAAATTGTTCCGATCATCCTCCATCGCTTCGGTAAACGAATTGGTCCCCGGCGTGATGATCCGGGTTACCTCACGACGTACCAATCCCTTGGCCTGCTTAGGATCCTCCATCTGCTCACAGATCGCCACCTTGTAGCCTCTGTCGACCAGACGATGGATAAAAGTGTCCGCAGAATGAAACGGGACACCACACATGGGTGCCCGCTCCTCGAGACCGCAGGCTTTACCGGTGAGCGTTAACTCGAGCTCTCGTGACACCAGCTTGGCATCATCAAAGAACATCTCGTAAAAATCACCCAAACGGTAAAACACGATGCAGTCTTTATATTCTTCTTTTGTATCCAGATAGTTTTGCATCATGGGGGATAACTGTCCCATTACCTCTTCCTCCCCTGTTGCCGATGATCACTCGGCCGGCTCCTCCGGCTTTTCTGTCGGATCTGCCGGTTTCTCCGTCGGCTCTGACGGTTTTTCTGTCGGATCTGCCGGCTTCTCTGTCGGATCTGCCGGTTTCTCCGTCGGCTCGACCGGCTCTTCCGTCGGCTCCTCCGGATAATCCGGTTCTTCGGTCTCATCCGGTGCAGGAGTCTCCTTTGGCTTCTTGGTCGGCTTAGGAGTCTTGGTCGGCTTAGGAGTCTTCGTTACGACAGGCTCGGTGATAACCGGTACCGGCTTGGAAACAGACAGGTACATCGCGTTGATGTAACCCTCCTGATCATTGTAAGAAACCTTTGCCCACTCCTTGCCATCGTAACTGATCATCTTGACCTGTGTACCAAACGGTACCTTTGCAAGGACGGTCGATGTCAGGCTGGCATCACTACGCATATTAACATCACTGGTTGTATACGCAAACTCAGCGGTCTTGAGTTCTTCGTCCGCGTCAAAAACATTATCCTCGTTGACGATCACATCGGCATTCGGATCAACGGTCGGGACCGGCTCTTCTTCTTTATTGTCTACCTCGACAGCCGCCTGCGTAACCGAACCGGCATTAACTTCTTCATCGGTATAATGGCTGCTCTGGCCCTTGATATAATACCAGCCAACCATAATCAAGCCCACCAGTACAAACAGCGAAATCGCGATACTGATGGAAAACATACTAATCTCAAACCCCGGGTTGTCGGATTTTTTCATGCGGGAAAAGAACCCACTGTCTTTTTTGCTCATGGTTTTCGATTTCCTCCCATATCTATTGCAAAACCGAATTTTCACACGCTATCTATTATACCTATCTTCCCTGCCTTTGTCAAATAAATATAAGAAATAATTTTACCGAACATTTGTTTGACAAACGGGTAAAAATGTGGTAATATGTTCTGTAGTGAAATTGTTATCTCGATTCGTTATATCATAAAGGAGGTTTCTATGGCACAGGGGAAGATTTCAGAAAAACAAAAAGAGATTCTGAGTTATATGAAACAACAGATCCTCGACAGGGGCTATCCCCCTTCGGTACGTGAGATCTGTGAGGCGGTCCATCTCAAGTCAACATCATCTGTTCACTCGCACCTTGAGACACTGGAGCTAAACGGCTATATCCGTCGTGACCCGTCGAAGCCGCGTGCGATCGAGATCGTCGATGATGACTTCAACATGACCCGTCGTGAAATGCGTAACATCCCTATGATCGGTCAGGTAGCAGCCGGTGCACCGCTCTTTGCCGAGCAAAACATATCCGGTTACTTTCCTCTCCTCTCCAGTGAGTTGCCGGCCGGTGACCTGTTTATGCTGGATGTACGTGGGGATTCGATGATCGAGGCCGGTATCTACGACGGTGATCGTATTATCGCTCAGCAGACCCCGGTAGCAAAAAACGGTGACATTGTCGTCGCTCTCATCGAGGACTCCGCCACCGTTAAAACCTACTATAAAGAAAAAGACCATTATCGTCTCCAACCGGAGAACTCCACCATGGATCCGATCATCGTCGACGAGGTGATCATCCTCGGACGCGTTGTCGGCCTGTTCCGACTCATGTAACTAATTAATTAGAATTAAAAAAGGAGTATAGTTTGTCTCTGACAAGGGGCCTCTTGCGAACGCCACTGCGTAGACACCGTATTCTGGTGTCATGCAGTGTTGCGTTCGGAAATGGCGCAAGCGAAGCCCCGAGTAGAGACAGCTATACTCCTTTATAAATTAGACAATTCCCTGAGCGGTCATTGCCTCAGCAACCTTCTCGAAGCCTGCGATGTTCGCACCAACGACATAGTTCTTCTCGAAGCCGTACTTCTTAGAAGCCTCATCACAGTTCTTAAAGATGTTCTCCATGATACCCTTCAACTTGCTGTCAACCTCCTCGAAGGTCCAGGAAAGTCTCTCAGAGTTCTGGCTCATCTCCAGAGCGGATGTAGCAACACCACCGGCGTTGGAAGCCTTACCCGGTGCAAAGAGAACACCGTTCTCCTGCAGATACTGAGTAGCATCCAGTGTAGTCGGCATGTTAGCACCCTCGGCAACAGCGATACAGCCGTTTGCTACGAGAGCCTTTGCATCGTCGATCAGAAGCTCGTTCTGAGTTGCACACGGAAGAGCTACGTCACACTTGATGCTCCATACGCCACGTCCCTCATGATACTCTGCTGACGGACGAGCGGCAGCATACTCGGTAAGACGTGCACGCTTCACTTCTTTTACCTCTTTCAGAAGTTCAACATCGATACCGTCCTTATCATAAATCCATCCGGTAGAATCCGAAACAGTAACAACCTTAGCACCGAGCTGCTGAGCCTTCTGAGTTGCGTAGATAGCAACGTTTCCGGCACCAGATACGCAGACAGTCTTGCCCTCGAGGCTGTGTCCGTTTGCCTTCAGCATAGCGTTTGTGAAATACAGAAGACCATAACCGGTCGCCTCGGTACGAGCGAGAGAACCACCGAAGGTGAGACCCTTACCGGTCAGGACACCCTCATACAGGTTACGGATACGCTTGTACTGTCCAAACATAAAGCCGATCTCACGACCACCTACACCGATATCTCCGGCCGGTACGTCGGTATCAGCACCGATGTGCTTGCAAAGCTCTGTCATGAAGCTCTGGCAGAAAGCCATAACCTCGCGGTCAGACTTGCCCTTCGGGTCGAAGTCCGAACCACCCTTACCACCACCGATCGGAAGGCCGGTAAGAGAATTCTTAAAAATCTGCTCGAAACCGAGGAACTTGATGATTCCAAGGTTTACTGACGGATGGAAACGTAAACCACCCTTGTAAGGGCCGATTGCAGAGTTAAACTGAACACGATAACCGGTGTTCACCTGAACCTGGCCTTTATCATCTACCCACGGTACACGGAACTTGATCTGACGCTCCGGGTTAACCAGACGCTCCAAAAGAGCATCCTTACGATAGGCATCTTCATTTGCTTCAACCACCGGACGCAGAGACTCCAGTACCTCTTTTGCTGCCTGGTGGAATTCCGGCTCGGCAGGGTTCTTTTTCACGAGCTCGTCGAGCACTTCGTCTACATATGACATGGTGTTACCTCCTAAGAATAAAATTTTCAAGACAAATTATACACCACTGCTTGATATAATGCAAGATTTTTTCTTAAAAAAAATCAATTTGTATCTTAAATAATATCAATTTAACTGACATTTTTTATAGTATGTCTGAGAATGGGTCTCAATCGGGGTCATGCGTCGCCATATAACTGTTGGAATAACGTATATCACCGCTCACATTTTCCCCAAACCAATCCGGCTTGACAAACGATTTACTCTCTTCGACACTCTCAAACTCAACCTCAGCCAGGATCAAACCCTCCCGTTTACCATGAAAAATATCAAGCTCGATCGTAAATTTTTCATAGGGGATTTTATACCGGGTTTTGCGGATCGGCTCACCGTCAGCCTTCTCAAAAAGGTGCATATAGGCATCAAAATCGATCTCGGTTTCGATCTCCTCAGCGACACAAACCGAGCCGTCACCGGTGCCCTGCTCTCTGTTTTTATACGTAAAAATATACCGGCCGCCCTTGCGACGAACACGGATGGCAGGCTTCTGACAAAGATAAGCCTGCTCGATCTCCTCGTGCTCGTAGCGGTCAAGTCCGTCCGGTAAATAATGGATCAGATATTTTTGTTCGATCTCCATACGATACTCCTGTCAGTCAGAGTTTCAGTTGACAAAACCAAAAGAACCCAAAGGATAAAACCGCAACCAGGCCTTGCCCTTGATATCCTTTTTATGAATCAAACCAACCTCAGGGAAACGGCTGTCCACACTACCGTTTCGGTTGTCTCCCAACACAAAGTATTCATCCGCCTGAAGATAGATCGTGTCGGCTGCCGTACCCGGATCCTGGATCAGGTCGTTGCCGTATTTGTCATCGGTCAGAAGCTTTCCGTTGATATAAACCTGGCCGTTGATGATCTGTACGGTTTCGCCGGGCAGACCGATGACACGTTTGATATAATTATCCTCGGTGGATATCGGAAATACGACGATATCAAAGCGCTCCGGATCGTGGAAATAATAGCTCAGCTGCTGAACGATCAACTGGTCTCCGTCCGTCAGAGTTGTTGACATTGAGGATCCGTCAACCGCCGTGTGATGAGCGACAAACTTCGTGATCACAAGTGATAAGACAAGCGCGGCTGCCACACAGATCAGGATGTTTCGCAACAGGCGAAGCAGAGGGTGACCGACACTGTACTCGACACTCTCCGTCTCTACGCCGACAGAAATATCACCGAAGGCGACGTTCTCTACGGTAACCCCATCTGTGGAGGCACCCTCCAGATAGGATACGGCCGGACGGTCCGGTTCCGTATACATATCCGAGTTACCGGTCGGAGGCTCCTTATCCTGAGACCAGTTCATCGGTGTATCGATGGTTGTAAACTTCGATGAGGTCTGCGGATCCGATGCGCTGACAGGCTCCGGCACGGGCTGTGGTTCCGGTTCCGGGATCGGCTCAGGAGCAGGCGCTACAGGCTGTACCTGTACATGAGGTACGACCGGCTCGGGCTCCGGCTCTGCAATGATCTCGGGGATCTCCCCTGTATTAAAGTCACCCAGAGGCTGCTCGGTCTCCGAGATGATCATAATCTCATCATCGTCCTCACGGATCACCGGTTGAACCGGAGTTTCCTCTTCTACACGAGGGTTGATCACCTGCTCGATCTTATCCAAGAGCTCCTTTGGCGGCGTAATGGATGTCTCGACGGTGTCTGAGGCCTCGATTTCCACGGGAGAAGACGAGGACGAGATCGTATGATAGCCCTGTTTTTCCATGATTTTATCTATATCGCTGAAAAGTGCGTCGCGGTTAAACTCTTCACTCATGATTCTTCCTCCATTCAGATACCGGCCTGCTCGATGGTGATGGTTCCCAGTCTTGCGTTTCTAAAATCGTCCAGTAAAAAGAATGCTGCTTTGTCGTAATCCTTCTCTCCGCCCTTGGCCAGGCAACCTCTGGCGTCAGCCAGCTGCTCGAGAATATGTACAGAATCCCCCTCCGGTGTAAAACCATAATGCTCACGGATCACCGCAGGATAGTTTTCTTCCAGGTATTCGATCAGGTCGAGTGCCAGATCCGAACTGACGATACGCTCGTCACGGATGGAACCGATCCAGGCCAGATGCAGCCCGACGATCTGATCTTCAAACTTTGGCCAGAGAATACCGGGTGTATCGAGTAACTCGACGGAGGAACCATTCTTTCCGCCGTTCATACGTATCCACTGTTTGCCCTTGGTTACGCCGGGACGGTTACCGGTCTTGGTGCTGGCACGACCGACATAACTGTTGATAAAGGTCGACTTCCCGACATTGGGGATGCCGACGATCATCGCACGTACGGGACGATTCTTAATCCCGCGTTTCAGATCCCGCTCACGTTTTTCCTGACAGGCCTTGTTGATCAGAGCGGTTACGGCATTCAGTTCATTTTTCTTTTTGGCGTTGATCGCCAGGGCATAGATCCCATCGCTTTCAAACTTTTTTACCCACGCGTTGGTAGCGGCATCGTCCGCCATATCACTTTTGTTTAACAGAAGAATGCGGGTTTTCCCTTGGGCCAGGGTGTCGATCTCCGGGTTGCGCGAGCTGATGGGGATCCGCGCATCGGCGAGCTCGATCACCAGATCGATCAATCGGATATCCTCTTTCATCGACCGAATGGCCTTGGTCATATGACCGGGGAACCATTGGAAATGCATACGATCACTCCTCTGTCTCTTCCGGCTCCTCCTTTTCGGGACCGGCTATCGTAGAAAACGGATCCAGTGTCAAAAACACTGTCCCGATGATATTATCTCGTTTTACCTTGGTAAAGCTGGTGCTGCGGCTGTCATCCAGGTCCGCACGCTTGTCACTGAGGACGAAAAACTCATCCTCACCGAGCTTATAGTCCTCTTCTGCCTGACCGGCGGATACGTTCCGGTCAAACTCATAATCCTCCTCGAGCTTCTCTCCGTTGACATAGACAAACCCACCGGAGATCTTGACGGTTTCGCCGGGGAGACCGACGATACGTCGGATCAGGACGGCGGAGTCGGTCAGATCCTCGACGGAGTTTACACCCCGTTCCGGATAAAACGCGATCACCGAGTTGCGGTCCGGTGCTCCAAAGTGTTTGAAAAAGGTGTTGACGATCACTTCCTGACCGCTGTGAAGCGTGTTGTCCATCGATGAGCCGATCATCGTGACCTTTTTCAGGCACAGATTGATGATACACCAAGCGAGTGCGATCACCAGGATGACCTCGACCGCATAGCGTATGGACGCAATGATCAGGCGTTTCCGTTTTTCCTTTTTTGCCTCTTCTTCAAATCGGAGATTCATAGATTACTCCCCATAAATATAGGAAAAAGGTCAACAAATTGTTTATAAATTTGTTGACCATATACACATGATAGTTTACAAACTATTATCTGACTAATTCCTTTACCTTAGCGGCCTTACCTGTGCGGCTGCGCAGATAGTTGAGCTTAGCACGACGAACCTTACCACGACGTACTACTTCGATCTTCTCTACATTCGGAGAGTGCAGCGGCCATGTCTTCTCGACGCCGACACCGTTAGAGAACTTACGAACGGTGAAGGTCTCGCGGCTGGAACCACCCTGACGCTTCAGAACCGTACCCTCAAATACCTGGATACGCTCGCGCTGTCCCTCTTTTACCTTTGCGTGAACACGTACCGTGTCACCGATGTTGAAGTCAAACTGCTCTTCGCGGAGCTGCTCGTCTTCGATCTTCTTGATGATCTCATTCATTGTTTCTTCCTCCTTAACGTTCGATGTTCTTATCGTATCGATCGCTATGCCACTCAGGCTTTATCTCATGTCCGGTAAACTACCGAAATCCTGCGTATCACGACAGCGGACCATCTAATGATTTTTACACAACAGATGAACTATATCATATTTTCGGACTCTCGTCAAGCATTTTTTACGAAAAATCGCGCTTTTACACGTCTGTGACTTCCTTTCCGAAACGAACGGCGATCGAGTTGGCGTGTGCCGTCAGCTGTTCCGCCTTGGCAAAGTCAATGATATCCTCGTGCGCCTCACGGAGTGCGGCTTCTGAATATGAGATCAGACTTGTCTTTTTGATGAATTCATCCACAGACAGCGGCGAAGAAAACTTCGCGGTACCGTTGGTCGGCAGGACGTGGTTCGGACCGGCAAAGTAGTCGCCGAGCGGCTCGGAGCTGTATTCGCCGAGGAAAATCGCACCGGCGTTTCTCACCTTCGTCATGGTATCAAACGGATTGGCTGTCAGGATCTCGAGATGCTCGGAGGCGATCTCGTTGACCGCGTCGATCGCGTCGTCCATGGAGTCAGCGACGAGGATGAATCCGTAGTTCTCGAGGGATTTCTCGATGATCTCACGTCGGGACTGCTTCTTCGTCATCTCTTCGGTAATCGTGTTGACCTTTTCGGCAAGTGCTGAGGATGTCGTCACCAAGATTGCCGAAGCCAGCGGATCGTGCTCAGCCTGGGAAAGCAGGTCAGCCGATACGTATTCCGGCTTGGCCGTATCGTCTGCCAGTACGAGGATCTCACTAGGGCCGGCGACGGAGTCGATCCCGACGAGACCGTAGACAGTCTTTTTGGCCAGTGTAACAAAAATGTTCCCGGGTCCGACGATCTTATATACCTTCGGAATGGTTTCAGTACCGTAAGCAAGTGCGGCGATCGCCTGTGAGCCACCGCATTTATAGATCTCATCCGCACCGGCCAGATCGGCAGCGACCAGCACCTCAGGAGTGATGGTACCGTCCTTTCGCGGCGGTGTACACATCACGATACGGTCTACGCCTGCAACCTTGGCAGGGACGATATTCATCAGTACCGAGGATGAAAGCGGTGCTCTCCCGCCCGGTACATAAACGCCGACACGCTCGATTGCGGTGATACGCTGCCCGAGCAGCACACCGTCCTCGCGTGTGGTGATGAAGCTTTGACGTACCTGCTTCTCATGATAATCGCGGACATTTTTCAGGGACTTTTTCATCGTCTCAACGAGCGACGCCGGCACCTGCCGGTAAGCCTCCTCGATTTCTTTTTCACTAACCTTGAGCGTCTCCGGTGTCAACTTCACCCCGTCAAACTTCTCGGTTAATCTCAATACGGCTTCATCGCCGTTTTCTCTAACATCGTTCAATACCTCATCCACAGTGGTCTGGTATTCACCATACTGACTCGGCGACCGTTTAAGCAACGATTCGAGGATATCCTTTTTCGTTTCCTCGGTCAATTTAACTATGCGCATATTCTACTCCTTCTCAAATATCACAGCGCCGGCGGCTTAGCGTCAGCGAACAATTATTTCAATGCATCACGTAGAGAACTGATAAGTTTAAGGATCCGCTCTCTCTCAAGTTTCATACTTGCTTCGTTTACGATTACGCGCGCGGAAAGCGGACAGATCGTCTCGAGCACCTCGAGCCCGTTCGCTCTCAGCGTCGAACCCGTCTCGACGATATCAACGATCACCTCGGAAAGACCGACGATCGGCGCGAGCTCGACCGAGCCGTTCAGCTTGACGATCTCGACAGTCTGATGTTTTTTCTCATAAAAATACTCCTTGGCGATGTGCGGATACTTGGTCGCCACGCGTCGAATCCGATTAGAAAGCAACGCTTCCTTCGCCACGGCCGGACCGGCCACACACATATCGCACTTGCCGAGACCGAGATCCAGCACCTCGAGCACCTTACGCCCCTCTTCTTTGATCGTATCATATCCAACGACACCGAGATCGGCAGCGCCGTACTCCACGTAGGTCGGGACATCGCTGGTCTTTGATAAAAAGAACTTCAGCCCCAGCTCCTGATTGGTGAAGATCAGTTTTCGCGTCTCCTTGTCATGGAGCTCTTCGCAGGTAATCCCACTCTTTTCCAACAGCTCCATCGTCTGCGTCGCGAGGCGTCCCTTCGCGAGCGCTATTGTTATATACCTCATGTATATGTCCTCCCATAATTCAATGTGAGATGTATCTACACATACTCACGGTAAGAAATCGCTCTCATGCCTGTACGAGCTTCCGCATACGTCACTGTGTCATACTCAGACTGGTAATCTCACCGGTGTCATCGATGTAACGGATCTCAGCGATACCGCGGCGCAAGCCGTACTCCTTGTACTCCTCAAGCGGTGTATCGGCATTTTTCCTCATCAGGAATGCCGGCGTGCCCTCATCACGGAGTTTCTGTGCCATCTCGATAGCCAGGTTGCGGTTTGCTGAGCGATACAAGACGAGGATGTCATCGTTCGGAACCTCGACGGTGACTTTTTCCGAATACAGACCCTCCATCAGCTGGTCCAAAAGGAAAACGATACCGACCGCCGGAGCATCCTTGCCAAACTGCGCCATCAGGTTATCGTAGCGACCGCCGCTGACGATCGCCTCACCGGTTCCGTAGGTATACGCCTTAAAAATCACACCGGTATAATAATCCATTTTGCTGAGCATTCCCAGATCCATCGTCACATAAGGAAGCATATGGAAGCCGTCCAGAATGTCACGGATCGTCTCGAGCCGCTCGATCGCAGCGAGCACATCGGCATCCGTAACGCGCTCCTTTACATAAGTAAGGCTGTCCGTATCCGCAAAAATCTCCGGCATCCGGATCAATACCTCTCTCACACCGTCTGCCATCGGCTTATCCAACAGCATCTCCTGTACGGCGTGAGAATTTTTATTCTCGATATAATTTCTGAGCTTTTCGATCTCTTCCTCATCGAGGCCGGCTTCACGTACTAGGCCGCGAAAAATACCCGCATGCCCAACGTCGATCTTGAACTCCTCCAGTCCGCTTTTCTTCAGACACTCGATCGCCAGCGTGAGCATTTCACCGTCGGCATCCGAAGACGCATCGCCGATAATCTCCGCACCGATCTGTGTTGTTTCGGATAATTTTCCCTGATAACCGCTGCGGTGGATAAAGGTATTCCCCGTATAGCACAGGCGAAGCTGTCTGTCCTCATCCGCATAGTAGCGCGCCACACAACGTGCGATCTGCGGCGTATGATCCGGCCGCAAAACGAGCGTATTGTTATGCTGATCGAAAAACTTAAACATCTGATTGGAGGGAACAGTTCCCCTCTCTTTATTAAAAATGTCGAAAAACTCATAGCTCGGGGTATGGATATCGCGGAATCCGTAGAGTGACATTTCATGCTGGATCATATTTCGGATCTTGTTGTACTCCCGGCACTCCTTCCCATACACATCTCTTACACCTTCCGGTGTAAACATAAGTGAGGTGTCAAAGCTCATAATATTCCTCCTAAACATATTCCTTAACGTCGGACTCCTGCGGGTGCAGACCCGCCTCCTCCATTGCGCGGATAATCTGTTCTTTATGCTCGGCGCCAAAGGCCTCCATCGTGATCGTCAGGCCGACCGCAGCGTTGCGGTTGATGCTGACAAACTGGTTATGCTCCAGACGTACGATATTGCCCTGCGCACCGGCGATCACCTCTGCCACATGCAGCAGCTCACCCGGACGATCCGGCAGCAGCACGCTGACAGTAAAAATGCGCCCTTTGGCGATCAAACCATGCTGTACGACAGACGACATCGTAATAATATCCATATTTCCGCCACTCAGGACACAAACGACCTTCTGGCCGGAAAAATCTTTTTTCTTTAACGCGGAAACGGTCAAAAGACCGGAGTTCTCAACGATCATTTTATGATTCTCGACCACATCCAGGAAATCGACGATCAGATCCTCGTCCTCAACCGTAACAATATCATCGATATTCTTCAGGATATAAGGGAAAATCTTACTTCCCGGCGTCTTTACCGCGGTACCGTCCGCAATCGTATTGACACCCTCTAAGGTTACCGGTTTACCCTGCTCGAGTGACGCCTTCATACAGGCAGCACCGGCCGGCTCGACGCCGATCACCTTGACTTTCGGGTTCAGCAGCTTAGCCAATGTTGCTACACCGCAGGCAAGACCGCCTCCGCCAACCGGAACCAGGATGGTATCCACGGTCGGAAGCTCCTTGATAATCTCCATCGCGATAGAACCCTGTCCGGTCGCAACGGCTTTATCATCAAAGGGATGGATGAAGGTGTAGCCCTTCTCCTTTGCCAGTTGGATCGCGTATTCTGCAGCGTCATCGTAGACGTCACCGTGAAGGATCACCTCAGCCCCGTGACTCTTGGTACGATTGATCTTGATGATCGGTGTCGTCTTCGGCATCACGATCACGGCCTTGACGCCGAAACGCTTTGCCGCATACGCAACACCCTGAGCATGATTCCCGGCCGAAGCAGTAATCAACCCCTTCGCACGTTCCTCCTCATTCAAGGTCGAAATCTTGTAATACGCTCCACGAACCTTATACGCCCCGGTATACTGCATGTTCTCCGGCTTCAGATATACCTTTGCCCCGGTCGTCGCGGAGTAATACTCACTGTAAATGAGATTTGTCGGAAGGATGACTTCCTTCACGACCTCGCTCGCTTCCTCAAAAGCGTCCAATGTCAACATATCTTTATCAACCATAAGTTATATCCTTTCAGTGCCATACCGGCGCCGCAATTACACTTAACTCTCTTTATCTCCGAGAAGCGCCTCCACATATTCGTCGCCCTTAAACATATCGAGATCTTCGATCGTCTCACCAACACCGATAAACTTCACCGGGATCCCCATCTCTGACCAGATCGCCACTGCAATACCGCCCTTTGCGGTACCATCCATCTTGGTGAGAATAACGCCCGTCACATCCGTCACGGAAGCGAACTCCTTGACCTGCTGGAGTGCGTTCTGTCCGGTTGTCGCATCCACAACAATCAGCGTCTCCAGATGCGCACCCGGATACTCCTTATCCAGGATCGTATGAATCTTATGCAGCTCATTCATCAGGTTTTTCTTATTGTGAAGCCGTCCCGCCGTATCGCAAAGCAGTATATCGACATCTCTTGCCTTCGCTGCCGCCACCGCATCATAAACGATGGAAGCCGGATCCTGGCCTTCGGTACCGGCGATGATATCCACACCGGCCCTCTTGGACCATTCCTTCAACTGCTCGATCGCACCGGCACGAAACGTATCCGCCGCCGCCAGGAGAACTTTCTTTCCGCGATTCTTTAATAAGGCAGACATCTTCCCGACGCTGGTCGTCTTACCGACACCGTTCACGCCGATCACGAGGACGACAGATTTGCGATTCATAAAGAAATAGGCATCCATCGGCATTTCGAGTTTCTCTTTAAAAATATCCCGAAGGATGTCCTTCGCCAGGTAAGCATCCGACCACTTCTTCTCCTCGATGCGGTCCTTCATCTCGTCGATGATCTCACCGGCCGTAACAGCGCCGACATCCGCCATAACGAGGACTTCCTCCAACTCCTCATAAAAATCCTCATCGATCGGCCGCCCTGCCCCGAACAGATCATCCATATACTCGGACATCTGATTGCGCGACTTGCTGAGACCTTGTTTTAACCTGTCAAAAAATCCCAAAGCTTACCTCCTAATCATCCAACTGCTCTTCTATCAGTTTAACCGAAACAAGCGTCGAGACGCCTTTTTCCTGCATTGTAATACCATACAACACATCAGCCGCCTCCATCGTACCCTTACGATGCGTAATCACGATAAACTGCGTATTTTTCGTTAACTTATGCAGATACTTCGCATAGCGCTTGACATTCGAGTCATCCAGCGCCGCCTCGATCTCGTCGAGAAGACAGAACGGCGACGGCTTGAGGTTCTGGATCGCAAACAGCAACGAAATTGCCGTCAACGCCTTCTCACCACCGGAAAGCTGCATCATATTCGTCAGTTTCTTACCCGGCGGCTGCGCGTTGATCATAATACCTGCATCCAGCACATCGTCATCGACGGTCAGCTCGAGTGTACCCTTACCACCGCCGAAGAGCTCCTTAAACACCTTATCAAACTGCTGCTTGATCGCAGCGAACTTCTCCGTGAACTGACGACGCATTTCGGTATCGAGCTCCTCAATGATACCGCGGAGCTTCTCCTCCGAAGCCACCAGGTCATCATGCTGCGTGGAAAGCAGCGTATATCTCTCGTAAATCTCCTTGTATTCCTCGATGGCATTGACATTGACATCGCCCAGTGAGCGGATATCCGACTTCAGCTTGCTGACACGCGAGCTTCGCTCGGACTTGGTCATCGACGAGTCAAACTCCATCTCCGTGATGTTATGATAGGTCAGTTCATACTCGTTCCAGATATAATCGATCTGTCCCTGCAGGCGATCATTCACCTTTTCACGCTGTGACTCGAGACGGAACACCTCTTTATTCAGATCGCCGATTCGTGTGATCAGCGTCTCTCTGGACTCAAATACCTGTTTCTTGGAGTCAATCAACTCCTGCTTCTTCTGTTTTTCTTCCTCGACAGCCTTGCTCAGGTCCTCGGAAGCCTGCTTCAGTTCCTCGATACGCAACTCATACGCCTTGATCTGACGCTGATGCTCGACGATCGACTCATCGGAGTTCACTGCTTCGTTGCGGATCTCCTCCAGAGCCTCCTCATCAGCTATTTTCGCCGTTGCCAGACGTTCGAGATTCTCCTCAACGAAGCTCATCTTACTGCGGACAGAGGTCATCTCCAGACGCAATGCATTCAGCGCCTCCTGATCCTGTGTCTGCTTATCATGTGCCTCATTCAGCTCATTTCCGAGAGTCTCTACCTGCTGCTTGGAGAGTTCCTCCTCGTTCTTACTCATCGACAGTGCTTCATCGATTGAGGTGATCGCATCCTCGATATCCTTTTTCTCACGCTCGAGACTGGATTTCTCATTGGCGATCGCGTTATATTCCTTCTCAGTCTCCTCCTTCACGCTGACGGCCTGATCGTATTTGATCTTAGCGGTGTTCTGGCGCAACTCGAGCTCCTTGAGCTTCTCCGCCTTCTCCGCCGCCGTCTCCGTCATCATGACGATCTCATCCTCGATATCCTGGATGCCGGCACGGATTTTGTCGAGTTTACCACGGATCTCCTTCAGCGATTCCTCGATCCTCTCGATCTCACGTCCGCGTCCGAGCAGATGGTTTTTATTCTTGAAAGCACCACCCGAGATCGCGCCACCCGGATTCATCAGCTCGCCATCCAGCGTGACAATACGGATGGAGTAATTAAACTCTTTATTGATCGCCAGCGCGTGATCGATCGTATCCACGAGCAGATACCGACCGAGCAGATAGCGCACGATCTTATCGTATTTTTCCTCTCTTTTGACAAACTCGTCCATCGGTCCGAGGACACCGGTCTTATTCTCCGCCTCCTTCGGCCAGGACTCCTTGCCGGTCGGTGTCACGGTGGTCAGCGGTAAAAATGTCGCGCGGCCGAAATGATTCTCCTTCAGGAAGCTGATCATATCCTTCGCGACCTGCTCATCCTTTGTGATGATGTTCTGAATATTTCCACCCAGACAGGTTTCAACGGCGATCTCGTACTTGCGATCCACCTTGATGATGTCCGCAACGACACCGAGCACGCCCTTGTTGCTCTTTTTCTGCTCCATGACGTGGCGGATACTCTGACCGTAACCCTCATAGCGCTCCGTCATGTTTTTCAGGGTCTCTAAACGGGAATTCTCCCTGTGATATTCACTCTTCGTCTCGTCGATCTTGCGGTTTTCTTCAAGAATCTCCGCACGCTTCGCTTCGATCTTGGCAAGGATATTCTTATGGGCGATGTACTCCTCGTCAAACTTGGCCTTGGCCTCTTTAAAATCGCCCTCCTCCTGCTTCATCACCTGCGTTGCCTCATCCACCTTGGACTGATTGGTGATGATCTTCTGGTTCATCTCCGACTGACGCAGACGGTTCTGATCCAGCTGGGAACGGAGCTTTTGCTGACGCAATGTAATCTCGGAGGAACGGTTCATCGAGTCGATGATCGCCTCGTTCTCCTCACCGAGACGGATCTCCTTATCCAGGATATCTTTTTCCAACTCGTTCAACGCATCCTGTGCATTGGTCTCCTGGATCTCCATATCTTCAAGATTCTTGGTGATCTCTTCTTTTTCCTTTTTGTAGCCCTTGTACTCAGCCTCGGTCTCACGGATCGACTCCAGGATCGAATCCTCACGGTCCTTGAAAAAGGATTTTCCCTGCTCGATGGATGCGATCTTCTCATTTGACACGCGGATCTCGCTCTCGCAGTTCTGCGACATAAGCTGATTCTCGTTGATCTGATCCTTTTTCTCCTGGATGGATTTATCGAAGCCCTGGATCGTCTCATCAATCTGGTTATACGTGTCGGCAGATGCCTCTTTTTCCTCTTTGGTCTTGGTGAGATCGTTGTTGGTATTCTCGATATTGACGTCAATCTGACCGATGTTCTCAGTCAGAGACTCGTATTCCAGACGGAAAAGACCGATCTCCATATCCTTTAACTCGGTCTTTAAGTCAATATACTGCTTCGCCTTTTCCGACTGCTCACGCAGCGGCTCCACACGCAGTGTCAGCTCACCGAGAATATCCTGCACACGTGTCAGGTTCTGCTTCTCGATTTCAAGACTCTTCTCCGCGCTTGCCTTGCGCTTTTTATACTTGACGATACCGGCTGCCTCATCGAAGAGCTCACGGCGGTCCTCCGGCTTTCCGCTCAGGATCTTATCGATCTGACCCTGTCCGATGATCGAGTAACCCTCTTTACCGATACCGGTATCAAAAAAGAGCTCCTGTACATCACGCAAACGGCAAACCGCACCATTCAGCAGGTACTCACTCTCACCGGAACGATAGACCTTACGCGCGATCTGTACCTCCTCGTACGGCGTGTCCAGCTTGTGATCGTCGTTGGCGATCGTCAGAGCCACATACGCGTAGCTCTGCGGCTTGCGCAGCTCGGTACCGGAAAAAATGACATCCTGCATGCTGGCACCACGCAGCTGCTTGGCGCTCTGCTCACCGAGAACCCAGCGTACCGCATCGGCGACATTACTCTTTCCACTGCCGTTCGGGCCGACAATACCGGTGATACCGTTATTGAACTCAAAAATCAACTTGTTGGCAAACGATTTGAAACCGTGAACCTCGATACTCTTTAAATACATAAGCGATTAACTCCTGCTATCTTTTTCTCAGGACAAAAAGGACGGTAATTCCTTATCCTTAATCATCAAAAGTGTTTTATAAGCGGCCTCCTGCTCGGCCTTTTTCTTGGTATGAGAGGTACCGACCGCGAACTCTTTTCCCTGAATCCGACACACAACCGTAAACGACTTGGCATGCGCAGGACCCGTCTCCTCGACAATCTCGTACACAATCTCGGAATTCTCATGGAAAAACTCCTGCACGATCTCCTGCAGCTTGGATTTACAGTCGTGATAGAGGCTTTTGGACTCGATATCCGTCAGGATAAAGCGTGTGACAAACCTCTCTGCTTCCTCCATCCCACCATCGAGATAGATGGCGCCGATCAAAGCCTCAAAAGCATCCGACAGGATGGAATCTCTCTGCCGGCCGCCGGTCTTCTCCTCGCCATGTCCGAGCTGCACTACATGGTCAAGCTCGATCTGTCTCGCCGCCTGAGCCAGCGACGGCTCACAAACCAGACTCGCACGGAGCGTCGTCATGTTTCCTTCCGGCATCGTCGGGTTCTCCATAAAAAGAAACCGACTGACGATAATCTCCAAAACGGCATCTCCCAAAAACTCGAGCCGCTCGTTATTCGCCGTGTAGGGAAGCTTTAATTCATTCGCATAAGACGAGTGAGTCAAAGCGTTCTCCAGCAGAGAAACGTCGGAAAACCGATAATCTATATGATCATAAAATAATTCCAGATTTGACTTATTCATTATTTACAACCTTTGCGATCTTACCGCTGATATCGTTCTCCTTAAAGGTGATACACTGGCCGATTGCCGTTTTCATCTCAAAGCTCTTGGAGTTTCCGTGAGCTTTGACTACGAGTCCCTTCAGACCGAGGAGCGGTGCGCCACCCTGATCCTTGATATCGTAAACCTTTAACTGCTCCTTCAGTGAACTCTTGATCAGAAGTCCGCCGATCTTTGTCTTGGCACTCTTGTAGAGCGCCTTCTTGATCATGCCGAGGAAGGTCTTTGCCAGGCCCTCGAAAAGCTTCAGAATCACATTTCCGACAAACGCCTCACAAAGCAGGACATTCACCGGTGTGGTCGGGATATCGCGCGCCTCTACGCTTCCGATGAAGTTGATATCCTTGCATTCCTTGAGCAGCGGACCGGTCTCCTTGACCAGCTTGTTGCCCTTTTCCTCCTCGGTACCGATATTGATGATACCGACGGTCGGATTCTTCACACCCATCACGTTTTCGTAGTAGATCGAACCCATCTGCGCGAACTGTACCAGGTTCTCCGGCTTGGCATCGACATTCGCGCCGCAGTCGATCAAAAGAGACATCCCCTTCTGAGTCGGTAAAAACGGACAAAGCGCCGGACGCTTCACGCCCTTGATCCGGCCGACCACGAGCTGACCGCCCACCAGGATAGCTCCTGTCGAGCCGGCCGATACGATCGCATCCGCCTTGCCGTCACGGACGAGCTTCATAGCGACCACAAGCGAGGAGTTTTTCTTCTCCTTGATCGCCAGTGTCGGAACCTCACCCATATCGATGATCTCGGTCGCCGGTTCAACGCTGATCCGATCCTTGGGATAATCTTCGTATTTACTAAGCTCAGCCTTGATCTGATCCTCCATACCGACGAGGATCACGCGGATCTGCGGAAACTCCTTGACAGCCTCGATGGCACCTGCTACGGTCTCCACCGGAGCATAATCGCCGCCCATCGCATCCAAAGCTACTGTAACATCCATAATCCAACCTCCTCAAAAAAAATAAAGTGACCACCCCAAAACTCGCGGGGTGGTCTCATTTGTCTACTCTTTGGCTTTTTCATAGAAAAATGACTGCGCACTCTTAAACCCATACTTGGCAGGGCCGATGATCTGCTCCGTACTTCCGACAAAGAAAATACCGTTGTCCACCAGCGAATCGGAAAACTTTTGGTAAACCTCATCCTTGGCCTCTTCCGTAAAGTAGATCATCACGTTGCGACACACGATCAAATGCATTCCGCGAGGATAGGGATCCTTTAACAGGTTATGATGCTTGAACGTAATGCGCTTTTTGATCTCATCCGAAATCCGAACAAAACCGGGACCGTCAGACACGAAATACTTATCGCGATACTGCTTTGGCAGACCCGCTACACTCTTTTCTACGTAACGGCCTTCCTGGGCTTTTTCGAGGATATCCTTGTCCAAATCGGTGGCAAGAATCTCAACCTGCGCCAGCGGCACATGCTCAGCCAAAAGCATGGCCAGTGTATACGGCTCATCTCCTGTCGAGCAAGCCGCACTCCAGATCTTCAGTCTCTTTCCGAAACGCTCGATCAGAGTCGGATATACGTTGGTTTCAACCGTCTTCCACTGCGGCGGATTACGATAAAACTCAGACACATTGATCGTCAGATAGCTGGTAAACTCCTTCTGCATCTCCGGATCTCCGGAAAGAATACGGAAAAACTCGTCATAGCCGGTGATCTTACGTCTGGTATAAAAATTATCAATCCTGCGTTTCATCTGACTCTCTTTATAGAGGTTCAGATCGATACTTGAAAGCCGGAGAAAATTGGC
>JAZASH010000028.1:0-24940 GCA_036343395.1 Eubacterium sp. | reverse complement strand
GTTACGTGTCGAGCTGACGTTGAGCGCCAGTCGAAACAGCGTTGTAAGCAAAAGTAATGTCGGAAACGAGGACATGTCCAGCGCTTCCTTGGAAAACAGCGCGTTGAAAAGGATCACCATGGCGATCGAGATGTTCAACGCAAACATCAGGTCGAGGAGGAAAAGCGGCACCGGAATGATCAAAAACAGAATCGGCACGAGCACAAATGCGCCCAACGCTATGTCGGACTTTTGCATATCGGCTTACCTCCTATCTGTTTCTGTCAAATCTATCCGCGCCGAGCGCGGTCGGAGCTTATTCTCACGATTCGTCGCATAGCTCCCCGCCGTGAGAAAACTCCTGCCATCGGCGTTGCTTTTCGTGCCAGTCGCCAGTCTCTTCACAGCGGATGTAATTATTATCCGGCCTGGTCCAGGCTGTAAACATATGCCAGGATTTCGGCTACCATCTGATACAACTCAGGTGGAATCTCGCTGCCAATGTCAACGTTATGATATAACATACGCGCGACCGGTTTGTTTTCGACGATTTCGATGTGGTTTTCGCGGGCGATTTCTTTGATCTTTTCCGCAAGGAAATCCGCACCCTTGGCGACCACGATGGGGGCCTCGGCGGTGTCCTTGTCGTACTTGAGTGCAACGGCTAAGTGCGTCGGGTTCGTGATCACGACATCCGCCTCCGGGAGCGCCTGCATCATACGACGACGGGACGCCTCCATCATCTTTCGACGGATCGCACTCTTGATCTCCGGGTTACCTTCGGAGTTCTTGTACTCGTCCTTGACCTCCTGCTTGGTCATCTTCATGTCTTTTCTAAACTTGCGTTTCTGGTAATACCAGTCCGCAAAGGCGATAACCAAAAATACGAGCGCGATACGGAGCGCGATATCGAGGACCGTATCGATGATCAGGTGGACAGCCGCCACCGGCTCCAGCTGATAAATATTGGTGATCAGTCCCCACTGATCCTGGATGTAGGAAAACACCACCCAGAAAAGGACTCCCAGCTTGACCAGCGCCTTGATCAGTTCCACCAGCTTATCCTTGGAAAACAGACGCTTCATTCCTTTGATCGGATTGAGCTTACTCGGCTTCGGCTTGAGCGGCTTTAGCGTGATCTTCCACTTAACCTGCTTGACACCTACAACAAAGGCGACCAGCACACCGATCAGAGAGATCGGGAGAATCGTAAACAGGACCTCTCGCATTCCGAAATGAAACAGGTTCATCGACCGTCCCAGCGTAAACTCGTTGGTCGCATATTCGGACATATTGGTCATGTAATAATAATAGGTCTCATATATCCTGTCGTAGATAAAACTACCGAATATTTTTAATCCTATGATCAGCACCAACAGCATCGATGCCGTATTGAGATCCTGACTTCGCGGAGCCTGGCCCTCGTTACGGGCGTCGTTTAACTTTTTCGGTGTTGCTTCCTCGGTCTTTTCACCGCCCTCGTCCTTGGCAAAGAACTGGAGGTTATAGGCCAGCAGGGTGCGTTGCTCCACCGTATCCTCTATGATCAAACGCATCGTTATCCTCCGCTATGGGGTGAATCCGTGAACCACATCGGTGATCACATTTTTCATCTCGGTAAACACAAAATCCGAAACCGTGGGCAGCGTCTGTACGAGTAAAAGCAAGACCAAAAATCCAACGATCAACTTGATCTGCATACCGACAACAAACATGTTCATCTGCGGCGCGATCCTGGCCAGGATACCAAGTATGATATTGATCAAAAACATCGCGCAAAACATCGGTAATGTAATACGGAATCCGATGATAAAAAAATTGACGATAAAATTGATTCCAATCTCTACCATGTTACGTGGGAAAATCTCCTGCCCCACATTGAAATATTTAAAGGTGTCGAGGATCGCACGTATGATATAATAGTGCATATTCGTCGCTACCAGAGTCAGCATAAATAATGAGTTATAAATCAAACCGGTAACCGTTACCTGCTGATTGTTAATCGGGTCAAAAGTTGACGCCATCGACAAACCCATATCAATGTCCATCAGCTGTCCGGCAAAGTTCAGGATGTACGTGCAGCACGCACACATAAAGCCCAGAGTCAGTCCGACGATTAACTCTTTCAGGATCAAACCGGTAAAGCCGATGATGCCCGTATACTGGAGCGGAACCACCGGCGTCATCGGGATGATAACCGCCGAGAGCATGATGCTGATACCCACCTTCATCTGCGGAGAGATCGACCGCATATTAAAGAGCGGTGCCACTCCGATGAAGCCGGCAATCCGTATCACCACCAGCATATAATACTCCAGATTCTCTACCGTAAACTCCATCGTGTCTCACATTCTTTCTACACGTAGTCAGAAAAGGAATTTGCCATGTTTGTCAAAAAATCTACGCAGTTTTGCATGATCCATCCGCCGAGCAAAAGTAACGCCAGAAAAATGGCGAGAAGCTTCGGCACAAAGGTCAGCGTCTGCTCCTGAATCGACGTGATCGTCTGAAAAATACTGATGATCAAACCGACGATCAGCGAAACCAATAATAAGGGCATCGCGCAGCGAAAGACGGTAAAAATCATCTCGCGTGCAATATCCAGTATATCTGCATCTGTAATCATCTATCCTAATCCTTTCCGGCTAATCTTCTCAACTAATAAAAGGTTTTTACGACCTGCCCGATCAACAGATCCCAGCCGTCCGCCAGTACAAATAACAACAGCTTAAACGGCATCGAAATCGTGGTAGGCGGTAGCATCATCATACCCATCGACATAAGCGTCGACGAGACGACCATATCGATCACAATGAACGGTAGATACAGCAAAAAGCCCATAATAAAGGCTGCTCTCAGCTCACTGATCATGAACGCCGGGAGAAGCACTGTCGTGGGAATCTCGTCGATATTCTCTACCGAAACTTCATCCGACTTTTCCTGGATCTCCAGAAAAAGCTTGATGTCCTTTCGATTGGTCTGCTTAAACATGAACTCGCGGATCGGAGCCATCCCTCGTTCGAGGGCCTCCTCCTGCGTGATCTCGCCGGCATCAAAAGGCTGTATGGCATCGGTATTCACCTGTGCCATCACCGGCGACATAATAAACAACGTCAAAAACAACGCCAACCCCAATAGCACCTGGTTCGGTGGCGAGGTTTGCGTTCCTAAGGCTGTTCGAACAAAATGAAGCACCACAATTATCCTGGTGAACGATGTCATCATCAACAAGATAAACGGTGCTATCGATAAAACCGTCAGTACCAGGAGAATCCTCAACGGCGCCGAAAGCCCCGTCGCTCCTGCATTGGACGATATGGAAAACTGAAAATCATCGGGTGAGTCCGGATCCTGCACCTCACCGGTCGTTCCGTTGCCCTCAATATGGTCCTGATCGGCATCGGATTTTACCGGCGCAGCGTATGCCCGGGTACCACAAAAAAAGGTTGGCATCATCAGTACAATGAGAAGAAGGCACAAGCGTACTACTGCTTTTACACCTCTCCTTCGAAACATACGTACCAACCTCTTAGCAATTACATTATTTCTTTTCTTTTCGGATACGGCCCAGCATCTCCTTGAAGGAAGCCGGTGCCTGTCCTGTCTCCGTCGGCGTCAGATCAAGCTGATCCTTGGAAAGCGCTGTCAAAAATGTGATGTTGTCCTTCGACACTCCGATCGCATAATACTGATCGCCGAGCTCGATGATCTGGATATACCGGTTTGGTGCGATCTTAAACGTCTCCTTCACGCGGATATTCGGTGAGTGAGCCTGGATCGATCCGGACTTTCCAATCCATCTTGTCGTAAAGTAGGTTGCCACAAGTACCAGAATAAAAATGACTACAATGACAACCAACTGAATGATATTGGACAGCATACCTTAACCAATCGCTTTCTTAACGGCCTCCAGCACGCGGTCTGCCTGGAACGGTTTTACGATAAAGTCTTTCGCGCCGGACTGGATGGACTCGATGACCATCGCCTGCTGACCCATCGCTGAACACATGATAACACAAGCGTTCGCGTCGCCCTCCTTAATCTTCTTCAGAGCCTGAATTCCGTCCATCTCCGGCATGGTGATATCCATCATAACCAAATCCGGATTGGTCTCGTTGTACTTCTCGACCGCTTTTGCTCCGTTCTCTGCTTCGCCTGCGACCTCATAGCCATTCTTCGTCAGGATGTCCTTGATCATGACTCTCATAAATGCCGCGTCATCGCAAATCAAAACACTCTTAGCCATCTTATACTCTCCTTCAATTAAGATTCTTTGATGATTTCGGTCACTCGAATACCGAAGCTCTCTTCGATAACGACAACCTCGCCTTTCGCAACAAACTTACCATTTACCAATACATCGATTGGCTCGCCCGCCAACTTGTCCAACTCGATAATCGTTCCCGGTGAGAAATCGAGAATCTCCTTGATGGACTTGCTGGTCCGTCCGAGCTCTACCGTTACCTCCAGCGGTACATCCATGATCAGATCGATGTTCTCCGGTGCGATACCGGATAGATCCGGAGGTGCCATAAAGCTCTGGAACTGCGCCGGTGCTATGTTGTAATCCTGAGGCGGATATGCATACATAGGCGGCGGAGCCATCTGCGGTTGCTGCATAGGCGGTGGTGCCGCCGCTTGTGGTGCAGCTTGTGGTGCAGGTGCGGGTGCCGGTTCCGGAGCTGCTGCTGCCGGTGCCGGTTCGGGCTCCGGTGCGGCAGGTGCCGGTGCGGGCTCCGGTTCGTCGGATATTCCGGCAAACTGCTTGTAAACCCTCTTGGCAAAATCCGTCGGATACAACTGCATGATCTGCGAATCAACCAGATCACCGATCTCCATACGGAACGCAACCTGTACGAATGAACTTTCAACCAACCCCTCAAGCTCGCCCTTGATATTCTCGGCGAGATCTACTCTTGTGGCCGTCGGCGGAGAAATATCCACCGTATCATTGATCATAGAGGACATCGAGGTGGCGGCCGAACCCATCATCTGGTTCATCGCCTCGCAGATCGCGCTCAGGTGCAACTCTGACAGTTCCTGATCGGTATTGGTGCCGTCACCGCCCATCATCAGATCGGTGATGACCTTGACATCATCCTCTTTGAGGATCAGGATATTTTTACCTTCCAGTCCCTTGACGTATGATATATGAATAAACACACAAGGTGTCGGTTGTTCTCTCGAAAGATCGTCGATCGATATCGTCGTTACCTTCGGTGTTGTGATATCGACTCGATTGTTAACCAGGATGGACAGCGTCGTCGCTGCCGTCCCCATACTGATGTTGGCAATTTCGCCAAGCGCATCTGCCTCGTCGGCGCTCAGGGCATCGTTTCCTGCCGGCGCTCCTGCATCGGGAGCAGCCGCCGCGGCATCATCAGCATCACCGCCGCCTGAATCTTCTTCCATGCTGCCCAGAAGAGCGTTAATCTCTTCTTGCGAAAGCATTCCGTCCATCGCGCTACTCCTCTCTGTAGATTGATTTTATCTTCACCGCATACGAGTCGTTATAGGCACCCGGTATGGCAGAGAATTTCTTAATATTTCCCACGTAGACGTCTAACTCGTCCTCCAAGTGGGTGTCGATCTTGATGATATCCCCCGGCAACAGATGCATAAAATCGTTGACGGATATCGCCGACCGACCCATGATCGCCCGCACAGGGATCTGTGCTTTTTGCAGCGACTCCTCGATAACCTCTTTGTAGGTACCGATCTCGGTGGTCTCGTTGCTCGAATACCAGTTTTTCGTATTCAGCTTATCGATTACCGGCTCGATGACGTCGTATGGGATACAGACGTTCATCAGACCCTCGGCATTACCAATGCGGATATTCATCGTGATGATCGAGGTCATCTCGTTCGGCGTTACGAACTGCGCAAACTGTGAGTTCGTCTCGATACGATCCAGGATCGGCTCCAACTGAGCCACGGTCTGCCAGGGCTCAACCAGCAGGTTGACACAGACGACCATGATCCTCTCGATGATCGTTAACTCGATCTCGGTAAACTCTCGTGTTTTCTCGAGTGGCTGTCCGTCTCCGCCCAGCATACGATCGACGATCGCATACCCCAGCCCCGTCGCCATCTCCATGATGATGTTGCCGTCAAGCGGTGTAAAGTTTACCACGCCCAGCAACACGGGGTTTGACAGGGAGTTTGAAAACTCCTGATAGGTAGCGGCCTCGGAGTGCATCACCTCGACCTGGACATTTTTCCGGAGATATACCGGCAATGTCGTCGATAACAGTCTGGCATAGTGCTCGTAGATAAAGACGAGCGTACGTAGGTGCTCCTTGGAAAACTTACTCGGTCTGGCAAAGTTATAGTCTTTGACCGGGCGTTCATCTTCTTCCTCGGCGGCGTTAGGGTCAAATTCTCCGCTGTTCAGCGCAGACAGGAGATTATCTATCTCGCTCTGCGACAGCACATCACTCATTACGCCTCACCTCCGAGCTACCAAAAATCATATGCCGACAATCGGCTAACCTATATCATAACACATTTTATCGAATAGATAAAGGATTTTTTGAAAATAATACTATCTTACACAACTCGCGCGTTCTTCCTGCGCATGCCCGAGCCCAGTGCTTACGCTACCAGAGGCTTGATGAAGATCAGGTCAACCACGCACTTGGTATCGTACAGCTCCTGGATCTTCTTCACACACTCGCTGGCCACCTTGACCTGGTCAAAGTTTGACTTCGTGTAGCTTCCGACAGTCTTGTTTACGATATCCTCGACACGTGAGGTATCTCCCTTGATCATCTCGCTGATTGTCTGGTAATCCTCTGCCTTGGTGTTAAAGGAGATCGTCATACCCTCGATCATGAATACGTGAAGTGTAGTATCGCCCTCCTCCGCAGCCAGTCCCAGCTTCTGAGCGGCATCATAGGTGATCTGGAAGGATTCGAGATCCGCGATCGTGTAATCCTGGTCCTCTTTCTTGTCCTCGATCTCAAGGTCGATCACAGAGGCCACCTTGTCGATCAGGTTGGTGGTTTTGTTCATCGCCGGCATAATGGAAAATACCAAAACGATGGTCAGCACCAGGTTGATCACCGTCGCAGCCATGATAACTACGGTCAGAATATTCTTCTTCATCGTCCTAACTCTCCTATCACTTATTGGTGTAGATGCGGAACTCTACGCGGCGGTTTTTCGCGCGTCCGGCGGCTGTGCCGTTGGATGCGATCGGATCGTATTCACCGCGTCCGGTTGTTTCAAGATTATGTGCGTCCAGTTTTTTGACATCGGTCATATACTCAAACACCGCTGTCGCTCTCGCCATCGAAAGCCAAAGGTTGTTCGGGAACTCCGCGCTGTGCATCGGCACGGCATCGGTATGTCCGAGGATCTGGATCCGGTTGCCCTTGTAGTTTTTCAGGATGTCTCCGACCTTACTGAGGATCGGCTTCACCGAGCTCCTCAGAGTCGCCTTACCGGAGTCAAAAAGCAGCGCACCGTTCATCGTGATCTGGACGTATTGGTTTTTCTTGTCCATCTGGACGGTGATGTCGTCCTCGACATTTTTATCCTCGGCCGCCTTCATGATTTCCTCGTAGGCTTCCTCGTTCTTTGCCTTTTGCTCGGCCTCCTTCTGTGCCTCGACAGCTGCTACAGTGGCTTTGTCTATGTTATCCCCGGTCTTGTTCTGGTCATTTTTGCTTTGCGGATTCTGCTCCGTCTGCTGACCCTGCTGACCGGTCTCGCTATCCTGTTGTTTGCCTCCCTGCTCGGGATCCTGCGTCTTGCCGTCCTGATTCTGGTCCTGCTGACCCGGGATCGGTGTGGCGCCCGGCTGCTGATCCTGGCTTTGCTGGCCGTTGTCCTTGGCCTGGGTGTCGTCGGACTTGTTTTGTCCGTCGTCACTCTTCTGTCCACCCTGATCGTTATGCTCGCCCTGCTCGGAAGCGGACTCGCCCGGCTGCTGATTGCTCTGATCCTCCGTCGCCTCGGGATCCTCGCCGGAACTCTCAAACTCATTAAAATACTGTGATATCGCCACAACCTGGTCGGTACCACTATCGATAAAAGGCCCCTGCCCGATTGACTCTCCGCCGCCGTCGAAAATATTGATACTCTCACTCATCGACTTTACGACTGCCTCATACTTTTGCGCATCGACCGTTGACATCGAGAACAAAAGCACGAAGAAGCACAACAGCAGGTTCATCAGATCGGCGAAGGTGTTGATCCACCCACCGGTGTCGGCGGGTTCATCTTCTTCGATTTTTGCCATTAAGCCTCACCACCTGATCCGCCTTCCTCTTCGCCCAGGCCACCACGGTTAGCCGGAGACAGGAAGGATTTTAACTTCTCCTCGATCACGCGCGGGTTCTCACCGGCCTGGATCGAAAGGATACCCTCACTGATGACGTTCATCATCATGATCTCTTTAGAGTTGATCGCTCTGAGCTTAACTGAGATCGGGATACACAGCCAGTTCGCGATCAGCGAACCGTACAGTGTTGTGATAAGGGCGACGGCCATGTTCGGTCCGATCGAACTCGGATCGTCGAGGAGCTTCAGCATGTTGATAAGACCGATCAGGGTACCGATCATTCCCCATGCAGGTCCCATGCCGGCGAACGCCTCCCAGAAACCGGCGGCCGCGGAATGTCGCCCGTTGATCGCGCCGATCTCCGTCTCCAGGATCGAGGAAACCAACTCCTGATCCGTACCGTCGACGATCAGCATGATGCCCTTTTTCATAAACTCATTATCAATATCGCCTGCTGCCTCCTCGAGCTGGAGGAGTCCCTCCTTACGGGCAACGTTGGCGAGCTCGATGACTTTACTGATAATCTCGGTGATGTCGTAGGAAGGCGCCTTGATTCCGATCAAAAATGTTTTGAGGGAGCCGACCCATCCTCCGATACCGTCGGACTGGATCAACATACACATCAAGGCACCGACAACCACGATCAGGAAGGACGGCATATCCCAGAAGTTTCCCAGCGCCGCAAATCCCTGATCACCGGATACGATACCGTAGATAACGGCGGCCGCACATCCTCCGAGACCACCGACTGTAGCTATATCCACTAAACTGCACCTGCCTTTTTATGGAATGTGGATCTCACGTCTCGCGATTTTCACGAGCTCTTTGATCTCCTGCCTGCTTTCTTTGACAATGACTTTTTTGCCGGTTGTGAGAGCGATTACCGTGTCCGGCGTCTCCTCCACCGACTCGATCAGGTCGTCGTTGAGACTCATGATCGTGCCATTCATGCGGGTTACGTCGATCATGGAACACCTCCTCAAATCAGGAACACGGTTAGCGTTCCTGCGCGGCGCGTGCGGTGCACAGCACCTTCCTCTGCACGCGCCTGCGATCCGCCGGCAGCTCTCATCTTAGCGGTTTTTCCGCCGAGATGAGAGCATAAGTCTGATAACTATCCTATTTTATCACAGACTTCAAGATTTTTCAAGCAAAAATCGACTTTTTTTAAAGCAAAACGAGAGTATGTGCGCATTATACGCACATACTCTCCTTAAGCTACCAAACTATTATCTCTTAAGGTTGACGAGCTCCTCGAGCATGGAGTCGGAAGTTGTGATAACTCGCGAGTTTGCCTGGAAACCACGCTGTGTCGTGATCATCGTCGTAAACTCGTTAGCGAGGTCAACGTCGGACATCTCGAGAGCGCCGACACTGAACTTACCAACCTCGGAGATATCGATTCCGATACCATCGAAGTCGCCGGAGTTCTTGGTCGCCTGGAACAGCGAGTTACCCGCTGCCTCGAGACCGGACGGGTTAGCGAAGGTCGCTACCGCGATCTGACCGAGAAGGTTCTTATCACCGTTGGTGTAGACACCGAAAATCTTACCATCGTTCTGGATGGTGAAGCCGTTCAGCGAGCCGGCTGCGTTACCGGTTCCCTTACCATCCTCAGTACCACGGCTCGGCTTTACGTTGGACACACCGTCCTGGGCATACATGGTCAGGCTGCCGAAGTCGAGGAGAACACCGCCGCTTGCCTTGATACCGACTGCAGTATTATCACCGTCCAACAACGCATCACGGACAAACGCACTCTCATCCACCGGCGGGGTCGCAGTAGGACTAACAGTTCCCTGCTGGAGACCGAGGACGATACCTTTCTGTGCCTCCTGTGTTGCTGACTTTGCAGACTCTGCGGCATCTTTTCCGACCCACTCAAACTCACCGGATGCACCGGAGAACTTGATACGCGGCCAACCGGCTGCCGTTACCGGGCTGGCGGTCGCAGCACCGTATGCTCCCGGAGTGATCGTGATGTTACCGCTGTTATCAACACTGTATGTATACTCGGTTCCGTTAATACTGATATGCATACCCTTCTGAGCACCAAGGGTTGCAGAGTTTGTTGCTACCCAGTTTCCGCTGGTATCCTGCTCACGAAGCAGAGACTTTCCATCCGGACCGAGGATGTCGGTCAGCTTCAGGACATACTGGGAATCCATCTCTGCCCCTGTCGAATCAACATCCTTAATTGTTACAAACTTTGCTGTATTCAGCTGACCCAGCTTGTCATAAAAGCTTATCGAGATCGGATAACCGGTGTTCTGTGCTGCGTTCAGGTAAGTCAGCTGTGTATCGTTACTGTCGATATTACCCTTCAGGGTGATGTTCGCTGTTGCGTTCGGTGCGGAGTAAGCATTCTCGCCACCCATCAGCTGAAGTGTGGTAGCGGTATCCTTACGGATCTCGCGGGTACCGTCACCCATATCTACAGCTCTCCATCCGAGGATGGCAGCACCGTTGGTCGTGCAGTAAAGAGTACCGTTCGCGTCGATGTCCAGGGCACCGGACTTAGTGAAGTAAGTCATACCGTTCTGCTTTGCGATCAGGAATGCGTCACCGTTGATCATGACATCCATACCACGGTCGGTACGCTGTGTCGCACCGGTACCGGAAAGGTCTACAGCGATCGCTGCTACGTTAGCACCGAGACCGATCTGGGTCGCGTTGGTACCCGGAGCGCCTGTCTCAGCGTTCGGGCCGGATGCGCCCTGTGAGGTCTGATAGAATACATCGGTGAAGTTTACGCTCGATGCACGGAAACCTACGGTGTTTACGTTTGAAATATTGTTACCGATAACGTCCATTCTTGTCTGGTGTACTTTCAATCCGGAAATTCCGGAGAACAATGATCTCATCATAATTTGGTCCCTCCATAAGTGTGTCCCTCTGTCATTCGGGGTTTGACACGCTTCCTTAGATCTCTGCCTGAGACCCGTCGGGCCGGCGTGTATGTTTAGTTACCAGTTACTGTCATCCTATCCGATGATCGCTCCATCGATGTTGGTAAATACCGATCTCTCCGTACCGTTCAGTGCTGTCACGACCGTGTTGCTCTTGACATTGACGATGAAAGCGAGGTTGTCGACCATCACAAGCGATTCCTTTAAGCCCTTATCTCTCGCCTTGCCGGTCGCCTCATTTAATCTCGTCCACTGATCATCCGACATCGAGATCTCTCTGGAGTCAAGCCTCTTGCTTGCGTGCTTGGAGAATCTCACATCGTCGGCCGACTTTACGTCGGAAAGGATGTCGCCGAAAGTCTTTCCGGCTGTGTCTGTCGCTACTTCGTTTTGGCTTTTGCCTTTGTCTTTCTGATAAGTGCCAAAGTACGAATCGCGAATTTGCTCGATATTCATAGGCACCTCCCTGTTCCTAATCCGCCGCTCTTATTCCTTTGTCGTATCCGCTGATGTCTGTGCTGCGGCCTGTGCGGTTAACTTCTCTGCCCACTGCTCATCTGTCGGGGACGATACTTTGTAGACATCTGCTACATCAAAGCTCTGTCCGTCGATCATAACCTGCGCTCCGTTCTTGTTGATCTTAACGCTGTCGACGATTCCCTGTGCTGACTTCGTCTCGCCGTTAGACTCGCTGTGCTCGATCTCCACGTACTTATCGATCAGTGAGTAAGCGGATGTGTTGTTAAAGGTGGAGTTCAGGTTCTGCATCTGCTCAAGAGATGAGAACTGAGCCAGCTGTGCGATGAACTCCTGATCGGACTGTGGGTTCAGCGGATCCTGATACTGCATCTGCGTGGTCAGGAGCTTCATGAACTCTTCCTTGCCGAGTTCGGAGCTTCCGCGAACCTTGTTCACATTTTCGTTGTCCAGATTTTTGTAGGTCAGTTCATCCAGTGCTGTGGAAAGGCTTGAATTGGTTACTGCCATATTCGACCTCCTTTGTATCCTTATGCCGTATAATCTACGGTGCTGTTAATATCTCTTCTTGAGGCTTCGGTTTCGTTGGTCTCAGTCGCTGCGCCGGTGTCATCACCGCTTCCCTGGCCGCCCTGACCACCGTTACCTCTTCTTCCTTCGTTGGAGGACTCGGCTTCCTCACCATTGTTCTGCTGATGAAGTCCCAGATCGAAGTTTCCTACTGTGACCTCCACGGCCTGAACCTTCAGTCCTCGTTCCTCAAAGGCTTCCTGCAGGCGGATCATCCCGCTCTCAAGTGCCTCCTTGGCTGCCTGGTTCTCTACGATCAGTCTCGCTGTCGTATCCTGTCCGGTTGCATTGATCTGGACGTTTACGCGTCCGAGGCTCGCCGGATGGAGCTGAATCTCCATGTTTGTCGTCTCCGGCATCATCCGAACTCTTACCTGGCGTACCACCTGCTCTACCATTTCTGTCATTTGTCTCTGTACATCCTGAACCTGAGTTGCCTCAGGGTCGAGGGCCTGCGTCAGTGACTCCGCGAATGCCTGTGTGTTGGTAGTCTGTGTGTGGCGGCTCATTGCCTCGAGATCTGCAGCTGCGTCTCTCACGTCATCGGCTCCGAGTCCTGTTCCCTGTCCGGTGTTCTGTCCGGTACCGCTTCCTGCCTGATCCGATGTCTGATTCTCGATGATCACCGAGATGTCCGGGTTACCATCCTGCTGAGCCGGCTCTGTCGTATCCTCGATGACTTCCTCTGTCGGTGCGACGGTTTCATTTACAACCGGTGTCTGCTCTGTCTGTACCGCCTGAATCAGATTCGCTGCGAAGGTGTTCCAGGTTTCCGGATCCAGCTTTTCGAGATCCTGTACGCCGACTCGCATCATCTCGGAGAGTAATGTCTTCAACTGATCAAAGATATCGTTCATCTCCTGATTCAGAAGATCGTTGGTAAGAAATGCGCTCGGATCTTCGATGCCGTGCACCTCCATGACGAAGGTCTGTACGGTGGTGATGGAGAAGCTTTCAATCTCGCCGGTCGCCAGTCCCGTGAAGATCTCACCGGGCTGCATCCCGAGGTTATCGAAGATGTCCTGCAGATCCTGTGGAAGAAGTCCCAGGATATCCTGGAGGATTGCCATAACCTCCTCGTTCACCTTTTCGATGTCGATCTGGCCGTCATCCTTTACGAATGGATTTTCGCTCTTGGTGACCTCGGCGGTTTCTGTCGTACCGTCGGCCTTGGTGACATCCTTCGGCGCATCTTTGGTTACCGGGTTATTCACTTGTTTGTCAGCATCCTTGCTTTGGGAAATGTTGGAAGAGGATCCGTCCTCAGATTCTTTTGAAGATTTGATTTTCGACGATGGGGATTCCATACTTGACTTCGTATCCGCGATGTTCGTCTGTCCGGTGTTCTGCCGGTTCACGCCCGAGGCGTTATTCGCGATGAAGTTTTCGAAGGTGGAATCACTGGCGTTCGTCTTTTTCTTAACTTTGACTTCCGTTGTCTGGGAAGTCATCAGGGTGATTCCCTGTGTCTTCATAGACCTGCCTCCTTTCTATGTCGTTGTATGACGGGAGGCGCTTACGCGGTTCCCGTCACGATATATATCGACATAATCAGGAGATACTTTAGACTTTTTTTACTTCTTCATAGCTGTACTTTTCGTTGTGATCTGTGCGATGACACCCTCATCCATCTGGTTCATAATGGCTGCCTTTTTGTTGTTCGGCATCGCATCGAGGATTTTAGCCACGAGGGTCAGGTCCGCCGAGAGCTCCGTCAGGGCAGAGGCTGCCTTGGACGGCTCCATCTTGGCAAACATATCGGCCTGATCCTTGATCTCCTCGGTGTACTGGAAATCCTTGGCCACCTGCCGGTAGATCTTTTCGGCGTTGTCCGGATTGATGGCCTCGTAGTACTTTTTGTACTCCTCCACATCCGGCGCCTTTTCGTTGGTCACGACATTTTTATCGAACTCTAATTGGCGCTTGGCGAATGCCGCCTGCGCTTCCTCAAACTTTTTCAGTCTGGCGTTTTCTTTTTTCAGCTTGTCGATCTCGTCCGAGTTGGCGGTATCCGAGCTCGATGTCGAGGCGAGCTGCGCCTCCAGCTCCTTGATGCGGGCGTTGGCCTCCGCCAGGTTGTCGTAGTAGGTCGAGTCGCTCTCCTTTTGATCCGGCTCAGGCAGGATCTTGTTGAGGACCGGCACGTCCTTTAACACCGGATAGAGGACGCCGCTTCCAAAGCCTCCCACGTCAAGCTTGACCAGCAGTCCGAAGATCGCCAGCCAGATGGCGACGATCACCAGGACGATGATCATGGTGACGATTTTGGAACCGGCACCATCACCGGCATCCGCGGTTGCTTCGAGCGGTTCGTCTTTATTTTCAATGTTTTCTTCAGCCATAACTATTTACCTCGATTGTTTCCGGATCCGGCCGATGTTTGAACTCGACCGACTCCTGCTTATGTCCGTCCGTGACGGTAACTAACTAATTCGTCTACTTCCTTTTGTTCCTGGAGATTTTGTTCCTTGACAAAATCTTCAAACGCATGCTCGCGGAGCTTCTCGAAGGTTTTGCGTTCCTTGATGGCTTCGTTTAGTTTTTCGCGGGCGATTTCGACCTCACGGGCGCATTTGATCACGATCAAATGCTGCTCCTTGACGTAGACCTTGAGGATCTCGACCGCGTCCTCGCACTTTTTGATTTCCATCACGTCGAGGGACTCATTCAACGTCTGACGCAGCGTCTCCTCTGCCGCCTGCTCGCGATCCCGGAGGCGCTGTTCCTCATCCTCCGCCTCGCGCAGTCGCGCATTCGCCTGCGAGAACTCATTTTTCGCCTGCTCCTCGAGTTTTTCCTTGACGGTCAGGATATTCTGAAGCGGAAAGATAAACCTAGCCATATAACCTCCTAACCTCCCGGGATGTGCCAACTGTTTTTCAGCGAGGGACCTCTCTTTAACGTTGTTGTGCAGCCGAGGTGTTTTCAAGGCGCACAACGTGACGTTAAAGAATGGCGCAAGCGTAGTCCCTCGCTAAAAACGTTGGTCACATCTCGTTAGTCTCAGCGTCATCGCTGCCGTCATCAAAAATCGCCGTCATGCGCGCCACGATATCATCAAAGTCAAACTTCTCATCCGTCCCCTGCTTCAGGAACGCATTACATGCGTCTATTTTTGAAATCGCATAATCAATACTCTTATTCGAACCCGCGCGATACGCACCGATGTTGATCAGATCCTCGGCATCGCGATACGTCGCGAGAACCTCCTTCATCTGGCCGGCAACAGCCTTGTGCTCCTTGGTCGCCACTGCCGACATAACACGGGAAATGCTGGCGAGTACATCGATCGCCGGATAATGATTCTTCTGTGCCATCCCACGCGAAAGGACGATATGTCCATCCAGAATACCGCGGGCCGTATCGGCGATCGGCTCGTTAAAATCATCACCGTCGACCAGCACGGCATACAGCCCCGTGATCGACCCCTTATCCGAGTTCCCGGCACGCTCTAAGAGCTTCGGCATCTCCGAGTACACACTCGGCGGATACCCTCGGGACACCGGCGGCTCACCGGAAGCCAGTCCGATCTCACGTTGCGCCATGGAAAAACGCGTCAGGTTGTCCATCATCAGCAGGACATCCTTTCCCTGATCACGGAAATACTCCGCGATCGCGGTTGCCGTCTTCGCGGCTTTATTTCGGATCAGCGCCGGTCGGTCAGACGTAGCGATCACGACCACCGAACGCTTCATACCCTCTTCACCAAGGTCTCTCTCGATAAACTCCCGCACCTCACGACCACGCTCTCCGATCAGAGCGATCACATTGATATCGGCCTTTGTGTTGCGGGCAAACATACCCATCAGCGTACTCTTTCCGACACCGGACCCGGCAAAAATACCGATACGCTGTCCCTTGCCGACCGTGATCAGACCATCCACCGCCTTGACCCCGAGTGGCAACGCATCCGTGATAATCTCACGCGCCAACGGATCCGGCGGATCCGCCTCAACCGAGTATTTCGGTGACTCATCCGGCAATCCTTCAAACGACATCGGATTGCCGACACCATCGAGCGACTGTCCGAGCAGATCATCGGTAACCTTCACCATCAACGGTGCCCCGGTATTTTCAACAAAACTGCCGAGCCCGACACCCTCGACATCATCATACGGCATCAAAAGTACTCTGTCATCGCGAAACCCGACCACCTCAGCCTTCACCGGATCCGGTCTCGCCGCCGAATAGATCAGGCACAGATCATTCAGCTTCGCCTCAGGCCCGATCGACTCCACGGTCAACCCGACCACTTTCGCCACCTTCCCCATCGCTTTTACAAAGCTCCGCTCTTTTAGCGATTCATATTTAGCAATCGAAAAAGGTGCCGCAAGCATCTATAAATCCTCCAATCACAGGACTGCACAGACAAGGTACTATGTATGCAGGCCGTCGTCATACCAACATCTTTATTGCCATCAACATGTTATCCAGTTGAGTTCGAATACCGGCATCCAACATCTGATTATCCGTCTCAATAATGCACTCATTCTTCTCCATCGAATCCTGCGACTGAACCTCGATCGTCGCATCCCACTCGAGCTGCTCCATCAGCTCCTTTTTATGAGCCTCGGCCACCATCGCATCCTCCGGGCAAACCCGCACGATGATACGCTCGGTATTCTTCCGCACATCGGACAGCCCGCTGCGGATCAGATGCAACACCAGCTCCTCCTGATCCGAGATCACGACACCGGTCAGCTTCTCGATCAGCTCACAAACCACCCGCACAAACTGCGGCTCCAGATCTCTGACCAGACTCTCATACTCGCCCTCGAGCGCCCGCCGCTCCTCCTCGATCCCCTCACGGATCTTCGCGGTCTCCGCCTCGCCGGCCAGGAGTCCCTCCTCGCGACCGGCCTCGAAGCCCTCGTCATGCGCCTGCGCACGGATATCATCCGCCTGCTGTCTCGCCTCCACGACGATCTCATCCGCCTGCTCCCTCGCAGCCGCGATGATCTCATCCGCCTCAGCCTGCGCCTCCTCGCGCTTCTGTTCGATCTCCTTCGTGATATTTTTCACCTCGAGGCCTGCCTCGAACCCGGCATCCCCGGCCTCGTCCTCAGCCTCATCCTCATCGTCCCCGCCGACCATAACAGTACTCTTCTGGACATTAAAAATGTCCTCGAGGGAGAGGCCCATAGCGATTTCCTCCTCCACCTCGGCGGCATCACGAACAACCACCTTTTTCTTTGGCGGCTCCAAAGGAGTAAAGGCGCCCGGCTTCTCATACGAGACCTTCCGGGCTTCCTTCCCCTGTATATTGACAAATGGATACTTTACTACATTAGACAATAATCTCGTCACCTCCACCACGAGAAATAACGATTTCGGCGCTATCCTCGAGCTTGCGGATAACGTTAACGATCTTCTGCTGTGCTTCCTCAACATCCTTCAAGCGGACAGGTCCCATATACTCCATATCCTCTCGGATCATATCGGCCAGACGAGACGACATGTTGTTGAAGATGACATTCTGTACTTCCTCGTTGGCATTCTTCAGAGCCACAGCAAGCTCGGAGTTCTCCACCTCACGCAGCACACGCTGGATCGAACGGTCGTCCAGCATGAGGATATCCTCGAAGACGAACATCTTCTTGCGGATCTCGTCGGCGAGCTCCGGCTCCTCGATCTCCAAGTTCTCCATGATGTGCTTCTCTGTACCACGGTCGACGGTATTCAGGACTTCGACAACCGAATCCACACCACCGACAATCGTGTAATCCTGGCTGACCAGGGAGGAAAGCTTCTGCTCCAAAATATTCTCCACCTCTTTGATGACATCCGGCGAGGTACGATCCATCATCGCGATACGCTTGGCAACGTCCGTCTGCTTGTCCGGTGTCAGTGCCGAGATGATCGCCGCTGCCTGCTGCGGTGACAGATAAGACAGGATCAAAGCGATCGTCTGCGGATGCTCGTCCTGGATAAAGTTGAGGATCTGCGTCGCCTCTGTCTTTCGGATAAACTCGAAAGGACGCACCTGCAAAGATGCGGTCAGCTTTCCGAGCACCTGAGCCGCCTTGTCGTCGCCCAGGGCCTTCTGCAAAAGATCCTTGGCATATCCGATACCACCCTCGGCGATATACTGCTGCGCGAGACAAACCTCGTAGAACTCGTTCAGCACCGCTTCCTTCTGGGCCGGCGGTACACTTCTCGTATTGGCGATCTCCAGCGTCAGCTGCTCGATCTCGTCTTCCTTCAGGTGTTTAAACACCGTGGACGCTTTCTCCGGGCCGATGATAATCAGGAGGATCGCTGCTTTTTGGATGCCGTCAAGATCAGCGACGGCAGATGTAGTCTGAGCTGCCATACATTAACCTCCCCAATCTTCATTGATCCAGTTACGCAGTAGCAGCGCCACCGCCTCCGGATTTTCGTCAACAAACTTCTCTATCATGATGCGAGTCTCGGACTTATCCTCGAGCTCGATCTCCTCAAGCACACTCTTGTCGTCTCTCGTCGTCTCCAACAGATCCTCCACCGAAAGTTCCGGCTCGGTCTCCGTCACCTCGACCGGAGACGTGCCGCGAATGATCACGAAGATCAACAGTGCCGCGATCAAAACGGTCAAAAGCACCATTAAGTAGTTCGTGATATTGTCGAAGAAGGAGCCCGCCTGCGCCGCCTCATACACCGGCTTATCGTAAGCGATCACCTGGATGTTTCCGGTCGCGATACCGGTCGCTGCCGAGATCAACTCGATCAGCTCATCCCGATTCTCCAGCTCGATCTCCGTTACCTGTGAATTCTGCTCTACATAGTTGTCAAAACTGATCTCATCGAGCAGTCCCTGCTCCTGCAGACTCTCCTCGTGAATCACATTATAATGTGTCAGGATCAAGCCCATCGAGGAATCCTCCGGCTTCACCACGCCGACCTCGTAGGCGATATTCTTGACGTCTTCGTTTGGCAGGTAATCGTACTTGTTCAGGATCGTTTCCGTGTTGGTCGACCCGCTGCCTACCAGCGGATAATCCGTCAGATCCCCGTTGGAATCCGTACCCGGGATACCACCTGAGCCCGACTGCCCCGTCGACTTATACTCATAGGAGTGGGAATACATACCCTGCTCCATACCCTCGTTCGGCGTGTAGGTTTTGATGAGCTCATCCACCTTATTCATGTCAAAAACGATCGCGTTTTCGCTGACCTCGACATCATCCCAGCCGGCCTTCCGGAGCATCTTCTCCACGTTCTTGGCAAACTGGTTTTGGAGTTTCTGGCGATAATCCGCCTTACCGGTCACGGCTCCGCCGAGGGTGTTATCCTCCTTGCTTCCGTAGAGAAGATTTCCCTTGGTATCCGTGATGATGATATTATCCGTGGTCTTATTTCCGACGGCGTTCGCGATATAATACGCGATACCCATGGCGATGTTCTCATCCATCTCATAGCCCTGCTTGAGCTTCAGGCTGGCGGAGACGGACGCCTCGACACCGTCGGAGAAAATCGTATTGTCATCCTTTGGCTTGTCTAAAAATACCGTCGCGTCCTCCACGCCCTCGAACGTGAGAAGGCCGGTCCGGATCGATGACTGCAGGGCAAGGTTGATCTTGGTTGACCGCACCTGAGAGGTCGTTGTCATATCCTCCTCCAGCGCATCCTTCCAGGATAAGCCGGTCTCGTCAGTAACCTGATTGGCACCCATTACGACAACCGCGTCGGAGTACTGACCCTGCTCTACCTTGAAGCGCACACGATCTGTGGAAATCGCCTCCGCCTCGTAGTCAACACCGGCCGCATCCAGCTCTTCGCGGAAAGCCGAAGCCGCCTCGGAATTTAACGTAACCAGATCGACATAGACCGGGCGTGTCAAAAAGAACGCCAAAAGGACGATCGCAAAGAAGATTGCGAGCGTCACAGCGATAATTATGGTCTTCTGTTTGGTGGTATAGCGATTCCAGAATGCTAAGAGCTTGTCCTTGATCGCTATCAGTCGATCCATCATGGGTTACTATTTCTCCTTAGAATTGCATGTTCATAATTGTCTTATACGCCTCTACCACCGTATTTTTAACGGCTGCGGTATACTGCAAAGACACGGTCGCCTTCTGCTGGGCGATCATCAGGTCGTGAAGATTGTCCGACTCACCGGTCGCAAACTTGATCTTCTCTTCCTCGGACTTGTTGGAGTAGTCGTTGGTCTCCTTGATCAGTCCCATCGCGTCGCTGAGGAGCGCATCAAAACTCGATGCCTTCTCCGCGCGTGTCGTGGGAGCGATCGGATTTGACGTCTCATACCGACTCACACTCTCCAAGCCTTTAATCGCAGAAATATTTGTAATATTCATACTTACCTCCGGGTCAGATCAGGATCACTGTCCGATCGACAATGCTCTCGTGGCCATACTCTTCGATGCGTTCAGCATGGTAACATTTGCCTCATAAGCACGGGTCGCATCGATCATGTTGGTCATCTCGGTCACGGTGTTGACATTCGGGTACATCACATAGCCGTCCTCATTGGCATCCGGATGTGACGGGTCGTACACGAGGGCTCCCTCGCTCTGATCCTCAACGATCCTGGTTACCTTGACCCCCTTGCCGATATACTGTCCGGCCAAGCCCAGGGTCTCCTTGAAGGTCGGGTATGCCTTCTCCTCAAACACCACCATTTTTCTCTTGTAAACATTTCCCTTGCCGTCACGTGTCGTGTTGATGTTCGCAAGGTTCTCGGAAATCGTATCCATACGCAGCTGCTGCGCCGTAAGTCCGGTCGCGCTGACGTCAAAAGCCCCAAATACTGACATAGGCCTATCCCTCCTTTACGGATTATTTACCGCCGCCGCTGATGGCTGCCTTCAAGTCCTGAAACTCATGGTTGATCGAAGTCATCAACGTGTTGTAGCGGATCTGGTTTTTGGCTAACTCTACGTTCTCTGTCGTGATATCGACGTTGTTACCATCCATACGGTAGCTGAGCCCTGCCTGCTCCGTATAGGTCGTCGCGTTGATATCATCCAGGTCCATTTCGGCAATCGTTTTATCCAGGTTATCCGTCCCCCCGATCGCCCCTATGAGATAAGTCTCGAACTGCACATCCTTGCGCTTATATCCCGGCGTATCGGCATTTGCGATATTGTTAGCTAATACGTCGTTCCTCTTCCAACTGGCGTCCGCTGCCTTATCGAGGACATTCACATAGTTATAAGCTCCTGAAAGAATCATACCGTCCCTCCTTTCTCATTTTTAGCCTCACAAAAAAGCAAAGGCATCATGAATGATCACAATTCCCTTTGCATTTACGAATTCCATTTCTCTTTATAGATACGCTCAAACTCATCGTAAGCGATATCGTTCAGAACCTCTATTTTGGTACCCTTGACACCGGCTGACTGCGTACGGATCAGTCGGGCACTCTCGAGCTTGCGCAGAGCGTTTACCATGACCGAACGTGTTACGTGATACTCGGCTGCCAGCTTCGAGGTGATCACCTGTCCGCTCATCCCGCCGATGCTGTGGATCACGGCTGCCACGGAGCGCTGCTCCAGCTCGGACAGCGTACGGATCGCTGAGGAGATCGCTTCACGCTTGTTGGTCTCCTCCCCGCTCTCAGCCATCAGTGATGTCGTCATCACCAGACCGATGATCATATTGCAGTACTCACACAGCACGATGTCGTCGATGCGATAGGTCTTCTCCTCACGGTAGAGGAAAAATGTCCCAAGGCGGTCCCCGTCAACCATGATCGGTGCGATCATCGCGGTCAGACCCTCAGCCTCATACTCATCCAGTCCGAGTGTCTCGAGATTGACGTTCTCCTTGGTCGAGAGCACGCTTAAAAAACGGTCGTTCAACCGTTCTTCCACTAATGCACCCAGCTGTATGTCCTTGAATCCGTCGATCTCGCGTACGGCGGCATTCTTGTATAATCCGAGAAGCTTTCCTCTCCTGCTGATCACATATACACTGCTATTGAGGAACTCACCCATCATCCGGCAGATATCGGAGAAGGCTACCTTCTCACCTGACGTTTCGGCCAATAGATGATTGACCTTACGTGTACGATCTAAAAGCTCTATACTCATATCAGCGTTATACCCCTTGTATACCAGTCATTTTAACATAAAAATCGTTTCTTGACAAGACCTGTTTCGATCCCGGGAAGACCCCTGTTTTACTCGTCCTCCGGCTTCTTTTCCTCCAGATAGCCGCAGGTCTCATCCGCACAGGCCAGCTTGTTGCCTTTGGACAGAAGCATGTTACCGCACTTCGGACATACCTTATCCGTAGGTCTCTGCCATGTCATCACATCGCACTCCGGATTGTTTTCACAGCCGTAGTAAGGACGCCCCTTACGTGTGCGCTTGATGACGATTTCTCCTCCGCATTTCGGGCATTTCACGCCGATCTTTTCATAGTACGGCTTGGTGTTTCGACACTCCGGGAAGCCCGGACATGCCAGGAACTTTCCGTGAGGACCGTACTTGATGACCATATTTCGACCGCAATTCTCACATAGTATATCGGTCACTTCGTCGTGAATCTCAACCTTTTCCAGCGCTTCTTCTGCGCGATCTACCGACTCTTTCAGGTCCGGATAGAAGTTACGGATGACCGACTTCCACTCGACGTCACCGTCGGCGATCCCATCCAAAAGCGCCTCCATCGTAGCGGTGAAGTTCACATCCACGATACCGGGGAACTCATCCACCATGATGCGATTGACCACCTCACCCAGCTCTGTGAGGAAGATGTTCTTTTTCTCCTTCGTCACGTAACGACGTGAGATCAGGGTCGTGATCGTCGGTGCATACGTACTCGGACGACCGATCCCGAGCTCCTCGAGAGCCTTTACCAGCGAGGCCTCCGTGTAGTGTGCCGGCGGCTGTGTAAAGTGCTGCTCATCACGCAGCTCCTTAAGCGTCAGCTTGGAGCTGTCCTTGAGCTTCATCAGTGCCGGGTTACTCTCCGCTTTGTCCTCATCGCTCTGATAAACGGACAAAAATCCCGGGAATACGAGCTTGGAGCCGGCCGATGTAAAGGTGTGGCCCTTGCTCACGATCTTCACGGAGATCGTCTCGTATTTGGCAGCGCTCATACGGCTCGCTACAAATCGTTTCCAGATCAACTGATACAGACGGAACTGATCTCTCGAAAGAGAGTCCTTGACCTCTGCCGGGGTTAATTCTACATATGTAGGACGGATCGCCTCGTGGGCATCCTGAACGTTCTTTCCCTGCTTGGTCGTCTGCTCGCTCGCGATCACATAATCATCCCCGTGAGCCTCGGAAATATAGGCCTTGCAGGCTTTATCTGCCTCGTCGGAGATACGTGTAGAATCAGTACGTAAATACGTGATCAGACCGATCGTTCCATGTCCCTTTACCGTCACACCTTCGTACAGCTGCTGAGCGATCTGCATCGTCTTTCTCGTGGCAAAGTTTAACGTCTTTGCACACTCCTGCTGCAGGGTGGAAGTCGTAAACGGCAGGGGCGGTTTTTTCATCCGCTCACCGCGTTTGATCTCCTCGATACTGTAGGTCGCATTTTTCAACTCCTTCAGCACCTGCTCCACTTCTGCCTTGGAACCCAGTTCATCCTTGCCGTCCTTGCCGTAGTACTTGGCAGTCAGGGGGCGCTTGGAACCGTCCACGTTGAAATCCGCCTCCAGGCTCCAGAACTCTTTCGGGATAAACTCATCGATCTCCCGCTCTCTGTCCGCGATGATGCGCAGCGCTACGGACTGTACGCGTCCGGCGGAGAGTCCTCGCTTTACCTTTGCCCACAGAAGCGGCGAGATGGAGTAACCCACCATACGGTCAAGCACACGTCTGGCCTGCTGTGCATCCACCAGACCCATATCGATGTCTCGCGACTCCTTCAGAGACTGACGTACCGCATTTTTCGTGATCTCGTTAAATGTGATACGACTGGTCTTCTTCGGATCCAGCGATAAAGCCGCGCAGAGATGCCATGAGATTGCCTCTCCCTCGCGGTCCGGGTCGGTTGCCAGGTAGATTTTGTCTGCCTTCTTGACTTCTTTTCGAAGTGAGGCCAACAGCTCGCCCTTTCCTCGTATCGTGATGTATTTGGGTTCAAAATCATCCTCCGGTGAGAAACCCATCTGACTTTTCGGCAGGTCACGAACGTGTCCGTTGGAGGCCATAACCTCGTAGTTTTTGCCCAAAAATCGCTGGATTGTCTTTGATTTTGCCGGAGACTCGACGATGATCAGATTCTTTGACATGTTGATTCCCTCGTTTCATTTTGAGTTTCGCTTGATAGCATACAACAAATTTTTCGTCGATGCAAGAGGAATTTTTCACTCGGCTCGTCAAAAAGTCTGACAAGCGACCGAGTTCTCGGAACTTGCAAGACATTAATTTTTTTTCTATACCCGGATATAGTGATCGCGAGAGGTTTCACGGATGAAGCGATTCTTCTTGAGCGACAGCACGAGGCGAAGCGTATTAGTATAAGATCCCTGCATCTGCGTGGCGAGGGTAGACAGCGAGACCGGTGTGGCGCCGATCAACTCGAGGAGTTGTTGCTCTTCACCGGAGAGCCCGGAGGAGTCGTCTGACTTCCGCTCGAGATGATAGTACTCGAGGATATCCTCCGGCGACAGCACCGGAATTGCTCCCTGGCGGATCAGCCGGTTGCACCCGACACTCAGCTCATCACCGATCCGTCCGGGGATGACAAAGACATCCTTCCCCTGATCGAGCGCCGTGTCCGCCGTGATCAGCGATCCCGAGCGGATGCGCGCCTC
>JAZASH010000027.1:0-25107 GCA_036343395.1 Eubacterium sp. | reverse complement strand
CTCGCTCGCATCGAGCACGCAGATCAAAAAGTCTGCCGACGCATACGCCTCGCGTGCTTTTTCCACTCCGATGTTTTCCACCAGATCGGAGGTTTCACGCAACCCGGCCGTATCGATCAGCCGGAGCAAAATCCCTCCGAGCCACACATCCTCCTCGAGCGTATCGCGCGTCGTCCCCGGAACATCTGTCACGATTGCACGATCTTCTCTCAGGATCCGATTCAAAAATGAAGACTTCCCGACATTCGGTCGACCGATGATCGCCGTCCGGATCCCCTCCGAAATCCGTCGACCATTCTCCGCGAGATGCAGCATCTCCGTCAACTCCTCATCGATCGGCGCAAGATGTGAGAGAAGAGTTTGCGGATAATCCGTCAACTCGATATGCTCCGGATCATCGAGTGCCGCCTCGAGATACGCCATATCCGAAAGCACCACCTCGCGCATCGCCTCCACCCGACTGCGCACATCACCGCGTAGATGCTCCTCGGCCGTCGAGAGCGCGAGCTCACTCTTCGCACGGATCACTTCCATCACCGACTCTGCCTGAGTCAGATCGATCCTTCCATTTAAAAATGCCCGCTTGGTAAACTCGCCCGGCTCCGCGAGACGCACACCTTTTTCGATCAGAAAATCCAAGATCGACTTCGCCGCCATCCCGCCGCCGTGACAATGGATCTCCACGACATCCTCTGCCGTATAACTCCGTGGCGCGCGCATCAAAAGAACGAGCACCTCATCGATCACCGACTCCACCGACTCACCGATCCACCCATAGTGGATCGTATGCGAAGCCGCTTTCGATAAAACGCCGTTCATTTTATTTTTCTGAAAAAAAACATCATCGACGATCGCCACACTCTCGGGTCCGCTCACACGGAGGATGCTGATGCTCCCGCTCCCGGATGCCGTTGCGATCGCTGCTATCGTTTCACTCATGAAACATCTCCTTTTCATTCTCTTTTCATTCTACTGACTTTTAAAAAAAAGTCAAGAACAAGCGATGCACTTTTTCTTGAAAAATCGACCCTTGTAGAGTATAATGAACTTGTTTACGCAAAACAAATGTAAGGAGGGTACAGATATGGTAAGAAAAACCGATGAAGATACACGCTTCGGGATGGGCAACTACCGCTACGTGGCGGATAACATCCACAGTCTCGAGGATGGCATCGCCTGGCTTTGCCGCGCACGGAACATCCATGGTTACTCCGTAGAGTACATCCGTCTGGAGGATATCGACGGAAATGAAAACGACACCACTACGAGATTATCCGCAGACGCCACACCGGAAACCATCTGTACCGAGATCCAGGGAAAAGAAATCGGGCGCGTCGCACTCGCCGGCGAATACATGGGGGTCACCTGCCGGATCTCTCTCTATCTGAAAGGCTACACGATCCACCTGGCACTGAACTCTCTCGACCCGATCATAAAAGAAAAAATGGAAAACCAATTCCAAACGTTATAAAACAAAACAAAGAGGAAACCAATGCAAGTAACCGATTATCAGGCAATCGTCATAGGCGCGGGACACGCCGGCTGCGAGGCAGCACTGGCACTGGCACGACTGGGATTTCAGACCATCGTATTTACCGTCAGTGTTGACAGCATCGCACTCATGCCCTGCAACCCGAGTGTCGGCGGCACGTCAAAGGGACATCTGGTCCGCGAGGTCGACGCACTCGGCGGACAGATGGGGCAGTGCATCGATGCTACCTTCATCCAATCAAAAATGCTCAACCGCTCCAAGGGTCCGGCCGTCCACTCACTGCGCGCGCAGGCAGACAAGCAGGCTTACTCCAGAGAAATGCGTCGCGTGATGGAAGCTGAAAAAAATCTCACGATCCGCCAGGGCGAGGTTGATGAGATCCTCACCGAGGACGGACGGCTCACCGGAGTTCGCACACACAGCGGTGTCGACTACCTGGCCGATGTCTGCATCGTCAGCACCGGCACCTACCTGAACGGCCGATGCATCACGGGTGAGACCTCGACCTACACCGGACCGAACGGTCTCCAGGCAGCCACCCATCTTTCCGATTCTCTGAAAGATCTCGGCATCGAACTTCACCGGTTCAAAACCGGGACCCCGGCACGTATGGATGGAAAGACCATCGACTACGACAAGATGGAGCCCCAGTACGGAGATAAAAAAATCGTTCCGTTTTCCTTCACCAATATGGAAAACGGCATCGAAAAAGAACAGGCACTCTGCTACCTGACCTATACAAATGAAGAAACACATAAGATCATACGTGACAACATCGACCGCGCACCGCTCTTTTCCGGCTACATCGAGGGGACCGGTCCGCGTTACTGTCCTTCGATCGAAGACAAGGTCATGCGCTTTTCCGACAAAGAAAGACACCAGGTCTTCATCGAGCCGGAGGGTCTCTACACCGACGAGATGTATGTCGGCGGCATGTCGAGCTCTCTTCCGGAGGACGTCCAGACTGAGATGTACCACACCGTGCCCGGACTCGAGCACGCACACATCGTCCGAAACGCTTACGCGATCGAGTACGACTGTATCAACCCGCTGGAGTTGAAGCCGTCTCTGGAAAGTAAAAAAATACCCGGACTCTTCTTCGCCGGTCAGACCAACGGCAGCTCGGGTTATGAAGAAGCCGCCGCACAGGGTTTGATGGCAGGCATCAACGCAGCACGCAAGCTGCAAGAAAAAGAACCGATCGTCCTCACTCGATCACAGGGATACATCGGTGTGCTCATCGACGACCTTGTCACCAAGGGAACCAACGAACCCTACCGTATGATGACATCCCGTGCTGAGTACCGGCTCCTCCTCCGACAGGACAACGCCGACCATCGACTCACACCGATCGGATATGAGATCGGTCTGATCGATGAAAAACGCATGCAGCATCTGAAAGAAAAATATGAAAAAATAGACGCAGAAATAGAACGAATAAAAACCACTTTTGTAGGGGATACCGAACCGGTGCAATCCTTGTTAAAACAGTACGCCAGCACCCCATTAGTAAGTGGAATATCATTGGCCGAATTAGTCAAAAGACCGGAGTTAAATTATGACATACTATCGCCCATCGATCCGGACCGACCGGACCTCTCGGACGAAGTAAAAGAAGAAGTTGAGATCCTACTCAAATACGAAGGCTACATCGCCCGCCAGGAAAAACAGGTCGCCCAGTCACACAAGCTGGAAACTAAACCCATCCCGGCCGACATCGATTACAACAATGTTACCAGCCTTCGACTCGAGGCGCGCCAGAAGCTCATGGACATTCGACCGGAAACTCTCGGTCAGGCCTCACGCATAAGCGGTGTCTCGCCCGCTGACATTTCTGTATTACAAGTATATCTCGAGAAATAAAACAGAGCCTTTTGATCGGATCAAAAGGCTCCTTATATTTCATAGATTATTCTGCTTTCTGCTTGTCACGATTATACGGCTTGCGGTTGCGATTATATCCGCCTCTGCCGCGGTTCCCCCCGCGACCGCCATAACCACCGCGACGACGATCTCTGGAATTCCGATTCTTCTCCTTGAGTTCCTCAGCGAACTCCGGATTCACCGTAACGACCACCTTACGATGCGGCTCCTCACCCTCTGAGTGAGTATCCACATACTTATCATCCTGCAGAGCAGCATGGATGATCCGTCTCTCATACGGATTCATCGGCTCGAGTGTCGACGGACGACCGGAAGCCTTCACCTTCTTCGCTACATTTTTAGCGAGATTCTCGATCGTAGCCTTACGACGATCACGATAATTCTCGGTATCGATCTTAACCTTTACATAATCATCATGACCCTTATTCAAAACCAGAGAAGACAGATACTGCAGCGCATCCAGAGTCTGTCCACGCTTACCGATCAGCATACCCATCTGCGGACCGGCCAGATCTACCTCAACCTGATTCTCCTCGGAGTTGTACTCCTCGGTAACCGTTACTTCCAGATCCATCGCTTTGAAAAGCTCAGACAGGAACGGTGTCACCTTGATCGTGCTCACATCGCGTGTCACTTCTCTCTTCTCACGCTTCGGAGCCTCCTGCTTTACCTCAGCCTCAACCTTCGGAGCAGCAGCCTCTTCCTTCTCGGTTACCTCTGCTGCAGCAGCGGCACCCTTCTTACGAACACGGATCTTTGCCGGCTTCGGGAACAATCCCAAAAGTCCGGTCTTCTCTTCTTCTAAAACTTCATACTCGATCTCATCACTCGGGAGACCGAGAGTTACCGTAGCCTGTGTCAATGCATCCTGTACGGTTTTATCTTCAACAACTAACCAATCTTCCATTGTCACATTCCTTCCTATCAAGTCCTATCGACTCAATCCTTCTTTTTTCCTCCGGATGTCATGTGAGCATATCCCGCGATACTTCCCGATTTGTATTCTTTATTTGATTTCTTAACAGGAGCATCACCCTTTGTTTCAGATGTGCTCGCTGATGTATCGCTGCTTCCGGATTTGTTGCCTGCCGGTTTGTTCTGATAGGAGCTGGCCGACTTGATCGAAGAAGTCTTCATATTGGAGTACTGCTCCATCTTCTCCTGACGAGCCTTCAGCTTTTCCTTTTTCTTGGCAGCCTTCTCTTTATTTTTCTCGATCAACTCCTCCATCGAGATACGATCCACCTTACGGTTTACGAAAAATGCCTGCACGATACGGAACAAACTACCGGTGATCCAGTAAAGTCCGATACCCATATTCAAGCTAAGACAGAAAAATCCGGACATGAGCGGCATCATGTAGTTCATGATCTTCATCGACTGACCCATCTGATCCGTCTCACCATTTTTCTGCTGAGGCGCCTGCATCATCTTGGTATTGATGAACTGAAGAACCATCGCCAAAACCGGCACGAGGAAAGCGATCCATCCATATGGATGATTTGCTTTATCATTGAAAAACTCCATCGGAGAAACGTTGACATCGAGTCCGAGGAAATAACCCGGAGTACCCGGAGCTGCCGGAACACCCTTTGTGTAATTCAGGGTGGATACATAAGACGGCATATCCATCATGACACGATACAAACACCACAAAACCGGCATCGTGATGAGCAGCGGCAAGCATCCGCCAAACATACTGATACCGTACTTCGCATAGAGTTCCTGCGTCTCCTCGTTCATCTTCATCTGAGACGCCTGGTCCTTCTTGCCCTTATACTTTTTCTGAATTGCCTTAACTTCCGGCTGAATGCGACCCATCATACGGGTTGACTTCTGCGATTTAGAATTCAGCGGATACATGATAATATAGATCACGATCGTGAGAAAAATCACACAAAGTCCGGTATTATGCAGACCGAAAACCGCATTCAAACACCAGTCTATACCAAAAAGTATCTTACCGAATAACCAATATAACCAATCAAACAACTTCTTTTACCACCATTCTAAATTTGATTCTTGTAACGAAGCTTCTTTAGTGAACGAGATCTTCTCGTCGGAAACTGATCCGGAACCGGATCGTATCCTCCCTCATGGAAAGGATGGCAGCGACCGATACGACGGATCGCCAGAATAAAACCCTTCCATGCGCCGTGTTTCTCGAAAGCCTCGAGAGCATACTCCGAACAGGTCGGCGTATACCGGCAGCATGGCCTCTTCATCGGTGAGATGAATCGACGATATCCACGTATGATCCACTGGAAAAATCGCTTCATTCCGACTGCTCCCTCCAAATACGGTGAGCCTTATACAAACCTGCGATTGCTTCGCTTATCTCGTCCAATCCTTTGTCCTTTACCGTAGGTCTCGCAATAATGATAATGCGACAACCTTCGATAACACTCGCGTCATATCTTCTTACCACTTCTCGAAATAATCTGGTCACGCGATGACGCTGCACACTGTTACCGACCTTTTTGCTCACGGAAAAGCCGTAACGACTGGGGCCCGAATCGCCCTTAACTACGTACATGACCAGATCCCTGTTTGCCCTGGATCTACCTCCGCGGTAGACCTTTTGAAACTCTGCGTTTCCACCCAGTTTATGGAAACTCATTAGGCACTGAGACGTTTACGGCCCTTTGTTCTTCTTCTTGCCAAAACCTTGCGGCCGTTCGCTGTGCTCATACGCTTACGAAAACCATGTACCTTGGAACGCTGTCTTTTCTTCGGCTGAAAAGTCATTTTCATCGTCTTTCACCTCCTTATCGCCGTATATTGTTATTCTACATTATTTATACACTACATATACGAAAGTGCGTACTTTCGCACTGTAAGTAATAACGTATCATTCCCCATTATATGCAAAAAAGGTCAATTAGTCAACTTATTTTTTGAAAACTATGAAATTTTCTTGTGTTTAGGACTGGTTTGTGGTATACTAGAAGCGTGTGATTTACCCCTAATTTAGATTTTTAAGAAAAAGGGCAGGTTTTTTTTATGGAAACAGTAATCAAGGACAACTGGGCGCAAATAATCGAGTTTCTCAAGGAAAATTATGAGGTCCTCGATATCCTATATCGCACCTGGATCCAACCGCTGGAAGTTGTCTCCGAAACAGAGACCGAAGTGAGCATCGCCATCGACGAGTCAAAGCAGGGCGATATCACCAATCTTCTGGATAAGCGTTATCGGATCCCGCTGCAAACCTCGATCGCTGCCATCACCGAGAAAGACGTCCGCGTGACCTTTGTTACGAGAAACAGTATCTCCGGTGGTGTGAACAGTGTTTCTTCCTATTATAATAGCGAGGATTCCAATCAAAAGTCTCTGGAAGAAAAATATCCCTTTCTGAAATCCGGATATTCCTTTGACAATTTCGTGGTCAGTGCTTCCAACCAGATGGCGTACAACGCATCGGTTACGGTAGCGGAGAATCCCAACGGCCAGGTGTTCAATCCTCTGTTTCTTTACAGCGGCCCGGGACTCGGAAAGACGCACCTGATGCACTCGATCTCCCGGTACATCCTGGAGCATCATCCGGAATACAAGCTGTTATACACAACGAGTGAAAACTTTACGAACGATGTGGTTGAGTCCATCCGCCAGAGTAAGAACAACCAGGATCTGGCGGCCCTGCCGAATCTTCGTGAAAAATACAGAAATGTCGACATTCTTTTGATCGATGACATCCAGTTCATCATCAAAAAGGATTCCACACAGAAAGAGTTTTTCCACACCTTCGAGGATCTGTTCCAAAACGGAAAGCAGCTGATCATATCCTGCGACGATCCGCCGACAGAACTCGAGCTGGAAGAACGCTATAAAACGAGATTCCAATCCGGACTCCCGGTAGATATCCTGCCACCGGACTATGAAACAGCGATGGCTATCCTGAAAAATAAACAGGAGTCCAACGATGATATCAAGCTCAAAGAGGAAATCCTCAGCTACATCGCATCCAATGCGAGACAGAGTGTACGAGCTCTTCAGGGAGCTTACACCAAGGTTTATCTGTTTTCCAAGCTTACCAATCCAAACGAAGAGATCACATTGGAGCAGGCACAGGACGTCCTCAAGGACTTTATCAACAATGATCAAACCAACCGGTTGACAGCTGAGTACATAATTGATGTGGTTTGTAATCATTTCAATGTGGATAAAGAGAGACTGCTTTCTGAGCGTAGAACCGAGGATATCGCAGTGCCCAGACAGATCTGCATGTACTTGTGCTCACAATACACATCATTAACACAGCAGACCATTGCTAAAAAGTTGAACCGAAAAAATCACACAACGGTTCATCACTCAGTAAATAAGATCAAGGAGGATCTTTTGGTGGATAACGAGTTATCACAGACGATAACTATGTTAAAAAAGAAGTTAAACGTGAATTAACAAAGTTCACCCATCGACATCATCCACCACTTATCCAATTAAATAAGATCAAGGTCTAAGTAACTGTTTAAGAGGGTTCCGGGACTTGTAAACACAAAAACGCCTACTACGGATAAGACGGACAATACTTATATATTATATATTATGTTTAGGAAAAAGGAGGACTACCATGAAGTTTAAGTGCAAAAAGTCAGATTTCACCAACAGTATCAACATTGCCATGAAAGCGATACTGGGAAAGACAACGATGCCCACGCTTGAATGCTTTCTTATAGAAGCAAAGAACAACCAGGTGAAGATCACTTCTAATGATATGCAGCTTGGTATCAGCACAACCTTTGATGCAGAGGTAGCAGAAGATGGTGTGGTTCTGATGAATGCAAAGAACCTGGCAGGCTATGTAAGTCACATGTCAGAGGATGAGATCGAGTTTGAGTCAGATGCATCCAATACGGTTCTTATTTTCAGCGGTATGAGACGACATGAGGACAAAGGTATGGCAGATGACGATTTTCCGCGTTTGCCGGAAATTGATTTTTCAGATACAATCACGATCTCACAGTTTACCTTGAAGGAAATGGTCCGTCAGACGATCTTCTCGATTTCTTCGAAAGAAAATAATAAGATCCTGACCGGTGAGTTGTTCGAGGTGCAGGGTGATGAGCTTCGGATCGCTTCGCTGGATCTGATCCGTGTGTCCATCCGAAAGATCAAATTGGATAAGTCTTACGATAAGATCAAGGTGGTCATCCCGGGCAAGACTTTAAATGAAATCAGTAAGGTAATGTCCAGTGATGCCGATGATATGGTTGATATTTCCTTCTCTAAAAATCACGTCAAGTTTGAGTTCGGAAATACCGTGATGATCTCACGTCTGATCGAGGGTAATTTCTTTAACATTGATCAGATGCTGAAAAACAATTATGAAACAAAAGTTATTGTTAATAAGAACAGATTCTTTAGTTGTATTGACAGCTCGATTCTGATCATGACAGAGACTGATAAAAATCCGGTTATTTTTACAATGCAGGATGATGAGATGAAGGTCGAGATCAAGTCTTCACACAGCTCCATGAACGAGGACATCCCGATCCAGAAGGAAGGAAAGGATTTAAAGATCGGACTGAATCCCAAATACATCGCCGATGTCCTGCGTGTAATTGATGACGAAGAGATCAGCATGTTTTTCTTTAATTCCAATTCACCGTGCTTTATTAAGAACGAAGATGAGAGTTATATTTATCTGATATTACCGATTAATATTTAGTGGAAAATAAGGAGGATTTTATGGAAGAAACAATTCCGATACGAGACGACTTCATCAAACTGGGACAGGCGTTAAAATTGGCCGGGCTGGTTGGATCCGGAGTGGAAGCAAAGATCGTGATCACCGAAGGCGAAGTACTTGTCAATGATGAAGTCGAAATCCGAAGAGGAAGAAAACTGTATCCGGACGATACCTTTGAGTTTGAAGGAAACGTCATAAAGGTTGTGAAAAGAGATGATTCTTAAATCATTAGATTTGAAGAATTTTAGAAATTACGAAAGAGAAACCTTTGAGTTTGATGCCGGGACCAATGTTCTTTACGGTGATAACGCACAGGGAAAGACCAATGTTTTAGAAGCCATCTATGTGGCGGGAACGACCAAATCTCATAAAGGAAGTAACGACAAAGAGATGGTCAGAAAAGGAGAAAACGACGGTCACATCCGCTTTGTAGTAGAGAAGGACGACAGAGAAATAACAGCGGAGATTCATCTTCATTCACAAGGTAAAAAAGGGATAGCGATCGACCGTGTTCCGATCCGAAAAGCGGAGGAGTTATTAGGTGTTTGTCACCTGGTATTCTTCTCACCGGAGGATCTGGGGATCATCAAAGAGGGACCGGAGACCAGGAGACATTTCATCGACATGGAACTCTGTCAGATGAATAAAATATACATGCATTATCTGGTCGATTATCGCAAAAATCTCAAGCAAAGAAATGCCTTATTAAAACAGGTATTAGACAAACCATCTCTGCGGGAAACCCTGGAAATATGGGATCAGGGGCTGATCGAGAATGGAAAAAAGATCATACAATTACGCAAAGAATTCATCGAAGAATTACAGATAATTATGCAAAAAAAACATCATATGTTAACCGGCGGAGCCGAGAATATTGTGATGAAATATGAGCCAAATGTAACAGAAAGTGCATTCGAAGAAAAGCTGTTTTTAGCGCAGGACAGAGATGTCTATCAGGGCACGACGACCGTGGGACCGCACCGCGATGACATCGCCTTTTTAAACGGCGATGAAGATATCCGCAAGTACGGATCTCAGGGACAAAAAAGGACCGCAGCGCTGTCTTTAAAAATGGCGGAGATCGAGCTGGTAGAGAGTCGCATCGGAGATAAACCGATCCTTCTACTCGATGATGTCTTATCTGAGCTTGATCGCAACCGGCAAAATTATTTGTTGGATCAGATTCAGGGTGTACAGACCCTCATCACCTGCACCGGACTGGAGGAGTTCATCAAAAACGGTGTCGGGATCGATAAGGTTTTTCATATAGAAAACGGAGGTATTATAAATGGCTGATATAGCAGAAACAGAAGTAACACAGGAGTATGGTGCGGATCAGATCCAGATCCTCGAGGGTCTGGAGGCTGTGCGCAAGCGTCCCGGTATGTACATCGGTACGACGTCCGAGCGCGGTTTGCACCACCTGGTTTATGAGATTGTGGATAACGCCATCGACGAGGCTCTGGCAGGCTACTGTGACAACATCCTGGTGACGATCCATGAGGATAACTCCATCACCGTTGAGGATAACGGACGTGGTATCCCGGTCGGCATCAACCACAAAGCCGGATTGCCGGCGGTCGAGGTGGTCTTTACCGTGCTGCATGCCGGTGGTAAGTTCGGCGGCGGCGGATACAAGGTATCCGGTGGTCTGCACGGTGTCGGTGCGTCGGTCGTTAACGCCCTTTCTACCTATCTGGAGGTCGAGATTTTCCAGGATGGAAAGAGCTACATACAGCGCTATGAGCGCGGCAAAACCCAGTATCCGTTAAAGGAGACCGGCACGACAGACAAGCGTGGAACCAAGGTTACCTTTTTACCGGATCCGGAGATTTTTAAAGAGACAACGGTGTACGACTTTAACATCCTTCGCCGGCGTCTGCGCGAGATGGCATTTTTGACTAAGGGCATCCGCATCACGCTGAAGGACGAGCGCAAGGAGGTCACCGAGGACGGCAAGGGCGGCGAGCGCGAGGAGTCCTTCCACTACGAGGGCGGTATCAAGGAATACGTCGCTTATATCAATAAAAATAAAAAACCTCTGTATGAGGATATCATTTACTGTGAGGGACAGCGCGACGAGGTCTATGTCGAGGTGGCGTTCCAGCACAACAGCGAGTACAACGAAGGCTGCTACAGCTTCGTTAATAACATCAATACACCTGAGGGTGGTATGCACCTGACCGGTTTTAAAAATGCGCTGACGAAGACTTTTAATGAATACTCGAGATCACAAAAGATCTTAAAGGATAACGATGCGAACTTAAGCGGTGAGGATATCCGCGAGGGGCTGACGGCGATCATCAGTGTCAAGATCCCGGAGCCTCAGTTTGAGGGACAGACCAAGCAGAAGCTCGGTAACTCCGAGGCGAATGCGGCGACCAGCTCCGTTGTCAGCGAGCAGCTGACCTACTTCCTGGAGCAGAATCCGACCGTCGCCAGAGTGATCTGTGAAAAGGCTGTTTTGGCCCAGCGTGCGAGAGAGGCGGCGCGCAAAGCGCGCGAGATGACGAGGAAGAGCTCACTGGATGTGACCTCGTCACTGCCCGGTAAGCTGGCGGACTGCTCGGATAAGGATCCGACGAAGTGCGAGATCTACATCGTCGAGGGAGATTCCGCGGGCGGTAGCGCAAAGACAGCGAGAGACCGTGCGACACAGGCGATCCTGCCACTGCGTGGTAAGATCCTGAATGTCGAGAAGGCGAGACTTGACCGTATCCTCGGGAACGCAGAAATCCGTGCGATGATCACGGCGTTTGGAACCGGCATCAGTGAGGATTTCGATATCGAAAAGCTGCGGTATCATAAGATCATCATCATGACCGATGCCGACGTCGACGGCGCGCATATTGCGACACTGATGCTGACATTTTTCTATCGCTTTATGCCGGAACTGATCCGTCAGGGATATGTCTATCTGGCACAGCCTCCGCTGTACAAGGTAGAGAAAAATAAAAAGACGTATTACGCATACACGGACGATGAGCTGAACGCCGTGCTCGAGCAGATCGGGCGTGACGGCAACAACGCGATCCAGCGTTACAAGGGTCTCGGTGAGATGGATGCCGAGCAGCTCTGGGATACAACGATGGATCCGGAGAAACGTATCCTGCTGCGTGTGGATATGAATGACGATGACGGCGAGGAGCTGGATATCACGTTCAACACGCTGATGGGTGATGAGGTGGAGCCGCGACGCGAGTTCATCGAAGCGAATGCAAAGTATGCAAAAAACTTGGACATTTGATTGAGAGGTTAGTATGGAAGATAAGTTTGATGAGATTCAGCCGGTCGATCTGAAAAAGACGATGGAGACCAACTATATTGAGTACTCCATGTCGGTTATTGTGGATCGTGCGTTGCCGGATGTGCGAGACGGAATGAAGCCGGTGCAGAGACGTATCCTGCACGCCATGAACGAGCTGAATAATACCCCCGACAAGCCGCATCGTAAATGTGCGCGTATCGTCGGTGATACGATGGGTAAATATCACCCGCATGGTGACAGCTCCATCTACGGTGCCCTGGTCAATCTGGCACAGGAGTGGAACACGCATTATCCGCTGGTAGACGGTCACGGAAACTTCGGTTCCGTCGACGGTGACGGCGCGGCTGCGATGCGATACACCGAGGCACGTCTCAGCAAAATCTCGATGGAGATGCTGGCGGATATCGGGAAAGATACCGTTGATTTTATGCCGAACTTCGACGATACGGAAAAGGAGCCGACGGTCCTGCCGGCACGCTTCCCGAACCTTCTTGTCAACGGAACCTCCGGTATCGCGGTTGGTATGGCGACGAACATCCCACCGCATAACCTGACCGAGGTAATCGACGGCGTCGTAAAAATGATCGACAACCGTGTCGAGGAGGATCGCGAGACCTCGATCGACGAGCTGATGACGATCATCCAGGGTCCGGATTTCCCGACCGGCGCGACCATCCTCGGACGTCGCGGTATCGAGGAGGCTTACCGTACCGGACGTGGCAAGATCCGCGTACGCGCGGTGACGGATATCGAGGAGATGGACAACGGCAAGACCCGTATCGTTGTTACCGAGCTCCCATACATGGTAAACAAAGCGCGACTTCAGGAGAAGATCGCAGAGCTTCATAAAGAGAAAAAAATCGACGGCATCACCGAGCTTCGCGATGAGTCAAACCGCGAGGGTATGCGTCTCGTTATCGAGCTTCGCAAGGATGCCAATCCGAACGTTGTCCTGAATCAGCTCTACAAGCACACACAGATGCAGGATACTTTCGGTGCCAACATGCTCGCTGTCGTCCCGAATAAGGACGGCGTACTCGAGCCGAAGGTCCTGAACCTGTTGCAGATGCTGACCTACTACCTGCACCATCAGGAAGAGGTGGTCACCAGACGGACCAAGTACGATCTGAAAAAAGCCGAAGAGCGCGCTCACATCGTAAAGGGCTTGTTGATCGCGCTGGATAATATCGATGAAGTGATCAAGATCATCCGCGGATCCAAGTCAACCGCGGAGGCGAAAGAAAAACTCCAGGAGCGTTTCGATCTGGACGAGGTACAGAGCAACGCGATCGTCGAGATGCGACTGCGTGCGCTGACCGGTTTGGAGCGCGAAAAGCTCGAGAACGAGTTTGCTGAGTTGGAGCGCAAGATCGCTGAGTTCAAGGCAATCCTCGCAGATCACAATCTCTTGCTCGGTGTTATCAAAACCGAGATGCTCGAGATCCGTGACCGCTTCGGCGACGAGAGAAAGACCAGCATCGGCTTTGATGTATATGATATTTCCATCGAGGATCTGATCCCGGTTGAGAACTGTGTCCTGGCGATGACGCACAAGGGTTACATAAAGCGTATGACGCCGGATAACTTCCGCTCGCAGCATCGCGGCGGCAAGGGCATCAAGGGCATGCAGACCATCGATGACGACTATATCGAGGATCTGTTGATGGCGACCTCGCACCACTACGTGATGTTCTTTACGAACACCGGACGGTGCTTCCGCATCAAGGCCTACGAGATCCCGGAGGCATCCCGCACCGCGCGCGGTACGGCGATCGTGAACCTCCTTATGCTCGAGCCGGGTGAAAAGATCACCGCGATGATCGCGATGCACGCCTTTGATACGGAAAAATACCTCTTTATGGCGACCAAAAACGGTACCGTCAAAAAGACCAAACTGGATGACTATAAAAATATCCGCAAGTCCGGCCTGATCGCGATCAACCTGCGCGAGGGCGACGAGCTGATCGAGACCAAGCTGACGGATAACACCAACGACATTATCCTGATCACGAAAAAGGGTATGTGTATCCGCTTCCCGGAGGTCGAGGCCAGGACCGTCGGTCGTGCTTCGATCGGTGTGCGCGGTATCACGCTGACCGAGGGCGACGAGGTTGTCGCTATGCAGATGAATACGCAGGGTGACTCAATCCTTTTTGCTACCGAGTACGGTATGGGTAAACGTACGGATGTCGATGATTTCTCGGCTCAGCACCGTGGCGGTAAGGGTGTGAAGTGCTACAAGATCACCGATAAGACCGGTGACATCGTCGGCGCGAAGTGTGTCGGCCAGGATCGCGAGATCATGCTGATCACCAACGAAGGTGTCATCATCCGGATGAGTGTAGAGGGTGTCCGCGTCCTCGGACGTATCACCTCGGGTGTGAAGCTGATGGATATCGACCGCAACTCCGATGTACGGATCGCATCGATCGCTAAGGTCCGCGAGGATATCGTCGACGACAATCCGGACGGCGCACCGGCAGATTATGAGCCGGGACAGGCACCGACAGGGTCGGTAGACAGCGGCATCGATAAACTGCTTGACGCTGCGGAGAAGGATGCAGCGGAGGATGAGGAAGAGTCGTGAGAGAGATTAGCTGTAGTGAAATAACCAATAAAATTCGCGAGATGTGCATGGCGGTGAACGTCGAGCTCGAGCCGGATGTACGGGAGGCGCTCTACGCGGCAGCGGATCGCGAGGAGACCGAGACCGGTAAACAGATCCTCGGACAGCTGAAGGAGAACCTGCGCATCGCGAAGGAGGATCGCATCCCGATCTGTCAGGATACCGGTATGACGGTGGTTTTCCTGACCATCGGTCAGGAGGTGCACGTGACCGGCGGCTCGATCGCAGACGCGGTCAACGAGGGCGTGCGTCAGGGCTACACGGACGGCTATCTGAGAAAGTCCGTAGTGAGGGATCCGATCGAGCGCGAGAACACCGGTGATAACACACCGGCTGTGATCCACTACGAGATCGTGCCGGGCGAGGAGTTTTCCATTACCGTGGCACCGAAGGGCTTCGGAAGCGAGAATATGAGCCGGCTTGTGATGCTCAAGCCCGCGGACGGGATCGACGGCGTGAAACAGGTGATCCTGGATGCTGTGGCGGCAGCGGGGCCGAATGCCTGCCCACCGATGGTGATCGGTGTCGGGATCGGCGGCACGTTTGAGAAGTGCGCATGGCTCGCGAAAAAAGCGCTGACGCGCAGTCTTGACAGTGAGTCGGAGATCGCGTGGGTGCGGGATCTGGAAAAAGAAATGCTCGATAAGGTCAACTCTTTCGGACTGGGACCGGGTGGTCTCGGTGGGCGCGTGACGGCGCTCGGGCTGAATATTGAAACGTATCCGACGCATATCGCCGGATTGCCGGTCGCAGTAAATATCTGCTGCCATGTGAATCGGCATATTACTGAGGAATTGTAATACGGGATGTGCTCAGCACATCCCTGTTTTTAGGAGGTCGTATGGATCGTAAGATAAAAGCGCCGCTTGATAAAGAAACAATTGCAGAAATCAAGGCGGGTGATGTTTGTTATATCTCCGGCACAATCTATTCAGCAAGAGATGCCGCTCATAAGCGAATGATTGAAACGCTTGAACAGGGCGGAGAGCTGCCGTTTGATATCAAAGATCAGGTGATCTATTACCTGGGGCCGACGCCGGCGAGAGAGGGTCAGGTGATCGGTTCGGCCGGACCGACGACCAGTACACGTATGGATAAGTACACACCGACGTTATTGGACCTGGGCATGGCCGGGATGATCGGCAAGGGCCGTCGGGGAGACGCGGTGATCGATGCGATGAAGCGTAACACCGCTGTCTACTTTGCAGCCGTCGGCGGCGCTGGCGCGCTTCTGTCCAAGTGTATCAAGAAGTCCGAGGTGATCGCGTATGACGACCTCGGGACGGAGGCTATCCGTCGCATGGAGGTCGAGGATCTTCCCGTGATCGCGGTGATCGACTGCGAGGGCACGGACCAGTACGCAAAGGTGAACCCGTAACCGGAGGCCACGATCAGTGGATAAAAAGGAGTAAACATTGGCATATTGCTTTTATGGTTGGGAGCAGGCGACGGTGCCTGCTGTTACAAATACCTATCCCGGTATCCACACGCCGCAGGAGCTGTACGATACCCTGCTCGACGTATGGTGTGAGTATACCTGTGCGCCCCGTCTTCGCGAGGAATGGAGCCTGGAGAACATCACCTTAGGGCAGTGCTCGATCACGGCTTTTTTAGTACAGGATATCTTCGGCGGTCGCGTGTACGGCGTGCTCCGTCCGGGCGGTAACTACCACTGCTACAACGAGGTCGACGGACATGTCTTTGACCTGACGAGCGAGCAGTTCGGGGACGAGGTACTCTCCTACGAGGACAACCCGGAGCAGTTCCGCGAGGTCCACTTCCAAAAGACGGAGAAAAAGGAGCGCTACGAGTATCTCTGTGAGGCGTTGAAACGGATTACTACGACAAGATAACCCGGGTGTTATAGGTTCAAATAATAACGAGATAAAGTAAATCAATAGAAGCAGGCGAAGTCGCGAAAACTCTTGACAAGCCGGCTTCTTTTTATTATAATCTTATCGAGATTAAATCATACCAAAACACTAGGAAATGGAGGCGGTCTGATGTGTGAAATATTCGGAATGACAGCAGGCGTATCACGTCAGATCACACCGGAGCTGCAGGAGTTTTTCTCCCACAGCCGACGGCATCCGGACGGCTGGGGCCTGGTGATCCTCGACGGGGAAGACCACACCCTGGTGGAAAAGGAACCCCTCCCCGCCTATCGGAGCGAGTACCTGAAGGCGCGCCTGCAGGAGTCGGTGAGCGCGAAAAATGCACTCGCACACATCCGGCTGGCGACGATCGGCACGGTGACGAGGAAAAACACACATCCTTTTGTAGCGAAGGATTGCACCGGGCGACGGTGGACCCTGATCCACAACGGTACCATTTTTGACTACCCAAAGCTCGGCAAATACGGCATCCTGCAAAAGGGAACCACCGACAGCGAGCGGATCCTCCTGTACATCCTGGATGAGATCAAAAAAGAAACGGAGCTAAAGACAGAGCCGCTGGACGCTCACGAGCGATTCGATGTGTTGGACCGTGTGGTTTACGACATGAGTGAAGGTAATAAGATCAACCTTCTGATCTATGACGGCGAGCTGATGTATGCGCATTATAACGCAGAGGGAACCCTGCATTTTCATAAAAAAGAAGACGAAACTATCATCGCTACAACACCGGTTTCAAAAGACGATTGGGAACCGTTTCCCTTCACGACACTGATCGCCTTTAAGGACGGAAAACAGGTGATCGAGGGGACCAACCATGGGCACATTTTTACGGAAAACAAGGCAGCTATGGATCAGCTTTTGATGACGTATTCCGAACTATAATATCATATAGCAGGTGGTAATATGGATAAGAAAAAACTGAGAGCATGCTTGTATAACAAATACATCACTCCGACGGAGAGGGTCGGAGAAGACTATATCGGGATCGAGATCGAAATGCCGGTGGTTAACCTGTCCGGAGAGGCGACGGATTTCTCCGTGACACAGGCAGCGGCCGACACGTTTATCGAGCATTACAAGTTTGATCCGGTAGGGAAGGACGAAAACGGCCAGGTGTACTCGGCGACCGATCCGATCACCGGTGATAACCTGTCGTTTGATTGCTCGTATAACAACCTGGAGATTTCCTTTGGCAAGGAAAAAAGCCTGCAGGTGATCAACAACCGATTTCGTGAGTACGTGACATTTTTAAATAAAGAGCTCACAAAATCAAATCATATGTTGACAGGAATGGGTATTAACCCGTATTATAAAAATGTCCGCAAGGATTTTCTTCCGGTGCCGCGGTATCAGATGCTGGAGGGCTTTTTGAAGCGCTGCAAGGACTGGAAAATACCGATGTATTTTCACCCGTATCCGGATTTTGCGACCTTCGCCAGCGCATCACAGGTGCAGCTGGACATCGAGAAGGACGCGCTGCTCGATACGATCCACGCCTTTTCGATGCTGGAGCCGGTAAAGGCAGTGCTCTTTTCCAACGCCTGGATGGAGGACGAGCCGGAGCTTCTGTGTATGAGAGACCGGTTCTGGGAGAACTCCACACACGGAATCAATCCGCATAACATCGGCATGTATGACCGACGACCGGAGACGATCGACGAGCTCCTCGACTATATCTCGCGTACCAGTATCTTTTGCACGATGCGAGAGGGGCACTATATCCACTTCAAGCCGATCCCGATCATCGATTATTTCGATATGGATCATATCGTCGGCGAGTACTACGAACACGGGACCTACACGCCGTACACCTTCAAGCCGGTGCGTGAGGATATCCAGTATTTGCGGACCTATAAGTTTATCGACCTGACCTTCCGCGGTACGATCGAGTACCGGAGTGCCTGCTGCCAGCCGTTTGACTCGGCGATGAGTGTGGCGGCGCTGCAGCTGGGTCTCGCCGACCAGACGGCGGAGCTCTCCGAGCTTCTGGATAACGATGAGTCCATCTATCATCATGGCTACTCCGATGCCGAATTACGACATATTCTTAACCTGCGCGAATGGCCCGAGTTTATCGACAAAAAAGGACTCAGACAGCTCTGTCTGTCCGTCCTCGAGCTCGCGAAAGCGGGGCTTGAGAAGCGCGATGTGGAGGATGCGATCTTCCTCGATCCGCTGTTTGACAGGGCGGATGCGTTGATGAGCCCGGCCAGACAGATGGTCGAGTCGCTCGAAGCCGGCACACCGATGGAAGAATATGTGCGCTATTATGGGGGATTTCATTGATGATCGATTGTTTTTTGCATATGGAGGACCGTACCGTCCGTGAGCTTTTCGATAAGGGCGGGATCGGTCTGGAGCGCGAAAGTTTGCGGATCACGCCGGACGGACATATGGCACAGACATCAGATCCTTTTTCAGATGAAGAGTACATCGTCCGCGACTTCTGTGAGAATCAGACCGAGATCAACACACCGGTCTGTAGCTCTGTTTCGGAAGTCATGGAGGAGCTGGCGACCTATCATAAAAAAATTATCGAGCGTTTACGCTCACTCTCTGAGCCGGAGTTTCTCTGGCCTTTTTCCAACCCACCGTATATCGTGAATGAGGACGATATCCCGATCGCGAAATATCAGGGTTCACAGCATTACAAGCAGGAATACCGCGAGTATCTCTCTGACCGGTACGGCCGGTACAAGATGACCTTCTCCGGGATTCATTTTAACTATTCCTTCGGAGAGGCGCTGCTCCGTCACAATCACAACTACTACGAAGGCATGCGCTACGAAGCCTATCGTGACACGTTCTATCTGGAGCTGGCGGCGAAGGCACAGGCCTACAACTGGCTGGTCGTCGCGCTGACGGCGGCAAGTCCGCTGCTCGACAGCTCGTATGTGGAAAAGGGTGTCTACGGTCGGGATGTTTTTAATGGGATGGGAAGTACGCGGTGCTCAGAGCTCGGGTACTGGAACTACTTTACGCCAATCCTGGACTACTCGCAGATCAGTAACTATGCGGAAAGCATTCTGTCCTACATCGAGCGCGGGCTGATCCGATCGGCAGCGGAGCTGTATTTCCCGGTGCGGCTGAAGTCGTTTCACGAGTATTCCCCCTGCTCGCTGTGCGAGAACGGGGTCAGTCATCTGGAGCTGCGGATGATCGATCTGAATCCGCTCACTCCTTACGGGATTGACGAGCGGGATGTCCGTTTTATCCAGCTGTATCTGATCTGGCTGGCGTCTCTGCCGGCGGTCCCGATGAAGGCGAACGAGCAGGTGATGGCGATCCAGAATACGAAAAATGCCGCGCGCTACGATCTAAAGACGATCAACATCCTGATGACGGATGGGCGATCGCTGCGTGCCGCGGATGCCGCCGAGGAGATCCTGCGCGGGATGATGGCGTTTTATGAGAGATTTGGGGATGATGAGATCAACAGTGTGTTAGCATATCAGTTAGAAAAAACAATCATCCCGGAAACTCGCTATGCGTGGAGAATCCGGGATGAATATGGTAACGGTTTTGTTGAAAATGGATTGAAGAGGCTGACGGGTGAGGCGGACTGAGCGCCCCCTCAGCCTCTGAACGTCTTATCCAAAGTACTCAATGCCTAACAGTCGGAAAATACCCGATGACTGCAGGAACAAGAGGAACAGACATATCGGAGCGACGTACTTGATCATTACGGAGAATAGGCCTTTTCGACCCAGTTTCTCGCCGTTTGCCTGACACTCGTCGATGACCGTTTTCGGTGACAGGATCCAGCCGACCAAAATACAGGTCATGATCGCCACGATCGGCATCAGGACCGAATTGCTGACGTAGTCCATGACATCGAGGACCTGTCCGTTTTGGCCCTCCGACATGTTCGGCAGACGCAGCTCGAAGTACAGGATGTTATAACCAAAGCATACGACGATCGCGAGGATCATGCCGATCAGTGACTCGGACAGAGTCGCTACACGACGGGACATCTTGAATTTGTCGATCAGACTGGATACGACTGCTTCGAGGATGGACATCGCGCTGGTAACGGCAGCGAAGAGCACCATCGCAAAGAATACGGCGCCGACGATGTTTCCGATCCAACCCATCTCTGCGAAAACCTTCGGCAGAGATACAAACATCAGTGACGGGCCGGAGGCCTGCATACCCTCGGCTCCCTGGAAAACATACACAGCCGGGATGATCATCGTGCCGGCGAGAAAAGCAACACCGGTATCAAAAAGCTCAATCTGGTTGATGGATTTCGCCAGGTTGGCTTCTTTATTTACGTAAGAACCGTACGCGATCATGATACCCATCGCGATACTCAGGCTGAAGAACAGCTGTCCCATCGCGTCGACGATGGTCTGTATCAGCTTCTGGAAGGTCAGCCCCTCAAAGTTCGGGATGAAAAGCACCTTCAATCCGTCCAGACCGGTTGTCGTCACGCCACTCTCGTCGGTGTGGCTGATGAAAAGGGCAAAGATCGATACGCCGATGATCATGACCAAAAGGATCGGCATCAGGATACGTGAGGACAACTCGATACCTTTTTTCACACCGATGTAAATGATTACGGTGATGATCGCGAGGAAGATCACCATGTAGATGAGCGGCTCGAGTTCGCCGGTGATAAACCCGCCGAAGTATCCGTCCTCAGCAGCGTCTGCGCCGTGTCCGGTAACGAAAGCAACAAAATACTTCAGTACCCACCCGCCGATATCACAGTAATACGGGAGGATCAAAAACGGAACCACACAGGCGAGGATCCCGAGGATCTTTGAGAACTTGCCGGATTTCAGCTTCTCGTAGGCCGTCAGAGGTCCCTGCTGGGTCTTTCGTCCTATCGCAACCTCAGCGGTCAGCAACGTGAAACCAAAGGTCAGCGCCAGGATCAGATAGACTAAGAGGAAAAGTCCTCCGCCGTCCTTAGCTGCCAGATACGGGAATCGCCAGATGTTTCCGAGCCCTACAGCGCTACCTGCAGCCGCAAGCACGAAACCGAACCCTCCTGAGAAGGAGGTACGCTTTTGTGTCATGAAATGCACCTTCTTTCTGTAATTCTACCATTATGAATAATTATTCATGCACAACTAATTAATTATATCATATGAAAAATCCCCTGACAAGCGAAAAACTGACATTTTTTTAATCAAATCTACTTGAAAGCAAGAGCGGAATGGTGTATAGTAAAGAAAGAAGACGGACAGGAAGTGATCAGAATGACACGAAAATCACGGATAACAGCCATTGGGCTGGTTATCGCATTGGCTTGCGGAGGCGTGCTTCCTTCTTTTTCCGTGACGAATGCCGAGGAGTTCGAGCCGACGATCCCGCCTGATCTCCTCCCGACATCGGTTCCGAAGTGGACACCGGCAGTGACCCTGTCACCCGCCACGACGGTAACTCCGTTCGTTACGAAGACACCGACGGCGACGCAGGAGCCGGATGCTACACTCGCACCGACTTCCGTACCGGAAGGTCCGACAGAAGAAGAACAAAAACAGATCAATGCCTTTCAAATGAAAAAGGTAACCGGCATCACCATAAAGAAAAACAAGGAGAAAAAGGTCCGGCTGACATGGAAAAAGCAGTCAGGCGCATCCGGATACTATGTACTCCGTTCTCTGAAAAAGGGATCCGGTTATAAAAAAATCGGCACCGTTAAAAAGCTAAAGTTTACCGATAAAAAAGCGAAAAAAAGAACGACCTATTATTACCGCGTGCAGGCGCGTATGACGATGTACGATGTCGAGTACACCGGCAAAAAGAGTAAGGCAAAGGAAGTCTATGTGATGCCGAAGAGTCCCTGCACGGTGATCGCGGGGGAGTGCTTTGTCGACGGGATGCGGCAGGTGAGCGGTCTGTTTCCGAAAAACATCCATCTTGTTGCCAAGATCGGTGTCAACACCTACACGATGCAGCACAGCAACTACTTTGTCTATCAGGGACAGAGTATCACCGGGCTCGAGCGCATCGCGTATTACAGACCCGACCGGGTATACTTCCTGATCGGAGCCAACGAGTCTGCATGGGCACCCGTGAGCTACACGATGAAAAATTACAAGCAGATGGTCAAGCTTCTGCGAAAGATTAACAAGCATATTGAGATTATCCTGATGAAGATCGCGCCCTTTGGCCGATCCTCACCGGAAAACATACCAACCGTAACCCAGCGAGCTATCTTCAATCAGGCGTACAGCGACTACGCCAAGGGGGACAAAAACATCTATTACTGCAATGCAACGGATGTTCTGGATGACGGCTCCGGCCATCTTTCGAGAAAATACGACGATGGCGACGGTTGCCACTGGAACACGAGCGGGACGATCGCCGTGATCAACCGGATCAAAGCGTGGAGCAAAGAGAAGTTCGCCGGCTGGTAAAAACGATTACCCTGTGATGGACAGGTTTTAGGAGGAAACTGCTATGAGAACGATGACAAGGGGTCAGAAATACTACAGATGGATCGGCCTTTGCCTGGCACTTTGCCTGGTTGTGACGTCGGTATTGGGCGTAAAAACGACAGCCGATGCCAAGGGCGCTTCGACCTCTTCCGTATACAATGCGGTCAAAAGTGCATACAGCAGTTCCTTCCCTCTTTCTGATAATAATAAGATCAAAACCAAGAGAAAAAATATCTTCGGGAACTACTCTACCGTGTTGGGCGTATCAGCGAAACTGTTTTCCAAGTACACCGCTGCACAGAAGTCCAACAGCAAAGAAGAGTATGTCTGCTTTATCTGCAAAGCGACCTCAAAGGCGAATGTAAAAAAGATAAAAAAGGCGATGAAAAAATACGTTATTAATGAGTATAAAAGTAATCTGAGTTATCACTCGGAACACGGAAAAAATCTTTTGAAAAAAGCGAAGATAGGCTCCAAGGGGAAGTTTGTCTATCTGTTTGTTTTGGACACATCCGATAATAAAAAGGCGATTTCCGCCTTTAAAAAGAGCTTGTCTTAATGGTATTTTCCAGTCTATTATTCTTATATATTTTTCTGCCGGCGGTTCTTCTTTTATACTATATTCTTCCCCGTAAAGGGAGAAACGCCATACTGCTTTTATTCAGTCTGATTTTCTATGCCTGGGGTGAGCCTGTCTACGTGCTCGGGATCCTGGCATCTGTTATCGTGAATTATGTTTTCGGAATCGCATTGGAAAAGCACAAGAGCCGCGGGCTTCTGGCGCTGAACATCGCGCTGAACCTTGGGTATCTGGCTTTTTTCAAGTACACCGGATTCGCGATCGGCACGCTGAATAAACTCCTGGGGACGGACATGGCGATCCTGGAGATTGCGCTCCCGATCGGTATCAGCTTCTACACCTTTCAGGCACTCAGCTACACCATTGATGTGTATCGGGGCAAGGTTCCTGCCGGCAAAAATATCCTCGATTTCGGAACCTACATTACGATGTTCCCGCAGTTGATCGCCGGACCGATCGTCCGCTACCAGACGATCCAGCGAGAGCTGAGAAGTCGCAAGGAAACCCTGCAGGATTTCACGGACGGCATCGTGCGTTTCGCCTCCGGACTCGGGAAAAAGGTTCTGCTGGCGAACTCGATCGGCCAGATCTGGGACGCCGTACGGAAGGGCTCTGAGGCAGATCTGACGACGGCGACGGTGTGGCTCGGTATGCTGTGCTTTACCTTTCAGATCTATTTTGATTTCTCCGGTTACTCGGATATGGCAATCGGACTCGGGCGGATGTTCGGGTTTCATTTTGATGAGAACTTCAACTATCCCTATATCTCCCGCTCGGTTACAGAGTTCTGGAGACGTTGGCACATCTCTCTGTCGACCTGGTTTAAGGAGTATGTCTATATCCCGCTGGGCGGAAATCGCCGCGGAGCGGTGTGTCAGATCCGCAATATTATCATCGTATGGTTACTGACGGGACTCTGGCACGGAGCGGCCTGGAGTTTTGTTTTGTGGGGTGTGTATTACGGCATCCTGCTTATTTTCGAGAAGTTATTTTTACATAAAGTATTAGAAAAAATACCGCGCGTTTTCTCCTGGGTGTATACGATGATCATCGTGATCGCCGGATGGGGGATCTTCGGTCTGGCGGATGTCCTCCCGGAGCTGAAGTCGAGCTTTGTACGCGGGGCTGTTTTTCTCGGGGATCATGGGATCTGTGATGCGCATACGCAGTATCTGCTGAGCGGTCATATCGTACTGCTCGTCGTCGCGGCGGTGATCAGCAGCGGTGTGATTACTAAACTGGTAAAGAAATACCTGGTAAAATATGAGACAGTATATG
>JAZASH010000026.1:0-26348 GCA_036343395.1 Eubacterium sp. | reverse complement strand
GCGTTGAACATCTCGATCGCCATGGTGATCCTTTTCAACGCGCTGTTTTCCAAGGAAGCGCTGGACATGTCCTCGTTTCCGACATTACTTTTGCTTACAACGCTGTTTCGACTGGCGCTCAACGTCAGCTCGACACGTAACATCCTCCTCTCCGGTGAGGCCGGCAACGTGGTATCCACGTTCGGTAACTTCGTCGGTGGAGGTAACCTGATCGTCGGGGCGATCGTATTTTTCGTCCTCGTGATCATGCAGTTGATGGTTATCAACAAAGGTTCGGAGCGTGTATCCGAGGTAACGGCACGATTCACGCTCGATGCGATGCCCGGTAAACAGATGGCGATCGACGCTGACCTGAACACCGGTGCCATCACGGACGAAGAGGCCAAGGAACGACGAGATAAAATCCAGGCCGAGTCCGCTTTCTTCGGAGCCATGGACGGTGCTACGAAGTACGTAAAGGGAGATGCGACGGCCGGTCTGATCATCACGGTGATCAACTTCGCCGGTGGTATCGCACTCGGTGTATTGATGAACGGAATGGATGTCAGCGGAGCGATCCAACGGTACTCCATTCTTACGATCGGTGACGGCCTGACATCACAGATCCCGTCGCTGATGATATCGCTCGCGACCGGTATTCTGGTCACGAAAGGATCCAAGGATGCCGACGTCGGAAACGTCCTGCAAAAGCAGCTGTTTTCGATTCCAAAGGTCCTATTGATCGTCGGGTCGGCCTTGATCGGTCTGGGTATTTTTACCCCGTTGAACCTCGTTATTTTTGTCGGATACGGTGTCATTTTTATCATCGTGTCGCGTATCATCGCCGGTACGCTCGAGGAGGCGGAGATCGAGGAAGCCGTCGCGGAGGAGGAAGAATCGGCCGAAGAAATACGAAGGCCGGAGAACGTCAACTCCCTCCTGCAAGTGGATGCGATCGAGCTGGAGTTCGGATATGGTATTATCCCTCTGGCCGATGTTAATCAGGGTGGAGACCTGCTTGATCGCGTGGTTATGATACGTAGACAGATCGCTCTGGAGCTCGGGTGCGTGGTACCCATGATCCGACTCCGAGATAACATCCAGCTGAATCCGAACCAGTACCTGATCAAGATCAAGGGCGTGCCGGTCAGCGAGGGTGAGATCCTGTTTGATCACTATATGGCGATGAATCCGGGGTATGTCGAGGAGGAGATCTCCGGTATCCCGACCTTTGAGCCGTCGTACCATCTGCCGGCGATCTGGATCACAGAGAGCCAGCGTGAGCGCGCGGAGTCCCTGGGCTATACCGTCGTGGATCCGCCGTCGATCATCGCGACACATCTGACCGAGGTGATCCGCTCGCATCTGGCAGAGCTGTTGACCAGACAGGATGTACAGAACCTGATCGAGAATGTCCAGGAGGCGAATACGACCCTGATCTCGGAGCTCGTTCCGAAGCTGCTTAATGTCGGCGAGATCCAGAAGGTCCTGCAGAATCTCCTGGCCGAGGGTATCTCGATCCGCGATCTGGTGACGATCTTCGAGACGTTGGCGGACTATGCGACAACGACGCACGACACGGATGTGCTGACCGAGTACGTCAGACAGAACCTCAAGCGTGCGATCTCGAACCAGTATTTCTTTAGCAATGAACCGACCAGTGTGGTCACACTGGATCCGAAGGTGGAGCAGGAGATCATGGGGGCGGTGAAGCAGACGGAGCAGGGATCCTACCTGGCCCTGGATCCGGCGTATACACAGAGTCTGATGGAGGCGATCCGCGACGAGATCCAGAAGCTCGAGGAGCTCGGCCGCGCGGCGATCCTGATTACCTCGCCGATCGTCCGTATGTATGTTAAAAAACTGACGGAGGAACAGTTTAAAAACCTCCATGTGTTATCTTACAATGAGATTGATTCCGATGTGGAGTTGCAATCAGTAGGGATGGTGACCGTTGAATGATCATTAAAAAATATCTGGCCAAAACGGAAAAAGACGCCATCGAGAAGGCGAAGGAAGAGCTCGGCAGCAGTGCGATCGTGATGAACGTAAAAAAGGTTCATCCGCGCGGACTGATGCGTATTTTCCTGCGCGCAAAAGTCGAGGTTACAGCCGCATTGGATGAGAACACCAACTACTCCGAGGAGAAAAAGGAGCCGACACGTCCGGCTGCCGGTGACGGACACAAATCCAAGTTTGACGTCTCGATCCCGCCGTTGGAGGGACTGCCTCCTCTGGAGAAGCCGGCACCTGCCGCGACAGCGAGAACCGGTGCGGAAAAACAGAATAACGAAGAGCGACTGTCACAGTTGTTTGCTCTTTTGGAAAAACAGATGGCCGATAAGGATGCGGTCGCACCGGCACCGAGGACAAGCCAGAGCGCACCGCAGCGACAGGAGAGTGCGAGGACGACAGAGCGTCGACCGGAGCCACCGAAGGCATCCGCGGCAGAGCGTCCCCGTCCGGAGACAGAGAAAAAAGAGTCAACCCGTAAGGATACGATAAAGTCCTCTGAGTCGATCACCGATGAGGAGAGCAAGGATCGCGAGACCGAGGGTGCAGAGGAGAAGGATAAGGGTGCGGTTTACCGCGACCTGATCTACAAGCAGCTCGTCGGAAACGAGGTCGATCCCGAGATCGCGGATCGGATCCTCGATGAGGCGAAGCATGCACTGCCGAAGGACGCTGCCGTGGATCAGATCCTGGGCAGTGTATACCAGCGTATCATCCTGATGCTCGGTCAGCCGTACACGATTAATTATAAGCCAAACGAACCGACGAAGTTTGTCTTTTTCCTGGGCTCCACGGGAGTCGGAAAAACGACGACGATCGCCAAGCTGGCATCGCGCTTAAAGCTCGAACAAAACTGTAAGCTGGCCCTCGTAACGGCCGATACCTACCGTATGGCCGCGGTCGATCAGCTGCAAAAATATACCGAGATCTTAAACGTGCCTCTGTATGTCGCATGGAAGCCGGAGGAGTTACGAGAGATGCTCGACGATCTGGAGCGCTACGATGTCGTCCTGATCGATACGGCGGGATGCTCCCATCGAAACCGTGAGCAGATCGATAATCTGCGCATCCTGCTCGAGCAGGTACCGATCACCAAGAGACTGGTGTATCTGGCGCTCAGCGTCGGGACCAAATACCGCGATCTCAAAGAGATCTGCAAGGTGTACTCGGATCTGACGGATTACAGTATCATCTTTACCAAGCTGGATGAGACCTCATCGGCCGGTGTGATGCTGAATATGAAACTCGAGACCAAGTGTCCGCTTTCGTATATTACAAACGGACAGGAAGTACCGGATGATATTTCGGTTATCGATGCACAGGCGGTAGCCAAACAGTTAATGTCATAACGGATTAAGTAAGTAAATAGTAATAGAAAACAAAACGATTATTCAAACCAGAACGATAGAAAGGAGGCGACTGCGATGGACGATCAGGCCGAACGTTTACGTAATATCATCAAGCGCCAGCAGATCCAACCGGACATCCCGCTACGGACGTCCCGCGTAATCACGGTCACCTCCGGAAAAGGTGGCGTGGGAAAGACCAGCGTATCCGTAAACCTGGCGATCTCCCTGGCGCGCCTGGGCAAGAGGGTCGTCATCCTGGATGCCGACTTCGGACTGGCCAATATCGAGATCATGCTGGGGATCCGACCGCAGTACAATCTGGCGGATCTGATGTTCCGGGGTAAGGGAATGCGCGATATCATCACCTACGGGCCGGAGAATATCGGGTTTATCTCCGGCGGATCCGGGATCAACGAGATGGCCAACCTGAACAAAACGCAGATCGTGGATCTCATCCAGAAGATGGCAGAGCTGGATCAGCTAACCGACGTGGTGATCGTCGATACCGGAGCGGGTATCGGGAACTCGGTGTTGGAGTTCGTTGCAGCGAGTGAGGAGGTCCTGCTGGTAGCGACACCGGAGCCAACATCGATCACGGATGCGTACGCTCTGCTCAAGTCCCTCAACCGCAACTCGACCTACCAGAAAACACAGACGGTCGTCGAGCTGATCGCTAATCAGGTACGAGGCAGTGGAGATGCCAACGAGCTACATGAAAAGCTCGGCATCGTCGTCAATAAATTTTTAAATATCGATATCGACTTTTTAGGCTCGATCCCCTACGATGACAACATGTCAAAGGCGATCCTGAAACAGGTGCCGGTCGTACTGTCCGCGCCGGAGAGTAAGGCCGCCCGGTCGATCATGGAGATCGCGTCGAGGATCGGAAATACAGAGCTTCCGCCGGAGGAGCAGGGACTCGGTATCATGCGTCTTTTCTCCAGTGTGATACGGATGAAGTTCGGTAAAAAACGTAACGATTGATAAAGCAGGAGGCAGGAGAATGGAAAAGGTTTTTGCGATCGGTGATAAGATTGAGATCACGCCGGTAAAGTCCGCTTTTTCCTATGATAGATCCGTAAAAAAATACTCCAGCCAGATGTTGGATTTTGATGATGTCCGCACCGCCAAGATCGTAGCACCGATCCAGGAGGGACGTCTGGTCCCGCTGCGGATCGATGAGGATATCGATCTGTGCTTCTTTACCAAGGCCGGTCTGTATCAGTGCCGAGGACGTATCAAAAACCGTTATATGGACAACCGCGTATCCGTGCTGGATGTCCTGTTTGTTTCGGACCCGCAGAAGTTCCAGAGGAGGAAGTTTTATCGTCTGGAGTGTACCTTTGATATCAACTATCGTCGTTTATCAAAAGAAGAAATCAAGCTTCGCGAGGATATGAAAAAAGCCAAGTCTCTCGGAGACACGGCGGCTTTTGAGTCGCGTAAAAAAGAGTTGGAGGAGTTACCGCAAACCTGGCAGACAGCAACCATCACCAATCTGAGCGGCGGTGGTGTACGCTTCCATCTGAGAGAGCGTTTGGATGCCGGTGAGCAGATCGAGGTAGCGATCCCTCTGTCAATGCAAAACGGTGTTATGCCGATGAAGTTTATGGCTCATGTGATCGATTGTGACCAGAGCGATGACAGTCGTGAGAAGGCCACCGACGCCCGGTGTGAGTTTGACGGCGTGACCAATCGTGAGCGTGAGATGATCGTCAAGTACGTTTTTGAAGAGCAGCGCAGGAGAATGTCTGGAGGCGAAAGATGAAAAAAGTACTGGTAATAGATGACTCTGCACTCATGAGAAGAGTTATCTCTGATATAATAAACCAGGATGAGCAGCTGACTGTCGCCGGCACGGCGAATAACGGTCAGGCGGCTCTTGATCAGTTGATCCGCGGAGAGCAGTTCGATGTCCTCCTGATCGATATCAAGATGCCGAAGATGGACGGTGTCCGCCTACTGCGCGAGATGAACCGCAGCCGGATCCGGATCCCATCCCTGATTGTCAGCTCGATCGCCAGCGAGAGCGGTAGCGAGACGATCGAGGCTCTCGAGTTGGGAGCTCTTGATTTCATCAAGAAGCCGATCAGTTCGATCGGTGAGAACTTCGCAGATTTCCGTGTGGAGCTGCTGAAGCGCGTGTACATGGCAACCGGCCTGGATGAAGCAAAGGCCCCTGTCGCGCAGCCGAAGAGAGAAGCAGCACCGGCGAGACCGACTCCGGTCAGACCGGTCGGCACACACAAACGCCCCACGACACGGAAGGGAACCAAGCTGGTGGTTATCGCTTCATCGACGGGAGGACCGAAGGCATTACAGTCGGTCGTACCGTATTTTCCGGAGAACTTTCCGTATCCGGTGGTCATCGTACAGCATATGCCTGCCGGATTTACCAACTCACTTGCCCAGCGACTCAACGAAATGAGTCCGATCCATGTAAAGGAAGCAAGCGACGGAGAGGAACTCAAGCCCGGAAATGTCTACATCGCGATGGGCGGAAAGCAGTGCGAACTGATATCTAAGCCAAACGGCACGTATTGCTTCTCAGAGAATGACAAGCCGCCTCGCGGAGGACTGAGACCGTGTGCAGATATTTTTTTCGAGTCCCTGGTTGACTCGGGTTTTGAGGAGATCATCTGTGCGGTACTGACCGGGATGGGGAGCGACGGAACCAGCGGCATCTCCTTGATCCGTGAGACACATGAGGTTAAGTGTGTGGCACAGAACAAGGACACCTGTGTGGTATACGGGATGCCGAGAGCAGCAGTGGAGTCGGGAAATGCAGATGACGTAGTGCCTCTTGAGGACGTCACCGGGATGCTTATCCGACGAGCAGGAGTATAATAAGCAGGGAAGCCTGCAGAAAAGAGGTAGATATGGATACGAGTCAATACTTGGATTTGTTCATCGATGAGACCAAGGAACATCTTCAGAGTCTGAACGAGCACGTGCTTGCTCTGGAGAAGGATCCGGACGATGCGGATACGGTCAACGAGATCTTCCGTGCGGCACATACTCTCAAGGGTATGGCAGGTACGATGGGATTTGCCCGTATGCAGCGTCTGACTCACGATCTGGAGAATGTATTCTCAGAGATCCGTAACGGAAACATGAAAGCCAGCCCGAAGCTGGTGGACGTTCTTTTCCGCGGACTGGATGCTCTGGAGGGATATCTCCAGGTGATCTCATCCGAAGGCAACGAGGGAACCGAGGACAACGAGGACATTATCAATGACCTTAACGCGATCATGACCGAAGGCGGTGGCGGCGGAGAAGCCGAGGCGCCTGCGGCAGAGGAGGCACCGGCACCGGCAGCCGAGGAGGCAGCACCGGCACCGGCGGCAGAAGCAGCACCGGCAGCCGAGGAGGCAGCTCCGGCACCGGCAGCGAACGCTGAGAAGGAGCGTTTCCGTGAGATTCGCGTGAACGATTCCGAAGTAACGGCGATGAACGACGCAAAGAGAGAGGGCAAGAACGTATACGGTATTACTGTATTCCTTCAGAGCTCCTGTGTATTGAAGTCGGCACGTGCTTTCCTCGTATTTAAGTCCGTCGATGAAAAAGGCGAGCTTGTGAAGTCGGTTCCGACGACAGAGCAGATTGAGGACGAGGAGTTCGAGTTTGACTTTAGCTGGATTCTCGTAACCGGCGAGTCCAAGGATGATATTAAACAGATGATTCTGAATGTATCGGAGGTGGATGACGTGTATATTGACGATTTCCCGATTCCGGCCATGGCGACAGAAAACGAAGACGGCGAGCCGATCGATGCGGTACCGGCACCGGCAGCAGGTGCAGAGGCACCGGCAGCAGGCGCAGCAGCACCGGCTGCGGCAGGAGCAGCTCCGGCTGCGGCGGCAAATGCACCGGCAGCCAAGGCATCCGATGGTGGGGCCGACAAAAAGAAAGCAAGCTCCGGCGGCAAGGGCAAGGTGGGCAGCCGCTCCGTCCGTGTCGATATCGACAAGCTGGATGAGCTGATGAACCTTGTCAGCGAGCTTATCATCGCAAAGAACGGTCTCGTTGCTGCATCGAGCAACGGAGATGCCGTAGCTAATGATAATCAGGCATTTAACGATCAGATCGAGTATCTGGAACGTATCACAACGAACCTCCATGAGTCTGTCATGAAGGTCCGCATGGTACCGATCGAAAGTGTCGTTAACAGATTCCCGCGTATGATCCGTGATCTGAGCCGCAAGCTCGGCAAGAAAATGGAGTTGTATATGACTGGTGAGGAGACCGAGCTCGATCGTACCGTTATCGACGAGATCGGCGACCCGCTGATGCACTTGTTGCGTAACTCGGCTGACCACGGTCTCGAGAGCAACGAGGAGCGTGTCAAGCTCGGCAAGGACGAGGTTGGTTCTATCTTCCTCGATGCCTTCCAGGATGGTAATAACGTTGTCATCGAAGTCCGAGACGATGGTGGCGGTATCAATATCGATAAAGTACGTCAGAAGGCTCTCGAGAAGGGCACGATCACAGAGAAGCAGGCAGAGACGATGTCCGACAAGGACTACATCGATCTTCTGTTCCAGCCGAGCTTCTCAACAGCAGAGAAGATCACAGACGTATCCGGTCGAGGCGTTGGTCTGGATGTCGTACGTACCAAGATCGAGGCACTCGGCGGAAGCATCAGTGCCAAGTCGGTACAGGGAGAGGGAAGTACCTTCTCGATCCAGCTGCCGTTGACACTGGCGATCATCCAGGCTTTGATGGTCGAGGTTATGGACGAGAAATATGCGATTCCACTCAGCAATATCCAGGGTATCGAGGATATTCCGAAGAACGAGATCCGTTACGTGCAGAACAAAGAGGTTATCAACCTCCGCGGAAGCGTTATTCCGATCATCCGTTCTCACGAGATTCTCGAGCTCGACGAGCTGGAGGAGCAGCCTGAGAACTATGTGGTTGTTATCATGCAGAAGGGTGACCAGCGTGTCGGCATGATCGTCGACAACCTGATCGGCCAGCAGGAGACAGTCATCAAGTCTCTCGGAAGACACATTACAAACGAGAAGCTGTTTAGTGGTGCAACGATCCTTGGTGATGGCGAGGTAGCACTGATCTTTGATACGAACACGTTGATTTAAGGAGGTGCTAACGCATGGAAGATAAGGTAGATCAGATTCTGGATGTGCAGGAGGAGATCGTACAGTACATCGTGGTGAAACTCGGTGGCGAGCAGTACGGTATCGATATTGCCTATGTAGATAATATCGTGCGCATGCAGCAGGTAACAAGAGTTGCCAAATCACAGGAATACTACAAAGGTGTGATCAACCTGCGTGGTGAAGTAGTTCCGATCATGAGTCTTCGTCTTCGTTTTGATCTCGAGGACATCGAGTATACCAATGCGACACGTATCATCATCGTGCGCATGGAGGATCAGTCACGTGTCGGCTTCATTGTAGATGAGGTTCGTGAGGTAGTAGACATCGAGGTGGATACGATCGAGGTTCCGAACTTCAAGCTTGACGATAAGAAGTCAGCATATCTGGCCGGTATCGGCAAGAAAGAAGAAAGCCTGATCTCACTTCTGGACATCCAGGCAGTTGTCGAGGAAAAGAAGAAAGCGTGAGAGCTATATGGGTGAAATGGTACGAGTGGGGATGGCAGATTATAAAATCTGTCGTCCCCCTCAAAAGATATCTACTCTCGGATTGGGATCCTGTCTGGGAGTAGTTCTCTATGATGAGAGTTCCGGCGTGTGTGGGTTGGCCCATATTATGCTGCCGGACAGTACGCGTGTTCCTTCTCAACAGTCAAACCGATTTAAGTTTGCGGATACATGCCTGTTGGATATGTATGAGGAGCTGACTCAAAAGTACGGTGTGCAGGCATCCAAGCTAAAGGCGAAGATCGCCGGAGGGGCAAAAATGTTTGCCCAGCGTTCCACAAACTCCATGTTGAACGTCGGTGATCAGAATGTTGAGAAAGTAAAGGAAATGCTTGCCGAGTGGCACATCCCCATCCATGCGGAGGACACCGGTAACGAATACGGAAGGACCATCACGTTTGATCCCAGTAATTCAGAGCTGCATATTCGAACGGTTGGAGTAGGGGATTCGGTGATATGAAATATCGATTTATCCCGGCTTTTGTTATGCTATTAGCCGGTTTGATCACATGCATTTTAGGACTTGTACAAAAATGGCCGGTTCAGACCAATCTTATCGCATTGGCTATTGTACTGGTCGTGTTTTATATTATCGGGCAGATCGCCGGACAGGTTGTAGGGCGCGTCCAGTCGGAGCGCAAGGCGATGGAGGAGCTGGAGAAGAAAAAAAGAGAGGCTGAAGAAGCCAGATTGAAGGCCGAGGAAGAAGACAGAGAGCGGCTGGAAAGAGAAGAAAAAATAGCACAGGAAAGTGAGCGTCGGAGAAAGATCGCCGAGAGTCGTTTTGAGAAATCTCAGGGCGGCGGTGGCGCTGATGATTATGATGACAGCTTCGACGAGGATGCTTTTGATGAGGATGGCAACTATATCGGTGACTAAGTGAAAGGATTCACGTATGAAGGAAGCGGAAAGACAAAAAATATGGGATCGCTATATGCGGACGAAGGAGACCGAGCTTCGTGACCAGCTGATACTGGAGTATATCCATGTTGTCAATCTGGTAGCCGGCCGTATGGGAATGTATCTCGGCTATACTGTCGAGTACGACGACCTGGTAGGGTACGGGATCTTTGGTTTGATCGACGCGATCGATAAATATGACATGGCGAAAAATGTCAAGTTCGAGACCTACGCCAGCCTTCGTATCCGTGGCTCCATCCTGGATCATATCCGTAAGATGGATTGGGTGCCGCGTACACTCAGACAAAAGCAAAAAAAGATAGATGGTGCCATCACCAAGCTTGAGGCCGATCTGGGACGACCGGCAACGGACGAGGAGATCGCGACCGAGCTGGGACTCACGGTCGATGAGCTCGAGGGATGGCGTTCGGAGGCAGAGCTCTCCAATATGATTTCCCTGGATGATTATCTCGAGCAGGGAAATGAGGGACGTATCGATACCCTCGGATCGCATTTTGCCGGTCCGGAGCAGGCGGCTATGCAGGAGGAGTTGAAAAAGACCCTCGCAGAGGCGCTGCAGAATCTGACCGAAAAAGAACAGCAGGTTATCACATTTTACTATTATGAAGAGTTGACATTAAAGGAGATCAGCGAGATTCTGGAGGTATCGGAGTCACGCGTTTCGCAGCTCCATACTAAAGCATTGAAAAAGATCAAGGAGCGGTTAGGGGATTCCGTAGATTTTCTGAATCTGTTTTAAACCATATTGAAGGTGGTGAATTATGGGGAGAAATGCCTATTTCGAACTAATCGAACAGAACGAAAAGATGTACTTGCTCGTACATCCGGCCGAAGGTGACGGAGAGATGTTTCAGGTGGATGAGGTAATACGCTACCTGGATTTCATCTCTTTTCCTGATTATGATGGTGCTAAACTCGCGACCTATTTGGATCGAGGGGCTTTTGGCGAGCCTTTCGAGCTGTGGCCGGAGAAGATCATCCCGGTCGGAGGTAAGTGTATTGTTTCGGTCGCTCGTGACGGCATGAAGGCCCTGGCCCGGTTTTACCCGCCTTCCTCCGGCGGCGATATTATGACGGAGGATGAGATTATCGCCGATCTTCGTATCGCCGGAGTCAAACACGGTGTGAGGAAAAAGGCAATCGATCATTTTTTGGAGAACCATGAGTACTGCAGGGACTATCTCCTGGCAGTGGCGACGAAGCCGCGAGAGGGGCACGACGCCAAGATTACCTATCATTTTGATATCAACCAGACAGCCCGTCCGAAAATGAACGAGGACGGTAGTGTGGATTTCCATCAGTTAGGAAATATCAAGCCGGTCGAGGCCGGCCAGAAGCTGGCAACCTTAAAGCCGGTTGACTGGGGGACACCCGGTGTCACGGTGACGGGCAAGCCGCTCAAGCCGCGTAAGGTGAGAAACCGCCATCTGCGATTCGGACGGAACATCCGCATCTCAGAGGATAAGTTAAAAATCTACTCCCAGGTGTCGGGCCATGTTTCGCTGGTCGAGGATATGGTCATGGTGTCGGATATTTATCAGGTACCGGCCAATGTCGATGCCTCCACGGGAGATATTGAGTACAAGGGGACCGTACAGGTCACCGGTAATGTCAATACCGGTTATAAGATCGTTGCGGACGGCGATATCGTCGTCAACGGTGTCGTCGAGGGGGCGGAGCTCGTCTCCGGTGGAAACATCGTCCTGAAGAGAGGAATGCAGGGCGGAGAGAAGGGCTCTCTGACCGCCGAGGGTAATATTACCGCCAAGTTTATCGAGAGCGCGACGATCAAGTGCAAAGGTATGCTGAAGGCCGACGCCGTACTGAACAGTAATGTTGAGTGCCGTGAGGATGTCGAGGTCCGCGGTAAAAAGGGACTGATCAACGGTGGATCGATTCGTACCTACGGGACGATCTCCGCGACGACGATCGGCTCGGAGATGGGGAGTAACACCGCCATCGAGGTGATCTCGGATAAGGAGCTGATCATCCGCGTGAATCAGCTTCACGATCGCAATACGGAGATCGAGGCGGAGCTGAAAAAGATTGAAGAGGTGACGAGCGGGATCCGCGCGATGGTCTCCCGCGGTGAGGAAGTCAGCGAGGAACAAAAGGGATTTGTCAAGCGTGCCGCTAAGAGTAAACCGGCACTTCAAAAAGAGTTAAAAGAAAACCGTTACGAGCGTGAGTCGATCCTCGAGCGGATCGATAATAATAAGCGATCCTGTGTCAAGGTTTACGACGCGGTATACGCCGGGACGGAGCTCAATGTAAAAGATGCTTCACGTATCATCCACGATCCGATCTCACACTGTCGGTTTGTGCGAGACGGTGCCGATGTCCGTATGACGGATCTGTAAGGGAGGTAGGCTATGCCTTGGAATACCGTAGATCTTATGACGATGGCGCCACGGTCCGTCGAGGCCGGTGATTATCAGGGGCGCGAGATCCAGCAGCATCAGCACGCCCACGATCAGATGGCGGCTCAGGCGCAGGCAAACATTGAGCAGAGAGCGCAGCAGACCGTCGAGACACAGCGGAGTGAGACCGAGGAATACGACATGGATGACGGAGGCAGCCGCGGCTCCTACAACGGCTCGGAGCGTAAGAAAAAAGAAAAGAAAAAGGACGAGGCGCCGATGGCTCCGAAGTCCGATTCGAAGTTCGACATCATGATCTGAATCTGACGTCGTGCTGAAAGATATAGAAGTAAGGGAGATAAGTAATGCTAACTGTAGAGATCGTCCTGATCATCATCGGGATCATATGTATTTGTGCCAGTTTTTTTGTGTCACGGAAAAAGAAGACACAGGAAGACGACGAGGCGCAGGTACACGGTGCGGATCTGTGGACAGAGAAGGATGAGGAGGTCATCATCAAGCATATCGATGATATCCTCGAAAACCGCGGGATGGAGCTGGTCGAGACTACCGAGGACCAGATGAACCGGATCTGTAACGAAAAGATCATGGCGATTGACGAGTTTTCTAAACCACTGATGGACAAAATCCATGTCAATCATGAAGAAGTGGTTTTCATGTATAACATGCTTGGCGAAAAGCAGAAGGAGCTCCAGAAAATGATGGAGGAGGATACGGTCCGCCGATCCGTCCCGACCATCACATCCGTGGAGCAGACACCGGAGCAGGAGGCGCTCCCGGATCCAGTCAGCGTCCAGAGAGACGTGGCACCGGAGCCGCCGAAGCCTGTCGCACCGAAGCCTATCGCGCCGAAGCCCGTACCGGTCAGTCAGCCGGCACCGGAGCCCTCGCCGCAGGCGGCCACCGGACTCGACAGAGCCAGGCAGAAATCTCAGACTATTTTTGCACCCAATGAAAAAAAGGATACGAGTGTCCCTGAGGTATCGACCGGCAAACCGATCCGTGAAGATGAGATGCTGGGTACCTCGAAGGGAAATGAGATCGGTGTGCATCGGACCGTCTTTACCGCGCAGCAGTATGTCGCGAAAAAGGATCCGGTCTATGAGGCACCGATTGAGAATACCGGCGAGATGTTGATCACACCGGTACAGCCGATCCCGCAGCCGGAGCCACCGGCACAGCCGGCACCGACCGCACTGACCGGGATCCAGCGACTGAAGCCGCAGAACCTCAAGGCCAATGCTTCACCGGGAATGACGATACCGGATCCGACACCGGTGGCACCCGTGAGCGAGCCGGTCGCACCGCAGCAGAAGCTGACGCGTCCGTCGCGGGAGATGGTCTTTCAGCATATGGAGGAGACAGCCGGGAGTGCCGGCGGTGAGGCGGTCGAGGATCGCATCCGCATGCTGTATAAGCAGGGCAAGTCGGTCGTAGAGATCTCTAAGGAGCTGAACATCGGGCAGGGCGAGGTCAAGCTGATGATCGCGATGCTTAAGAAGAGAAGTTAAAGGTGTACCTGAAAGGATGCGACGCGTTCTTTCGAGGAGGGATTAGATGAGACGATTTTTACAGGGGCTGGGATTGGGACTTCTGGTCGCAGCGGTCCTGATGGGAGTAGGACTCCGGAGTAACGGATCCTCCTCCGATGATAATATCATAGAGAGAGCCAGAGAGCTCGGGATGGTGTTCCCGAAGGACGCGGGCAAGGATGAGGCATCCGGACCGGAGACCTCGACCGTGCCGACCGCAGAGGCGCCGGCTGCGACAGCGACCGGATCCTCCGGAAAGGGAGCCGGCGTCGGCGGAGACGGAGGATCCGATACCTCACAGACGTCCGAGTCACCGGAGCCGTCACCGGCAGAGACCAAGGCACCGGAAAAGACGGATAAGCCCAAGGAGTCCGAAAAGCCAAAGGACACCGAGAAACCGAAAGAGACGGATAAGCCGGAGCCGACCGGAAGCTCGGATCCCAATGCGACACCGTCTGCGCACAAGATCCTCGAAAAGGGAACGGAAGTGAAGTTCAAGGTACGGAGCGGATTGCTGTCGAGCTCAGTAGCCAGAGAGCTTTATGAAGCCGGGATCATCGACGACATGTGGGAGTTTGACCACTACATCGTACGTCATAATCTCGGAGATAAGATCATCGCCGGAAAGTATACACTGAAGGTCGGCGATTCGTATGCGAAGATCGCCAAAGCGATCACGCACACCTGATCACCAAAGAACCATACAATCGCGTAAAAAAACACTTGCATTTATGTGTTTCTTGTGTTAAAATGGCGATTGTTATGTAAACACATCGGTGGATCCCGACCGGGGTGCCGTATCTCAAAGGATGCGGTTCGGTCGTGAAAGGAAACCGGTGGAAGACGGGGCATGACCCCTAAAAAACCAAAGGAGGTCCAGAAAATGGGCGTAATTTCAATGAAGCAGCTCCTGGAGGCCGGTGTTCACTTCGGTCACCAGACCAGACGCTGGAACCCGAAAATGTCGGAGTATATCTACACCGAGCGTAACGGGATTCACATCATCGACCTGCAGAAGTCGGTCGGCAAAGTGGACGATGCTTACAATGTAATCAAGGATGTCGTAGCAAACGGCGGTAAGGTTCTGTTTGTCGGCACCAAGAAGCAGGCACAGGATACGGTAGCGCAGGAGGCAGAGCGCTGCGGTATGTACTATGTCAATGAGCGTTGGCTCGGCGGTATGCTGACCAACTTTAAGACCATCAAGACGAGAATCCGTCGTCTGAAGGACATCGAGCGTATGTCTGAGGATGGTACGTTTGACGTACTGCCGAAGAAAGAGGTTATCAAGCTTCGCAAGGAGTGGGATAAGCTCGAGAGAAACCTCGGTGGTATTAAAGAAATGAAGGAACTTCCGCAGGTTATTTTTGTGGTAGATCCGAAGAAAGAGCACATCTGTATCGAAGAGGCTCATATCCTTCATATTCCGCTGGTTGGAATCGTGGATACCAACTGTGATCCGGAGGAGCTTGATTACGTGATCCCGGGTAACGATGACGCGATCCGTGCGGTTAAGCTGATCGTTTCCACGATGGCTGATGCCGTAATCGAGGCAAATCAGGGTGAGACGATGTCAGACGCTGTCAACGAGACAGTTGCTGAAGAAGTGGAAGAAGAGGAGGAGTAAAACGATGGCAGCAATCAGTGCTTCTATGGTAAAAGAGTTACGTGAGATGACCGGCGCCGGTATGATGGATTGTAAAAAGGCGCTGACCAACACGGATGGAGATATGGACAAGGCTGTTGAGTGGCTCAAGGAGAACGGCCTGGCAAAGGCTGAGAAGAAGGCCGGCCGTATCGCAGCTGAGGGTATCGTATGTGTCAATGTCAGCGACGATGCGAAGACCGCTTCGATCGTTGAGGTAAACAGCGAGACCGATTTCGTAGCAAAGAATGAGAAGTTCCAGACATTTGTCGCATCGGTTGCTAAGCAGGCACTTGCCAGCAGCGCAGCAGATATGGATGCTTTCCTGGCTGAGCCGTGGATCGAGGATGGTTCCGTAACGGTTGACGAGAATCTCAAGAGCATGATCGCAACCATCGGCGAGAACATGAACATCCGTCGTTTTGAGAAGGTTGAGGAGCCGGCAGGTGTGATCGTACCGTACATCCATGCAGGCGGTAAGATCGGCGTACTGGTGAAGGCAGCTACCTCCGCAAGCGCAGATCAGGTAAATGAGTGCCTGAAGAATGTCGCTATGCAGGTTGCCGCTATGAGCCCGAAGTTCCTTTCCCCGGATGATATCTCCGAGGAGTACAAGGCAAAAGAGCTCGAGACACTCAAGGCGCAGGCTAAGAACGATCCGAAGAACGCTTCCAAGCCGGATAACATCATCGAGAAGATGGTTACCGGTCGTCTGAATAAAGAGCTCAAAGAGGTTTGCCTCACCGAGCAGATTTATGTAAAGGCTGAGAACAAGGAGAACGTTGCACAGTATGTAGCAAATGTTTCCAAGGAGATCGGAGCCGACATCACACTGACCGGTTTTGTACGTTTTGAGACCGGTGAAGGACTCGAGAAAAAGGAAGAGGACTTCGCAGCAGAAGTTGCCGCACAGATCGGCTAATCTTGTAGAATACTGTAATAACGGGGGACGAGGGGGCTTGTCCTCCGTTGTTTCATTTTTTGTAAAAGATTCTTTTCAAATATTAGTTTTTATGGTATAATGTCAATCGGGTAAGGAGGCAGGCCGATGACGGGTGATACGTTAGGAAAGGTCAGCGCGGATTACCGTAAGAAACGGGTAAAGCGCATTAAACGAATCATCATATTTTTTGTGCTTGTTTTGCTTTTGGCACCGACCGGACTCTGTATATGGCTTCTGATGCGTATGAACGCTCTGGAGACCAAACTGGACAGCTTTAACACCCAGACCACCGTGGCGGTGAGTCAGCAGGCGGTCGATGCAGCACCGGATACAGATGCAGCGAGTGGGACGGCGGCGACAGCCGAGCCGACACCGAGTGCGGATCCGGATAAGCCGGGCAAGGGCAAAAAGGTTTATCTGACCTTCGATGACGGACCGGGACCGAATACGGAAAAACTCCTGGATACGTTAAAGAAGTACGATGTCAAGGCAACCTTTTTTGTAACCGGCAAGGAAGATGATTTTTCCAAGAAGATGTATAAGCGCATCGTAGATGAGGGACATACCCTGGGGATGCATTCTTACTCCCATGTATACGATGAGATCTATGCGTCTGAAATGGCGTTTTCACAGGACCTGGATAAGCTCTATGAGTATCTGCACGATGTGACGGGCGTGTACGCTAAGTACTATCGGTTCCCGGGCGGAAGCAGTGTCAAGGATACCAAGGTCCCGATTGAGAAGCTGATAGAAATCCTGGAGAAAAAGGACATCACCTATCTGGATTGGAATGTCTTAAGTCCGGATATCCGTGATACGGGAGTCGGTAAAAAAGAAATGCGAAACGAGATCCTCGCCGATGTCGAGAAGTACGATACCTCGGTTGTGGTTTTCTACGATACGCAGACTCAGCCGATGACGGTGAAGACTCTTTCCTCGGTGATCCGACACCTGAAGGAGAGTGGATATGAAATTCTGCCGGTCGATGAGAATACGGCACCGATCCGGCATAATCAATAAGAATGGAGGACACCTATGAGTTTTTTTAAGGATTTAAAGGAGGATATCGCGCAGTCGGTAAACGAGCTGACTGAGACCTTCGATGAAGAACAGGCTGGCGATGTCGCGGATGTGGCCGTCGAGGATTTCGCGGTCGAGACACCGATGCCGGAGGATGACGGTATCGAGGAGCCGGCAATGATGTTTACCAAGCCGGCGGATGATGCGGACGTCGCAGCGGAGCTCGAGGAGGAGCCTGTGACCGGAGCAGACGGCGAGCAGTCGCTGGAGGATCTCCTTTCCGGCGTGGCAGCGATGCCGGATATAACAGCAGATGAGCCGGCCATCGAGGAGGAAACGGCAGAGCCTGAGGTCGAGATACCGATGGTTGAGGAAGTGATCCCTGAGCCTGAGGTCGAGATGCCGATGGTCGAGGAAGTAGTTCCGGAGCCGGTGGCTGAGATGCCGGTAGTAGAGGAAGTAGTTCCGGAGCCGGTGATGGAAGCACCGGTTATTGAAGAGACGATGACAAGCAGTTCGGTTACGGAGGATATCAGCATGACAAATATAAGTGCAGAGAGCATGGAAGACATGGAAATGTCTACAGATGAAGTTACAGTAATCACCAAGGGTACGACCATCAACGGTGGTATCAAGAGTGATACATCCCTGGTTGTAAAGGGTACGATCGAGGGTGATGTAGAGTGTGCCGGCAAGTTGACGATCACCGGTCGTGTAGCAGGTAACACCAACGCATCCGAGATTTATGTTAACACACCGCGCCTGGAGGGTGACCTGAACTCCAAGGGCATCGTAAAGATCGATGTCGGTACGGTTGTTATCGGTGGTATCAACTCGACATCGGTTGTTGTAGCCGGTGCGGTTAAGGGTAATATCGAGGTAAACGGTCCGGTTATCATCGATTCGACTGCCGTTGTCAAGGGTGACATCAAGGCTAAGTCCATCCAGATCAACTCCGGTGCCGTGATCGACGGACACTGCTCCCTGCAGTTCGCCGATGTAGATCTCGATACGTTCTTTGAATAATGGAGGGCATAGATGGCCAAGTATAAAAGAGTACTTCTTAAGCTGAGCGGCGAGGCGCTCGCCGGTGATAAGGGTACGGGACTTGACGAGGCGACCGCGAGGCCGGTAGCTGACCAGATCAAAAAGCTTGTCGATGACGGCGTCCAGGTGGCGATCGTGATCGGCGGCGGGAACTTTTGGCGCGGACGCTCCAGCGATGCGATCGACCGCACCAAGGCAGACCAGATCGGTATGCTTGCCACGGTGATGAACTGCATTTATATGTCTGAGATCTGTCGTTCGACAGGACTGAAGACAGCCGTTCTGACACCGTTTGAGTGCGGCTCCTTTACCAAGCTTTTTTCCAAGGATCGTGTCAATAAATATCTCGGGAAAAACATGGTTGTGTTCCTCGCAGGAGGGACCGGGCATCCGTTCTTCTCGACCGATACAGCGACAGCACTTCGTGCGATTGAGATCGATGCCGAGATCATCCTGGCAGCGAAGTCGATCGACGGTGTCTATGACAGCGATCCGCACTCCAATCCGGACGCGAAGCGTTATGACAAGATGGAGATGAAGGAGATCGTGGACAAGCAGTTGGGTGTTGTAGATCTGGCGGCGGCTGTCCTGTGTATGGAGAACCACATGCCGATGTATGTGTTCAGTCTGAATGAAGAGAACTCGATCCTCCGGACAGTAGCCGGAGAGACAACGGGGACAATTATTACCGCAGACTGATCGGATAGAGACGTGTAAAAGGAGAACGGAGGATTCCATGAGTTTTGATATTAGTAGCTTTGAGAGCAAAATGGAAAAGTCTCTCTCTAACATGAGAGAAGAGTATATGACGATACGTGCCGGACGTGCCAATCCGCACGTGCTGGATAAGGTCGAGGTGGATTACTACGGGACACCGACACCGATCCAGGGTGTGGCTAACGTATCTGTCCCGGAGGCACGTATGATTCAGATCGCGCCGTGGGATGCTTCCCTGATGAAGGAGATCGAAAAGGCGATCATCGCTTCCGATATCGGTCTGACTCCGGCCAACGACGGTAAGGTTATCCGCCTGGTGTTCCCGGAGCTGACAGAGGATCGTCGTAAGGAGTTGGCAAAGGAAGTCAAAAAACGCGGCGAGGATACCAAGGTAGCCATCCGTAACATCCGACGTGATGCCAACGATGCTGTCAAAAAGGCGACCAAGGCAAACGAGCTCTCCGAGGATGAGGGTAAGGATGCCGAGGCAGATATCCAGAAGCTGACCGACCGCTACATCAAAGAGGTCGACGATGCGATCGAGGCCAAGACGTCAGAGGTTATGACGGTATAATAAAAATATAGTTATGAAAACGAGAAAAAAGATACTCTCATACGGGAGTATCTTTTTCACTAGAAGTAAGCAAAACAGACCGTATCGCCGATCATGGCGCCGGAGGATCGTGTGGATATGTGGACAACGGCCGCCGGATCCAACAAGTGAGGAAACGATGAGCGAAGAGAGAAAAATACCAAAGCATATAGCGATCATACTGGACGGTAACGGACGGTGGGCGAAACGCCGCCATCTCCCGCGCAAGGCCGGTCATGCCGAGGGGGCGCGGAACGTCGAGAGGATCTGTCGCGCGGCTAAGGAGCTGGGCGTCGAGTACATCACGATGTATGCGTTCTCCACGGAGAACTGGAAGCGTCCGCAGGAGGAGGTCGACGCGCTGATGGATCTGCTGGAGTCGGAGCTCCGCAGCTCGATCAAGCGTGCGATGAAAAATGATCTGCGGATGCGTGTGATCGGAGACCGGACGGTGCTTACCGAGTCGTTTCAAACGACGATCCGGGAGCTCGAGGAGACGACGGCGAATAACACCGGACTGGATGTCTCGATCGCGTTGAACTACGGCAGCCGGGATGAGATCACACGGGTCGTGAAGCGGATTGCCGGGGATGTGAAAGCCGGTCGTTATGATACGGATGATATTTTTGAAGCGCTGATCGATGAGTGCCTGGATACGAATATGGTTCCGGATCCGGAGCTTTTGATCCGAACCGGAGGTGAGCAGCGGCTGTCGAATTTCCTGCTTTGGCAGTTGGCCTATGCCGAGTTTTATTTTACAGATGTGACCTGGCCGGACTTTGACAAGAAGGAACTGGAAAAAGCCATCGATTATTTCAATCATGTAGATCGACGGTTCGGTGGGCTGAAGGAAGATAAATGATGGAGGCAAGTGCTCGTTCGCAGGAAGGTAGTGACCCGGCGGATGGAGAAGAAGGAGAGAATCAGGAGGTTTTTAGCTTATGTTTGTAACAAGACTGATCAGTGGAATCATATTGGTGATAGGACTGATCGCCGTGTTTGTGTTCGGGGATCCGTATCTGACGATCGTGTTCGGATTGCTGTCTTTGATCGCGGACTTCGAGCTGATGCGCGTGGTTGGTCTGGAAAAAAAGCCCGTCGGCTTTGTGACGTATCTTTCCGTGATCGTGTTTTATGTGATGATCGCGACGGATATGACGAGTTATTTCTTCCCGTTTTTCGTAGGCTATCTGCTTTTGTTGCTGTTTATCTATGTGATACAATATCCCAAGGTCCGTATCGAGGCGGTTTCCGAGTGTTTTTTTGCCGTGGCGTACGCGGGATTTCTGTTATCGCATGTGGTTTTCGCGCGCAATCTCCCGAACGGTCAGTGGCTGGTATGGCTGATCGTCTTTGGTTCGTGGGGCGCGGACACCTGCGCGTACTGTGTGGGTAAGCTGATCGGCAAGCATCATTTCTCCGAACTCAGCCCGAAAAAGACTATCGAGGGCTGTGTCGGCGGTGTCCTGGGAGCCGGGCTGCTTTCCTTTATCTACTCGCTGTTTGTGCCGGATATGACGTGGCTTTCAATCCCGCAGACGATCGTTATTCCGATCGTCGTGATGATCAGTGCGGTCGTATCGATTTTTGGTGATCTGGCGGCTTCGGCAATCAAACGAAACTATGTGGTCAAGGATTACGGAAACATCATCCCGGGACACGGCGGGATCCTGGATCGCTTTGACAGTGTGATCTTTGTGGCGCCGTTTGTGTATTATCTGCTGGTGATGTTTATGATGATCGGACGGAATTATTGATCAATCGGTTACTAAGAGGTGCAGCTCATGAAATGTGTAACGATATTAGGCTCGACGGGATCGATCGGGACCCAGACGCTCCAGGTTATACGACAGTATGCGGAGGATTTTGATATCTTTTCGCTGGTGGCGGGGACCAACATTGACAAGATGGCGGAGCAGGTGGAGGAGTTCCGTCCGCGTCTCGTCGTGATGAAGGATGCGGAGCATGCGGACCGGCTCGAGGAGAGTCTCGAGGAGCAGGGTGTGACGAGCAAACCGGAGATCCTCTACGGGATGGACGGGTATCTCGCGGCGGTACAGGCCCCCGAGGTGGACCTGGTCGTAGCGGCGATGGTCGGTATGATCGGCCTGAGACCGGTGTTGACGGCGATCGAGCATGGCAAGGATATCGCCATCGCGAATAAAGAAACGCTGGTGTGCGCCGGGCATCTGATCATGAAAAAGGCGAGAGAGCATAAGGTCAGACTACTTCCCGTAGATTCAGAACATTCGGCAATCTTTCAGTGCCTGCAGGATGTGCCGGGTGGGCCTTTCGCAGACGGTGTGCCGGTGGAGCGACAGGATGGTGGATATGCCGGTGCGGCCGGTGGTCGGGCTTCTGCGGACGGGCCGATCGAGACCATTTTTCTGACGGCGTCAGGGGGACCGTTTCGTAAGGCAACGCGTGAGGAGCTGGAGAGTGTCACGGTGGAGCAGGCGCTCGCGCATCCCAACTGGGCGATGGGGGCCAAGATCACGACGGACTCGGCGACCATGATCAATAAGGGACTCGAGATCATCGAGGCGACGTGGCTTTTTGATGTGCCGGTGGATCGGATCCATGTGCTCGTGCAGCCAAAGAGCATCATCCATTCGATGGTGGGCTTCCGCGATGGGGCAGTGCTGGCGCAGCTAGGCAGCCCGGATATGCGGGTGCCGATCCAGTATGCGTTGTTGTATCCGGAGCGAAGAGATCTGGATGATAAGCGATTGGACTTCGAGGAGCTGGCGAGCATTTCCTTTGAGAAACCAAATACCGAGGTGCTGCGGGGTATACCGATCGCAGTCGAGAGCGCGCGTATCGGTGGGACGATGACGACCGTGATGAATGCGGCAAATGAGTATGCGGTCGATAAATTTTTACAAAAAAGACTTCCATTTTTACAAATATATGGTATGATAGAATATGCGATGGAACAACATACTGTGATAGAAGAGCCGACGCTGGAGAATATCCTCGAGGCGGAGGCATGGACGTATCGTATTTTGGATGAGAGGTTAAGGCAATGAGTGTAGGTTCAATCCTGTTAGCAATACTGGTTTTCAGTGTGATCATCATTTTTCATGAGTTTGGTCATTTTATCGTGGCCAAGGCAAATCATGTAGGGGTGATCGAGTTTTCCCTCGGTATGGGACCGAGGATCGTGTCCTGGGCGAGTGACGGGACGAAGCATCGTCTGATGTTTTTTAAGACGACGGCGTTTTTCGAGGAGCATCCGGAGTTCGATGATCATACGATCTACTCGTGGAAGATCCTGCCTTTCGGTGGGTCTTGTATGATGCTCGGTGAGGAGGAGGACGTGGATGATGAGCGTTCTTTTTCGCGCAAGTCGGTATGGGCGCGGATGGCGATCATCGTTGCGGGTCCTGTTTTTAACTTTATCCTGGCTTTTTTACTGTCGCTGATCGTGATCGGCACGATCGGGCATGACCCGGCGCTGGTGACCAAACTGGATCCGGGTTCGGCGGCGGAGGAGGCCGGCCTGCAGGAGGGAGATAAGATCCTCGAGATGGGCGGCGAGTCGATCGTCGTGAATCGACAGCTTAGTTATTATCCGATTTTCCACACGTTGGATGGCTCCAAGGTGCATTTTAAGGTCGAGAGAAACGGCGAGGAGAAGGAGTTTGATATCGCGCCGAAGCTGACCAAGCAGGAGGATGGCACGGAGAAGTATCTGTTTGGGTACTATCACAGTGCGCCTCGTGAAAAGGACGGCTTCTGGTCGACGTTGAAGTATTCGGCGTATGAGGTGAAGTTCTGGATCGATACGACGATCAAGAGTCTGGGGTTGATGATCACCGGACGGGTTAGTGCCGATCAGATTTCGGGGCCGGTCGGTATCGTCAAGCAGGTGAGCGATGTTGTCGAGGAGAGTAAGCCCGAGGGGATGACGACGGTCGTGATGAATCTGATGATCTTCGCGATTTTGATCTCGGCGAACCTCGGTGTGATGAACCTGATTCCGATCCCGGCGCTCGATGGCGGGCGGCTGTTGTTCCTCATCATTGAGTTGATACGGAGGAAGCCGTTGCCACAGAAGGTCGAGACGTATTTCAACGTGGGCGGCTTCGTCGTCTTGATGGGACTGATGGTATTTATCATGGGTAACGATATACTGAAGTTATTTTAAAGTGAAGCTGCACCGTGACGGATATAGTTCGGCACGGTTAGGAGGAACCGTTGAGAAAAAGTAGGGAAGTATCTATCGGTAATGTCACGATTGGTGGAGGAAAACCGATAGCTATTCAGTCGATGACCAACACGAAGACGGAGGATGTTGAAAGTACCGTCAGGCAGATTGGTGAGTTAGAGAAGGCCGGGTGTGAGATCATCCGTTGCGCTGTGCCGACGATGGAGGCAGCCGAGGCGCTGGCTGATATTAAGAAACAGATCCATATCCCGCTGGTGGCGGATATTCATTTTGATTATAAACTGGCGATCGCAGCCGTCGAGAACGGAGCGGATAAGATCCGGATCAATCCGGGAAATATCGGCAGTACGGATCGCGTACAGGCCGTCGTGGATTGTTGTCGGGAGCATCGCGTGCCGATCCGTGTCGGCGTGAACAGCGGTTCGCTGGAAAAAGATTTGATCGAGAAATACGGTGGCGTGACGGCGGAGGGACTCGTCGAGAGCGCTTTGGATAAGGCAGCGTTGATCGAGCAGATGGGCTATCATGAACTGGTGATCAGTATCAAGTCCTCGGATGTGATGATGGCGGTGCGCGCACACGAGCTGATCGCAAACGAGACAGATATCCCGCTCCACGTAGGCATCACGGAGGCGGGGACGGTGATGACCGGCAGTGTGAAGTCGGCGCTCGGTCTCGGCATGATCCTCTACCAGGGGATCGGTGATACCATTCGTGTGTCGCTGACCGGTGAGCCGGTCAAGGAGGTCCAGGTGGCCAAGGAGATTCTCCGTACGCTCGGACTGAAAAAGGGCGGCATCGAGATCGTGTCCTGTCCGACCTGCGGACGCACGCAGATCGATCTGATCGGACTGGCCGGTCAGGTGGAGGAGATGGTGCAGGCCTACGATGACAAGGAGTTAAAGGTCGCCGTTATGGGCTGCGTTGTAAACGGCCCGGGTGAGGCGAGAGAGGCAGACTTAGGTATCGCCGGTGGCAAGGGCGAGGGACTCCTGATGCGCCACGGCGAGGTGATCCAAAAGCTGCCGGAGGACCAGCTGCTGGAGGCGCTCCGACGTGAAATCGAGGCCTACTGATGTACAGCTGTGTGCCATATGATCGGCACAGCAGCAGGGAGGGCTGTGGCGGCAGCCGTGTGCCGTGTGGACGGCACAGCAGCAGGGGGCTGTGGCAGCAGCCGTGTGCCGTGTGGACGGCACAGCAGAGGGCGTGGCTATGTGCCTGTGTGATTTATATGAACAAAGGGGTTGACCATTTTGGAAAACGAGCAGATTCGTTTTTTTGACGCGTTTACCGATCTGGATCTGGAATCGCGTTTATATCATATTTTCTCGGAGGTGTCGGTGCTTCGTGTAACGGCCTCCAACTCTCAAAGGATGGCACGGATTGAGTTAAACAGCAAAGACATTATTTCCCACAAGGATATCAAACGTGTGGAAGAGGCTTTGCATGATCAGATTTTTCGCAAGACGAATTATCTGCCTCAGGTCCGTGTCCGTTTTCTTGTCGACGGCAGCAAGTCCGCCGGGGATATTTTTCAGATGTATCGCGAGGTCCTGGTAGAGGAGATCCGCGCCAAGCATCCCATTGATTATTATACGTTTTGTCGCGAGCAGATGGAGTTTACTGACGAGAATACTCTGCAGATCACCTGCCCGGACGAGCCGGTCGCGCACAACCGCAGCCATCATATGCAGGTCTATCTCGAGACCTGTATGAAGGAGCGTTTTGATCGCACGATCCGCGTCGTTTTTAATTACGTTGAGCCAAAGAAAAATACCCGCGCGAAGGCCGACTACGAGTACTATGTAATGGATGACCGCGAGGTGGATAAGACGCGCAGTTACCGTGAGGATGTCCGCACGCCGGGAGAGGATGGCTATGCCGATTCCATGGAGGCGCTGGCCGCCGCCGAGGCCGCCGAGGCTGCAGAGAGAGAGGCGGAGGGCTACGCAGCGGCAGCAGAGAGCAGTGCCGGTGCCGAGCAAAAAACGTCCGACGAGAGCGCTAAAAAAGACAAAGAAACAACAACTAAAAAACAAGATAATAAAAAGAAAAAGAAACGCCGGGGAGCACCCGAGCCGGGCCTTGTTTACGGCAGAAATGTCGACGGTGATATCACACCGATCGAGGATATTTTTGACGGTATCGGAGTGGTTGTGATCGCCGGTATGGTAAACGCTGTCGAGATCCGCGAGACCAGAAAAGAAGGTCTGTGTATCCTTATGTTTGACGTAACGGATTTTCACGATACGATCCGTTGTAAGATGTTTGTTGATAAGGATGAATACGAGGAGTATTCCCTCGGTTCTTTTATCGACAAAGGTCATTTTTTATGCGTCAAAGGAAAGGCTACTTTTGATGATAAGTTTGATCGCGAAGTACGTATCATGAACATCGAGGGGATCAAAG
>JAZASH010000025.1:0-26563 GCA_036343395.1 Eubacterium sp. | reverse complement strand
CTCTGTCATATTGACTTCGCTGACCCGGCGGATCCGCAGGTCGAACGGGTCGATTTTTCGCTGACGGCGGCCGGCTACAGCCTCTGTATCACCGATACCAAAGGCTCTCACGCCGATCTGACCCCGGACTACGCGGCGGTCCCGGCGGAGATGCACGATGTCGCAGCGCTCTTCGATAAAGAGGTCCTGTGTGAGATCCCGGAGGCCGATATCCTGTCACACGCCTCGTATATCCGGGAAAAATGCGGTGACCGCGCGCTCCTGCGTGCCGTGCATTTTTATGAAGAATGCACCCGCGTCCGCGAGGCGACAGCCGCGCTGAAGGAGGATCGCTTCGACGACTTTTTGGATGTGATCCGCCGCTCGGGCGACTCGTCCTATAAATATCTCCAGAACGTCTATCCGCCTCACGACCTCTCCCGACAGAACACCTCTGTCGCGCTGATGGTCAGTGAGCTTACACTGAGAAATAACGACGCTGCCGGCGTCTGCCGCATCCACGGTGGCGGCTTCGCCGGGACGATCCAGGCCTTCGTTCGCAACGACGCCGTCGAGGCCTACCGCAAGGCCATGGATGACATCTTCGGAGAGGGTGCCTGCCATGTGCTGCTGATCCGCGCGCACGGAGGCGTGCAGGTCTGCTGATGGCTGTCCGGCCGCCGCTCCGCGGTGTGGTGTCATCCGCCCGCTCCGTCTGTCATCTCTGCAGGGACCCTAAACAACGGTGGTTCCTGCTTTTTTTTATTGACTTTTTTTACCAAATGTGCGATAATTCCTACTTGGACAGTTTATTTGTCTGACACTTTTTCATGAACCGTGAAAAACGGTTACACAGATAAGCAAGGAGCATTGTTTGTATCATGAACACAAAGAGAAAAGTAGGATTAGGAATCATTATTTTTGTTATTGCTTTTGGAGTCTTCTGGATCACTCCTTTGGGTGCGGGCGTATCCGCCTCCTCCGGTGAGACGCCGACGACAACAGGCACGACAGCCCCGGCAGCATCCGTAGATCCGTCAGCCGCGCCGGGTGAAACGACGGATCCGTCAGCCACACCGGCAGAAACACAGGTGCCGGATCCCACCGTGGCACCGATCGAGACACCGGCACCGGTCGAGACAGCGACACCGAAGCCGACCGCGGCACCATCCGAGACTGTGGCACCGGAGCCGACCTCCGAGGTGGCATCCTTCACCTTCACGGCCAGCGGCGACGACCTCGTCCACTCCTGCCTCTACGAGCAGGCAGCCGCACGCGGAAAAGCCAAGGGCAAAAAATATGACTTCTCATATTGCTATAAGGATGTAAAAAAATACTTCAAGAAAAAAGACCTCAACTGGATCAATCAGGAGACTCTGGTAAACAGCGGCTACACACCGTCCGGTTACCCGACCTTCTCCACCCCGACCCAGATCGTCAAGGACTTAAGAAAGCTCAACTTCACCGTATTTAACACCTCGTCCAACCACAGCTACGACAAGCTCGCGGGCGGACTGGATGCCTCGATGAAGTTCTGGAAAGAAATGAAAAAGAAAGAAGAAGGAAAGGATTGTTATCAGGTAGGTATCTGCAAACGCAGCAATCCTCTCCCGCAGCTGATCCGCAAGGTTAACGGCATCAAGGTCGGCTTCCTGAGCTACACCTACGGAACCAACGGCATCTCGATCAGCAGCAACAGCAAGTACCGCGTCGTCTATCTCAGTGAAAGAGACCGGATCAAAAAGCAGGTGAAAAAGCTCCGCAAAAAGGCTGACGTTGTGATCGTCTCCTGCCATTGGGGCGTCGAGAACTCACACACGATCTCCGCTGAGCAGAAAAGCCTCGCCAAGGATCTCACCTCCTGGGGTGCCGACCTGATCATCGGTACGCATCCGCACGTCCTGCAGGATTGCGGCTGGGTAAAATCCGGCAATCGCAAAGCCTTCTGCGCGTACTCGCTCGGCAACTTCATCTCCGGCCAGGTTCAGACCAATCAGATCCTCGGAGGCACGCTCAACTGCACCATCAAGGTGAATCGCGCCACCGGTAAGGTCAAGATCGCCAAGCCGCGAATCAAGCCAAACGTCACCGTTTACGGTTCGAATCGTAGCAACATCCACGTGAAGTGGCTCGAGGACTACGACTCTTCCGACGCAGCAGTGCAAAGCAGCCACATTTCGCAGTCCTCTTTTAAAAACCTCGCCAAAAAGATCATTAAGAATAAATACCTAGATCTGTAATCAGAAAACAGTCGATCCCGCATGAGCGCGGTCGTAGCTTTATATCCTCGCTCGGCCCGATAAAAGGCCTCCTCGGATATAAACTACTGCCGCTCAGCGGGATCTTTTTTTAGTTCCAGAAAAGGATAAGCGCTCACGACACCACTCAGAATCTTACCCCTATCAGTTCCACAACCGTTCCAAGTGCGACTCCGACGAGGTAAAGATACCCCACGAGCGCGAGGTTCTGCTTGATATGCCGGCGATTGAGTCGGAAAAGCACGAGCAAGCCGACCCCCGCGCTGACGAGCAAACCGGTGATCATCGGCCCAGCTCCGATCACCCCCTCGAGATACAGCTCCGTGATCACGACCGAGGCCGCGCAGTTCGGGATCAGCCCGACCACGCCGGCGATCAGCTCGCCGATCACAGGCACACCCGAGAAAAATCCGGAGATCGTCTCCTCTCCAACACCCTCTACGATACCGCCGATCACCACACCGAAAATAAAAATAAACAGCGTAATCTGCAGCGTATGGATCACCGCCGACTTAAAGATCGAGCCTTCCTCACAATGACAATGCTCACCCTCGCACACCTCGTGAACCGCGTGCGCGCCGATTAAGTTCTTATACCGAAGCGGCCTCTTCATCACGCCGTGATAGATCAGATCCAGCAGAAAACCAAACACGATACCCATGACCGCCTTTGTCCCGAGGATCCACAGCATCGTCGCGACCGGCACCTGCTCCGAAATAAAAATCGGCAGCATCTCATCGGAGGTCGATAAAAATACCGCGATCAGGGTACCCGCCGTGATCATCCCTCCGGCATACAGACTTGACGCTGCCGCCGAGAAACCGCACTGTGGCGCCACCCCGACGAGTCCGCCGACCAGCGGCCCCAGTCGCCCGGCCTTCAGCACCGCCGACTGCGACTTTACCTCCATCTTATGCTCAAACCACTCCATCAACAGATATGTCAGAAACAAAAACGGAATCAGCTTCAGCGTATCCATCCCGGCATCCACCAGGACATCCATTATCATGTCCCACATGATCTTTCTCCTCTCAGATTAGTCATCAGGCATTCCTACATACGAACTGCCACAGCACGTGAACACAACACATAAACACGCGCAACATATGAACTGTCACAACACGTGAACACAACACATAAACACGCGCAACATATGAACACATCAAACACTTGAACATATGCTCAAAACTTTCTACATAAGTAGTATATTCAACGATGCCTAGTATATCCGATAACCCTCCATTTGTCAAGACCAAAAAAACGGGCACACGATCCGCTCGCATGCCCGATGTTTCGGCCCTTCCACAGCCTGCCGGCGTCAGGTCTCACACCATCTTCCGCCGGCGTCACGCCATCTCCGGCGATGATCTGCCCGCCGACGATCATCACTCAATAGCAATATACTTCTTTGTCTCCACCTCCGGCTGCTCCTCCTTTTTCGGAACCTGCAGCGTGAGGACACCGTCCTGGAACTTCGCCAGGATATCCTTCTCGGTCACCGCCTCTCCTACGTAGAAGCTTCTCCGGCATACGCCCTGATACCGCTCACGGCGGATGACCTTGCCTTCCTTATTCTTTTCCTCGTTCTGCGTATTGTGCTCGGCGGTGATGGTCATATAGCCGTCCTTCAACTCAGCCTGCACATCCTTTTTGTTGTAGCCCGGCAGATCCATCTCGATGAGATAGCCTTTATCTGTCTCTGTGATATCGGCCTTCATCGAAGCATTCCCGGTCACATGGCTCGTGGTTACGAGCGGAGCGCCAAAGAAATCATCAAACACATCGTCCACAAAGTTTGTTCCGAATACACTTGGCATCAACATAAGTCATTCCTTCTTTCTCTTACTCGCGGGCATCGTCATGTCCACGGTTCCGGGGTTATCCGCCCCTTTTTCTTTTTGACAAGGTCATTCTATCACATTATTAGCACTCTGTCAAGTCGAGTGCTAATAAAAAATTGTGAATCTTTTGTGAACACGGATCGTAAAAAAGAGACCCGAACCATTTGGCTCGGATCTCTCTTCTTATCTTATTATGTCAAAAAATCAAAGATCGATAACGTTGCTGTCATCCTGCTTGTCGTTGATTACGTAGTAAGCCTTCTTCTCCTCTACATTTACATAGATGCGCAGGGACTTGATGTTGCCTACACGATGACCGGAGTTCTTGTAAGCCTCCTTAACACGATCTACAAGGTTCTCAGCGACAACGACATCAGCACCCTGGAACTGGATGATTGTCTCCTGTACGCTCTCAACTACCTTGTTCTTTGAGCCCGGCTTACGACCTCTCTTAGTAGTGGTCTTCTTTGCCGGTGCCTTCTTAGCTACAGGCTTCTTTGCCGGAGCTGCCTTCTTAGCAGCCGGCTTCTTAGCTGCCGGTTTCTTTGCTGCCGGCTTCTTAGCTGCCGGCTTCTTTGCTGCCGGCTTAGCTGCTGCTGTAGTAGTCGTCGTCGTAGCCGGTTTAGCTGCTGCAGTTGTTGTTGTTGTAGTTGCAGTCTTTGCGGTCTCTGCAGCCTTAGCTACAGGAGCCTTTGTTGCGGTTGTTTTGTTATCCATGATCTTTTCTCCTTCTTACAAATAGAACAAAACCTATACGTGACTACTCTAATATAATACTATTTAGTCATAATTGCAAGTCTTTTTTGAAAAAAAGTTATAATTTTCTTACTTTTTCCAAAATCCGAGGCCCTTTTTTCTCAAAAATAATGGGTCAAAACGACCGACAAAGGACGGTTTTTCAGTACATTTGTCCAATAACAACCGAATAATAACTCGTTTTCCGTCAAATCGTACAAAAATCAACAATTTTGTAACTGAAACGCTATTTTCACCCCCAAAAGGGGCAATAACAAGCGAATAATAACCCCAAAAAACATCGACTCACATATGAACCATTTTTCATATGTGAGTCGATTGTTTTCACGCCCTATTTCTTCACACAGTACTTCGTCAGCTTCCCATTTTTATCCTTCAGTGTTGTCCCCAGCGGTTCACACATGTTGTTTATTTTCCCGAGAAGCCTCTTCTTTTCCGATCCCTTTTTCGGCGTCGGCTGGTAGTTATTATAGCTTGTTGTCGACGACAGACAGCACGGGATCAGCTTCAATGTTGTCTTCTTTTTCTTCAGCTTTCCGTTCTTAAAAGTAAAGGTCGGACGAGCGATCATCGTGTCCTTATCCGACGGATTGGAGTTACCGCCGAAGCTGAAATTCCCCAGGCTGTACACGATGTAAACACCCTTGTATTTTTCCACACCCTGGAGCACATGCGGATGATGTCCAAGCACGAGATCCGCGCCGGCGTTAACCGCATAGTGAGCGAGACTCCTCTGCGTCTCGTTCGGGCTGTACTGTCTCTCGATCCCGGCATGCATGCTTACGATGATCAGTGCACACTTTTTATCCTTGAGTTTTTTTACTCCGTTTTTAATCTGCGAGGTTGCAGCCGCATAACTCTCCAGTCCGTTGACCGAAATCATACCGATCTTGATCTTGGTACCGGTCTTTTCTTTTTTTACTTTATACGTCCCCACCTTGCTGTACGAGGAGTACTTGATCCCCTCATCCTTAAAGGTCTCGATCGTGTCATAATAACTGCCTTCTCCGAAGTCCCGACAGTGATTGTTGGCAAACGCCACCGACTCGATATTCCCCTTGGTCAGGATCTTGACATACGAGGCCGGTCCCTTAAAAGTAAACTTCTTATCCGCACGTGTCGTACGTGTCGTCAGCGTCCCCTCGAAGTTCACGATCGTCATATCATCCTTGGCAAAATACTTCTGGACATTTTTAAAGAAATACGCCTTGTCTCCCACGCGGTTCACCATCGCGTTAAAACTGGTCGACTGGTTAAACGCCGGATCCGTCCCGATCGTGCAGTCCCCCGCGCAGCTGAGTGTCACCGTGTCGATCTTCGGTGTCGGCTTGGGTGTTTTGGTCGGCTTCGCCGTCTTCTCCGGCTCGACCTCCGCGCCGCCGCCCGACGCCACGGACACCCCTGCATCCGTCCCCGTCGATGCATTGCTCGAGCCGTCACCGCATCCGACCAGGCAGAAACAAAGTGCCAGGATCAGGACCAGCGCCATCTGCTTTCTGTACTCGCGTTTCATGATTCATCCATCCTTTCTTTTATTGATATAATACGAATAACAGCTTCCCTCTGTCGATACCATGCACGCCCCCTGCGGGTTCATCGGCTGACATACCCTGCCATACAGCGGACACTCATACGGCCGCATCCGACCGGTCAGCACCCGGTCACAGCAGCAGGCCGGATTCTTCTTTTCATCGCGGATCAGCCCCTCGCTGCCGGCATCCCACCGTCGGTACTCCTCTCTCAGGATATAGCCGGAGTCCGGCACCTCGCCCAGTCCGCGCCAGGCGGCGGGGCATTTTTGGAAAAATGTCCGCACGGCATCCATCGCTCTGACATTCCCCTCATCGGTCACGACCGACGGGTAACAGTTGGTGACAATCCCCTCACCCCGGTGTGTGATCAGACTGTAGAGCGCACTGAGCAGCTCCTCCCCGGTAAAGCCGGACACGGCAAAGGGGATCCCGTACCGCTCCGCGATCGGTCGGAAGCACTCACACCCGGTCACGACCGACACATGGCCCGGTGCCAAAAAACCATCCACCGGCGCTCCGTCCGCCAACATCTGCGTGATCACCTCCGGCATCGTTTTTAACGCCGTCAGCAGGCGGACATTCTCGATATTTTTCTCGACGATCTCCTCGACCAAAAGCGCATACACAGGAGCCGTCGTCTCAAAGCCGACCGCGGCAAAAACAAAGTCCGTCTCCGGCTCCGCCTCCGCCATCGCGATCACATCCAGCGGCGAGTACACCATCTCCACACGGCATCCCTCACCGCGGACCGTACTCAATGAGTCTTTGCTCCCCGGCACACGGATCAGATCGCCGAAGGTCACGATCACCTGTCCCTCTCTGGCGAGCTCCACCAGACGGTCGATATACGACGAGGTGGTCACGCAGACCGGACACCCGGGTCCGGACAGCAGCGTGATATGCTCCGAGAGTATGGACGGTATCCCGTTTTTCGCCACCGCGTCCGTGTGGCTCCCGCAAACCTCCATGATCCGCATCGGCGGTCCGTCATAAGTCTTCAGCTTCTCTATGATCGTTTCAATCGTTAACATATTCTGGGTAACCCCTCTCCCTGCAGTACATCGAGCTCTCTCAGGCCACCGATCGCGGTGCGGACGTAGAGCGAACCGGCCTGATACGACGCATCCGTCTCCGATGCCTCCACGACACCGATCCGGGCCGCATGCTCCCCGTAGGGTGCCTCACGCATCACGCGAAGCGCCTCCTCCTCATCCGCCGGATCGACGATGCACACCAGCTTGCCTTCATTTCCCATATAGACCGGATCGAGTCCCAGCAACCCGCAGAAGTTCCGTACCTTCGGATCCACCGGGATGAGACTGTCCTCGATCACAAACGTCGTCTCCGAGGCGAGAGCGAGCTCCTTTAACACCGTCCCCAGACCGCCGCGTGTCACATCCCGCAGCGTATGGACACGGAGTCCCCGTAGTCCCTCACACATACCGACCAGCGGCGCGACATCACTCGCGATATCCGTATCGATCGAGATCCGCTCACTGAGGATTGCCGCATGATGATCTCCCATCGTACCAGATACGAGGATCACATCCCCGGGCTTCGCATTTTTAGCAGAAATATCAAGACCCTCCGGCACCACACCGATCCCGGTGGTATTGACATAGATACCGCCCTGTCCCTCGACGACCTTGGTGTCTCCGCAGACAACGGTGATCCCGGCCTCCTTCGCCGTCTCCGCCATCGACGTCACGACACGACGCAGCGTCTCGATCTCCACGCCGACCTCGAGGATCCAGCTGGAGGTCAGATACCGTGGCACGGCGCCGCGCATCAGCAGGTCATTCACCGTACCGCACACCGCCAGCCGTCCGATATCGCCGCCGCGAAACTCGACCGGTGTCACGACAAAGCTGTCCGTCGTCACTGCGATCCGTCCCGTACCATCGATGCCCTCGGCGCCGGTCGGCAGGACCGCCGCATCCTCCATCGCGTCGAGAATCTCATTTTTAAAGGCGGATGCAAACACCTCGTGAATCAGTTCACCGGTGGCCGCTCCGCCGCTTCCGTGTATCATTGCTATCTGTTTTTCCATCGTATCTTCCTTTATGCTCTGTGCCGGGCCGTGCCTGTCACTCTGTGTCGGACCTCACCCTGCGCTCTCCTCGAGATCGCGAAACAGGCTCTCCAGCTCCTGTGCCTCGCTCTCGGAGACCTTCTGCAGGATACAGCCCGCATGGACCAACACCCGGTCTCCGGGCACCACCTCGACCAGACCCGTACGGGCCTCGACACGGTTATCGGAAAAATCGACGACCGCGCGTCGATCCTTCACCTCTATCACAGTACCGGGCCATGCCACACACATTGTTCTGTCTTCCTTTCCATCTCAGTTACGCGTCGTCTCTCAACGACACACGATATCACTTCGCCCCCGGAAACTTCGGCTCGATCTTTACCTTGTTTCTCGGCAGATACCGGAGCAGGACACCCTCCAGACGATCCTTATTCAGCGGTTTCGGCAGATACGCATCGAAACCGACCTTCAGATACCCTTCCTTAGCGCCCTCCGCCACATTGGCCGTAAGGACGATACAGGGGATCACACAGTTTGGATTGTCACGGTTCTCACGCACCAGACGTAAAAGCTCAATGCCGTCGATCTCTCGCATCAGGTGGTCAAACATGAGCACATCGTAGGTCTTCTCCGCCATCATCTCGAGCGCCTCAGCACCGCTCTGCGTCGTGTCGACCTCGATCTGTGTCGACTGGAGCAGACTCTTCACCACGGCGAGATTCATCCTCTCATCGTCAACGACGAGGATCTTCGCCTCCGGTGCCGTATAGTTCTCATGCTCGATATTATCTTCTTCGTATGCCATCACCTCACGGGCCTTACGATAATCCCCGATCGGTTTCTCATCGATCACCTTTTGCTTCAGCTTGAAATAAAACGTGGATCCGACACCCAGCTCACTCTCAAACTCCAGGATACTTCCCATCATCCGGAGCTGGCGATTTGCCATCGTCAGTCCCAGCTCAGTGATACCGGATGAGATTTCATCGTTGGGTATCTCACCGCCGCTGAAAACCTCCGTCATACGCTTCAACGCATCCTTCGGCACACCCTCACCCGTATCTCTGACGCTGAATTTTAACCACACATAATTATCACGGATCCGCTCGCGAGATACGTTAAAATGGATCTCGCCGGTCTTGGTATAGCGCACGGAATTATTCAAAAGATTGATCAGGCACTGCTTCAGTCTGGTCGTATCACCGAAAAGAATACTCGGCAGTTTATCATCGATCTCGGTAAAGAACTGCACCTCGGAGTTACGCATACGTCCGCGTACCATCTCCGTCAGATCGGAGATCAGCAGGAACGGGTCATAGCGCACCGGATCCAGCGTCGTACTCTTGCTGTCGATCTTTGACATATCCAGCATCTCATCCACCAGCATCAGCAGATGATTGCCCGCATGTCGGATCTCGACCGCATCCTCGCGCACCTCCGGCTCGACGGACTCGCGCAGGATCATCTCATCCATACCCATCACCATATTGATCGGGGTACGGATCTCATGTGAGATCATATCCAAAAACTCATTGCGTCGGAAATTCGCCTCCTCTGCCATCGACTTGGCGAGCTCGAGCTCTTCTTTTTCCTTCGCCTTTTCGGCCGCCTCACGCTTGGCATTGCGCAGGATCAAAATGATGATCAATCCGCAGAAAAAGATCGCGGATGCACCCAGAATCAGAATCAGACGGAACTGCGTTCCGACCTCTCCCTCATACCAGTCCGCCGGGAAATCCGCACAGATCAGACCGGCCAGCTCACCGGAGCTGGCATACACCGGACAGTAAGCCGAGTAAAACGATCCCCAGCGATCCTCATAGGCTCTGTCATCCACATCCGGAATACCATCGGTTGCCGCATCCATCGCTTCGGTCCCGACGACCGGCTCACCAAACCGTCCCGGATCCTCCGGATCGGTATCCACGAGGAATGTATACCGTCCACCCGGTACACAGCGTACCGCATACACGTACTTTGCCTCGGTTTTTTTCATAAAAATGCTCAGCGTATCATAGATTTCTTTATACGCCGGCGTATCGACACTCTCCTCGGTGAGACCGATCAGACTGTCTCCGTCGATCAGCGTCGAGGCGCTCCTGGCCACCTCGATCATTTCTTTTTTCAGCAGCTCGTCCATGATCCGATGCGAGCGTGTCATGGAGAAAAATGCCAAGCCAAGTATGATCGCCAGATACACGGTGACCACGATAATGATCTTGGTGATTCCCTTTTTGCTTTCATTGGTACTCATAGATCACTACTCCTCCGTCTCCGTGCTGTCCGGTTTATAGGTGTCTGGCAGACGACTGGCAGCCATCTCATAATCCCCGACCGGATCGTCCTGAATCACATCCTGCGCGATGATAAACGAGAACAGAGATCCTTGTCCGTACAGGCTCTCTACCGTCAGCTCCGAATCCATCAACTGGAGCAGTCTCTTTACGATCGCCATACCGAGCCCCGTACCGGTCGTACGGTTTTTATCCCGGTCAAATCTCTCAAACGCGTGGAACAGTCGATCCATATCTTCCTCATGGATTCCCACGCCGGTATCCTCAACACTAAAACGAATCTGGACCTTATTCCGCTCCAGAGACATCATAAATATGGAAAATGTCACGCTGCCCTCCTCAGTAAACTTAACTGCGTTGGTCAGCAGATTCATCAGACACTGACTGATCTTTCCGGCATCACCGCTGAGATGACGCGGCAGTACCTCATCAACATTAACGACCATCTGGAGGCCTTTTTCCTTCGCCGCCGGCTTAATCGTGCGCACCAGTTTATCGACCAGCTCGACCAGATCGTACTCGGCATTTTCGAGCGCGGTTGACTCATCCTCGAGGTTCGAGTAATCGAGGATATCGTTGATCATGGAAAGCAGATTCTGTCCGGCCACTTCAATATTGCCGGCGCAGAGTCTCGTCCTCTCCACGTTGGTCTCGTCCATGATTTTTTTATTTCTCTCCAGGATCGTATGCACCGGAACACGCACCTCATAGGTCGTATGCTCGAGGAAATCGCGCTTTACCTGATCGGCCTGCTCGATTAAGTCCTTGGTCTCGCGGAGCTTCTCACTCTCGACCAGACGCTCCTTTAACTCCTTACGAACCTTACGGGTGATGAACCAGGCAAGAAGAATACTGCCTACGATCGTGACAACACAGATCAGGATCAGAAACTGATCCAGAGTGTCCTTTCTCGTGTCAAACCACTCCGCCTCAAAGTCGACGCCGATGGCTCCCACGAGTTGTTTTTTAGAATTATAGACCGGGGAATACGAGCTGTAAAAATTCCCCCAACGATCCTCGGTCGGCTCCTGCTCCGCCGACGGAGTCCCCGCCATCGCCGCCTCGAGTGCCGGTGTCGTCTCGATGATCTCACCGTATTCGTCAGCCGCCTCCATATCGGGATCTACGACAACGCCGTAGCCGCCCTCGAGCTTTTTGATTGCATAGATGTATTTCAGTCCCACCGTGCGGAAAAATGGAGAAAGCTTACCGTTGATCGCGAGATAACTCGGCTTGTCCGCATCGGAAACATCGCCGACCAGCTGCTCCAGATCGTCACCGTTGACCATGGCGGCCGCACTGTTGGTGATGTTCAGCATACGGTCCTCCATCAGGGAGTGTACCGCCTTCTGCGAGCGATAGATCGACAGATAGGCAAGAGAAATAATCGTTATCGTTAGCAATATGATAGCGATGATCAACATCTTTGTAGTAAGACTGATTCTTTTCGTCTTCATAAATTCGTTTCCCCTATCAATAATAAACGCAAATCAATCTCTATTATTTTACCATAAAACATGCATTCCCGCAAGTAATATTTCCCGATGTGCTAGGGCATCGTCACGATCGTACTCTCGGGCGCCGCCTCACGCAACAGCCCGGTCACGGTCTGCATCATCTCTGCCCGCTGAGCCGCCGTATAGCCGTACACACCGGCCTCGTTGACAAAAGGATACTGAACCGCCGCCGAGTCGGGCTCCGCAGCACGTATCCGTTTGAGATAATCCTGCGAGATTCGGAAGGTCCCCACGCTGATATCCCGAACCTTTTTCAGATCGATCTCCTCCCTGACGAGAGCGAGCATCCCGGTATACACCTCCCGCCAACCGGGGATCCGTAGGATCGGATCAAAGCATAATCGCACGGTAAAGCCCCGGTCCATCGCCTCACGGATACAGACGAGCCTCTGCCGCAGCGTCGGCGTCCGGTGCTCATACGCCTCGATCACCTCATCCGGTGAGATCGTGTAGGCATAGATCATCCGGTCACAGGGCGTGAGTCTCTCCCACAGGTCCGTCCGCGCACACTTGGTCCGACACTCAGCAAGGAGTCCCTCATGCGTCCTTACAAAGTCCGACCACAGACTCACATATCCGGTGATCTCCTCGATCGTCATCAGATCCGTATCGTAGGACAGACACAGATACACCTCGTGCTGTGCGAGGAGACTCTCCACCTCGCGGAAGGTATCCTCGATATTGACATAGATCAGGAGATCCCGGGACGGATGCATTCCCTTCAGGTAGCAGTACTCACAGTCATACAGACACCCCATCGCCGAGGAGGTATAGTAAAAATATCGTTCATCGAAGTCCTGACATACCGGTGCGCCGGGCAGGATTCTTTCGTCTCTTTTCTCTGCTAAAATGAGATGTGTTTTTTTACTATTATTCCCCTTATCCGGAGCGGAATAATAAACGTCTTTGTAGTGAGCGATCGGCTCGATCTTTGCCTCCGGGAAGCGGGCTAATATTTCCTTTGTCCGTGCATGCTCACGGATACTCTCCTCCACATAGATCAACCCGGTATCCAGCGTGGCCGCGCGTTTCTCACGGGTCACGCCGCACGTCTCATCCGCATCCGTCAGCGCATTTTTAAACTGATTCAGTCTTACTTTTCCCGCCTTTTTATCCGGGCAGGGAAGGGTTCCGTTTTGATGCATTTCATGCAGTATTCTTTCGGTATTTATACCGGCTGTTTTGGCATAGAGCAAACACTGCTTTAACTCATGTCGCATCGTCTCGGAGCAGCAAAACTCCTCCGCGATTCTCTCCCATTCTTCCATCGGTACTCCTCTAGGCTCTCTCCGTCAGCGCCGTCGCATACAGCTGTCCCAGTGCGATCCCGCCGTCACCCGGCGGCACCTGTTCATTCACATAGACACGGAAGCCTGCCGCGCGGAGCTTCGTCATCAGCAGTCGCAGTAACAAGGCATTACACATACAGCCACCGCCGAGTGCGACCGGGAACTCGGCACTCTCATCCGCGGTCTCCTCGTCGTACGCCTGACGGATCGACACACAGGTCTCCGTCGTCGCCATCGCGAGCGCCTCGTGGAACTCATACGCCAGATATCCCGGATCCTCGCCGTACAGGAGATGTCTGGCCAGTCCCGCCAGCAGATACACGCCGTCGACACGCCAGTTTGCGAGGCCCTTAACACCCTTTACCGGTGCCCAGACATCCGGGATCTCCATATCGTCCGATGCATCCTCGCCGGCCCGGTTCTCCCGGTACCACTTCTCAGCCGCCGCCTGCAGACTCTGCGCGCACTGCCCCTCATAGGTATTGATAAACTCACAGCGAAGCAGCGCCGATACCGCGTCAAAAAGGCGTCCCATCGAGGACATATAGACGGTATTCACGTCAGCCTCGAGCGCCGATGCGACGATGTGATAATTGTTCACGCTGGCCGCAACATCCATATGATTGACGATCTCCGTGATCTCACCCTCGGTCAGCAGATCCCTCTGCAGCGCCGCGTGCAGATATGCATACAGCGTCGTCCTGGCATCCAGCGCCGAAGCATCACCGCCGATCAGCGGCACCGCGATGAGATTCGCCTTGCGGGTATAGTGCCCCTCATCGCAGAGTAAAAATTCACCGCCCCAGATCGTCTGATCATCCCCGTATCCGGTCCCGTCAAAGGCGACACCGATCACAGGACCGGTCAGTCCGTGCTCCGCCATTACCGATGCGATATGCGCATAGTGGTGCTGGCAGGTCGTCGGTAGTTTTTCCTTAAGCTGTTTCACCGAGTGGTAGCCCGGGTGCTTGTCACAGACCGCACGCTCCGGACGGATCCCCAGCAACTCAGACAGGCTGTCGATCCCGCGCTCTCGTGCCTCCGCCGCACGGCTGTCCTCGAGGTCCCCAAAGTGACCGGACAGATACGCCTTATCGCCGCGTCCGAGTGCGAAAACTGCCTTCAGATCGCCACCGGCCGCAAAGGTATCCTGCGCCAGCGACACCGGCAGCTGCACCGGCTCCGGCACCAGGCCCCGGGCCCGTCGCAGGATCTGTACGATCTCCTCGCCCCCGATCCGTACCACCTGATAGATCGAGTCATCGACACCGTTTACGATCGTGCGGTCGTGTGTGAGCACCGCATCCGGGAAGCCTGCCTCCCACGCATCCAGCATCGTTTTATCATCTGTTATGATAGGCTCGCCGCCACGATTTCCACTGGTCATCACGAGCGGTCCGCATTCCTTCATTAGCAGGATCTGGAGCGGATTGCACGGCAGCATCGCTCCGATCCGGGGGCTCGACCCGCAAACCGAAAACGTAAAGTCCTTGCCCTTCTTTTTATCGACCAGCACGATCGGTCGCGCCGTCGAGGTGAGGAGTTCCTCCTCTTTTTCCGACACCTCCGCCATCTCGCGGATCGATGCCACATCCGGGAACATCACCGCGAGGGGCTTTTCTTCCCGGTCCTTATACTCGCGCAGCCGGATGGCTGTTTCTTCATTGTAGGGGTCAAAGCAAAAATGATAGCCTCCGATATCCTTGATCGCGAGGATCTTTCCGGCCTTTAACAGGGCTACCGCCTGCGTCAGCGCGTCCTCACCGGCAGCATCCGCCACGCGCTCTCCGACGTCTGCTGAGCCCGCAGCACCGGACACGTCGGCACCCACACCCTCTGCATACAGCGCCAGCTGCGGCCCGCAGGCCTCACACGCGATCGTCTGCGCGTAGCAGCGGATATCGCCGATCGTCTCATACTCCTTTTGACACTCCTCGCACAGACCGAAGCCCGCCATCGTCGTACGCTCCCTGTCATACGGCACCGCCTCCATGATCGAGAAACGCGGCCCACAGGAAACACAACTGATAAACGGATACCGATACCGACGGTTCGCCGGATCCAGGAGCTCTCTCTCGCACGTCTCACAGGTCGCGATATCTGCCGGGAAAAAGCGCAACTCATCCTCGCGTGACTCGCTCGAGACGATCCGGAAGCCCTCCTCCGGCTCTCCTTCTCTATCCTCAACCCGGACCTCATCGACCCTGGCTCCGGGAAGTGAACACGACGAAAGGCGTCGGATGAACTCATCCAACGCCTCTGCATCATGTGATGCCGCACGTACCTTCACAATTCCGCCGGCATTCCAAACTGTGCCGGAGATGGATAACTCCCGCGCCGCCTCCGCGACGAAAGGACGAAAACCGACTCCCTGCACCAAACCAAAAATGGTTATCTCCAACATTATGACTCTCCCGCCTTCGGGGCATCAGCAGGCTTTGACTCTGCTTCCCCGGCCTTCGCTGCCTCGGCTGCCTTTGCTGCGGCTGCAGCCTTCGCTGCCGCTGCTTTCTCCGCCAACTCAGCACGCTTCTTTGCCTCTGCCTCCAGCACCTCCGGAGACTTGGTATAGGTCACGCGACCCTTCTCCGGTCCCGGTGTCTGATAACCAGTCACCATATGCAGACATTTTTTCGGACACTTCTCAACACAGTATCCGCAGGCAATACAATCAAACCGATCGATGGACCAGGTTCCCTTGATCTTGTCTACCGTCAGCGTCCCGCACGGACAGCATCTCGTACACAGACCGCATCCGATACACTCATCGATCGTGATATCGATATGTCCGCGTGATCTCTCCGGATACTCATACGGTACGAAAGGATAGCTTGTCGTAACCGGCTTTTTGAAAAGATTTTTCAGTGTTGCCGGAGCAAATTTCATTACACCCATAATCGAACTCTCCTTATCTCTCAGTACAGCTGACGCACGGATCGATCGTCAGGATCAGAAGTCCCACATCTGCCAGCTCCGTATTCTTCAGCATCTCGCACAAGCCCGGAAGATTGGCAAAGGTTGGGGTGCGGATACGCATTCTTTCTACGAAAGGTTTACCGTTCGCCTTGACATAGTATACTGCCTCACCGCGCGGCTGCTCAAGACGGACGAAATATTCACCATCCGGATTGCCCTTGACCGGCACGGCCAGATCCGTCGATGCCGGGATTTTTGCGATCGCCTGACGCAGGATGTCGATCGACTGGAATACCTCCTGGATACGACACTTGCATCGTGCATAACAGTCACCCTCATGGCTGACGATCGGCTCGAAGTCGATCTGCGGATACGCTGCATAGCCGAGGGTTCTCATATCCGAATGAATCCCGCTCGCACGACCGAAAGGTCCGCAGCAGCCCAGCTCGTGAGCCTGCTCCTTGGTCAGCACGCCGACGCCTACCAGACGCGACTGCACGGAATAATCCTCTAAAAATGTCTTGCTCAGGACCGTCAGTTCCTCTTCCACTTCATCCAAAGTAGAAAGGATGATCTTAAACTGGTCATCGGTGATATCCTTGATCACACCGCCGACGCAGTTCACTGAGAAGATCAGGCGTCCGCCGCTGGTCATCTCCTGCATATCCAGGATTTTCTCACGCACACGCCATGCCTGATAAAACAGGTTCTCAAATCCAAAACCGTCCGCCAGCAGACCCAGCCACAGCAGATGGGAGTGGATCCTTCCGAGCTCGGCCCAGATCGTACGCAGGAACTTTGCACGGTCCGGGATCTCGATCCCGAAAATATGCTCGACGGCCTCACAGTAGCCCATACCATGCTGGAAAGAACAGATACCGCAGGTACGCTCTGCTACATAGGTCATCTGGTTAAAATCTCTCTTATCGACCAGACTCTCCAGTCCACGATGGATAAATCCGATGGACGGGATCGCCTCGACGATCTTTTCATCCTCTACCACGAGGTCGAGATGGATCGGCTCCGGCAGTACCGGATGCTGCGGTCCAAAGGGGATCACACTTTTCTTAGCCATTGTTCTTCTCCCCCTCTCCCTCTTTGCCCGGTCCGAGCGGCTGCTCTTCCTTGATCCGGTAGAGTTTATCATGATAGTCGACGGAGATCATACGGATCTTGACACCGAAGAGCTCCTTCATTTCATTTTCATAGAAAACGGCAGCCGGCACGATATCCGTGATCGACGGCACCTCCGTATCCGTGTCCAGCACGAGACGCAGTGTCGTGTACTGGTAGGTCGTATCATCAGCAAAGGAATAGCTGAGCTCGAACTTGTCATTGATATAAGCCGCACATGCCTGTGAGATGCGCATGCCGCCCTTTTTCAGCTGCATTACCTTGGGGAGCAGTTCACCTACCTCGATGGTTATCAGCTCTTCTTCCGGATGGATCACCTCAGCCATTCTCCTTCACCTCGCTTTCTGTTTTCGGGGCCTCTTCCTGGGTCACGGCAGCACCGGACTCCGTCGGCTTGATCCCGTGTTTTTTATTGTATTTGTGCTCGTCCAGTCTCTTCTGGAAAAGCTCGACAGCCTGTACCACACCGTCGATGATCGCCTGCGGACGCGCGGCGCATCCCGGCACATAGATATCCACGGGGATCACGCTGTCCGCTCCTCCGAGGATGTTGTAACAATCCTTAAAAATACCCCCGGTGCACGCGCACACGCCGACGGCTACGACGACCTTGGGACGCGGCATCTGATCGTACAGCTGCTGTACGACCGGAGCGTTCTGCTCATTGATACCTCCGGTGATCATCAGGATATCGGCCTGCATCGGATCGCCGGTATTCATCACGCCGAAGCGCTCGGCATCGTAGACCGGAGTCAGTGCCGCCAGCACCTCGATATCACATCCGTTACAGCTGGATCCGTCATAGTGAAGCAGCCACGGAGATCGCTTGATATTTGCCATAATCGTTTTCCTTTCTCTATAGACAGATCAAACTCGTTTCATAATCATCAGGATGATCAGGTTGACACCTGCCGACAGCGCCGTAACACCCCAGCTGAGCTTCACCATCATATCCCATTTTACACGCGCCGATGTATTATCGATCAGAATCTCGACAAAGTAGGTGATCAGCACGACCGCGATCGCGATCGGAATACTCCACCAGGTCGAGTTGACGATATACAGTCCGACAACGCCCATCAAAAATACATTCTCGTACCACTCGGTCACCTGGAAGATCGCCAGGTTACGAGCACCCATCTCTGTCGTCAGACCCTTTACCAGCTCCTGATGCATATGGTGTGAGGTCGACAGGTCAAACGGCGATTTTCTCATTTTTATCGTCAGGATAAACACAAAGGCGATAAAGAATCCCGGCAAAAAGGTGATCGCGCTCCAGTCCGAGCTGGCGATATCGCCGACGTTGAAGGTTCCCTCTGCCAGGTAAAAGCCCACGCAGGTGAGGAGCACGGCCGGCTCATATGCGAGCATCTGGATCAGCTCACGGTTACCGCCCATCGTTGAGTACGGAGTCGATGTTACCATCGCTGCGAAGTATAAAAATGTCGCGCCGGTACTCATGACGAAAAAGCACATCAGCATATCGGTTCCGGCAAAGAACATAACGCCCGTTACCAGGATCAATACAAAGTAAGACAGCAGGAAAAACATCTGCGAACGGCTGACGATGATCACCTGCTTGGAAAACAGCTTGATCACATCGTAAAACGGCTGCAGGATCGGCGGTCCGACACGGCGCTGCATACGCGCGCTTATTTTTCTGTCGAAGCCCTCCAGCAGGCCTCCCACGATCGGTGCGAGGAGGACATAGGCGATCATAAGGATGATTTTTGTACTTGTTATACTCATGACAACGCACCTCCTATGATAACGACCATCAGCACGATCAGCACCGCTGTCGTAAAGATCTGCGCCGGCTTCATCAGCTTTCGCTTACCGACAAGGTCTTTATAATAATGATTGGAAAGCCACAGTGTTTTTCTCTCGCCGAAGGAGTCAACAAACGAGCGGTTATCGCCGAAGTTAACACCGTTCATATACGAGTCTTTCCGGTTGTAGGTCATCTTTCGGCTGTATACATAGGCCAGCACCGGCACCGCAAAGACGAGGAAGATAATGACAACCAGCACGATCAGAACCTCGGTCGGAAGTACGTTCATCGACACACCGAAGTTCTCGCTGACCAGCGGATTGACATACACACTCGAAAGCAACGGGAACAATGCGCACAGCAACAACATCAGGATCGCGTGGATCGTGAGGGAGATCATCTCGGTCGGTCTCGTGACGTCCTTGATCTTCTCCTCGGTCAGATGCGTATGGCTGACAAGCTTACCCATCCACTTGGTCCAGTACAGCGAGGTCGTCGCCGAACCGAACACGATAAACAGCACCAGGATGATATTTCGCTCATCCACGGATGCACGGAGCGCCGACCACTTCGAGATCAGCATTCCGAAAGGCGCCAGAAACATACCGGCGATTCCGATAAACATAAACGCCGCCAGCTTCGGCATGATATAGAGCAGTCCATGCATATCCTCCACGTCACGGGAGTGCAGAGAGTTCTCCGTCGCACCCACATCCTGGAAAAGCAGCGATTTGGAGATCGCATGGAAGATCATCAGGAATACGGCCGCCCACATCGTCTCCGGGGTACCCACACCGGCGCAGGCCACCATCAGCCCGAGGTTGGATATCGTAGAAAACGCGAGGATTTTTTTACCGTCACTCTGCGCGATCGCCATCAGCGAGGTCGCGAGGAAGGTAAAGCCTCCGATCAGGGCGATCAGCTCGCCGGTCATCGTCCCGGTCATCGCCGGCGACAGACGCAGGAGCACATAGATACCGGCCTTGACCATCGTCGCACTATGCAGCAGTGCCGAGGACGGGGTCGGTGCCACCATCGCTCCGATCAGCCAGGTCGAGAAAGGCAACTGGGCCGCCTTGGTCAGTGCCGCAAAGGCGATCAGCGCCACCGCGATCGTCACGACGGAGCCATGTCCGTTCGCACACATATGTACCAGACCGTGAAGCGATACCGTGTTGGTATTGATCGCAAAGTAAATGATACCGACCGCCAGCGCGCAGCCGCCGAGCAGGTTCATCCACAGAGCGCGGAACGAGTTGGTGATCGCTTCGTCCTCTCTCGTATATCCGATCAAAAGGAATGAGCAGACACTGGTCAGCTCCCAGAAGAAATCGATCCAGAGCAGGCTCTCGGAAAGTACAAATCCGAACATCGCCGCCAGGAACAAAAAGAGTAGCATATAGAAGTAGTGACGTCTGTCCTGTACTTCTTTATGATGGTTGTGATAGCCGTGCATATAGCCTACGGCATAGATGACAATCAATCCACCGATCACGCCGACGATGATGCACATCAGCACTGACAGATGGTCGATATAAATATGGGTGATCTCAACCATTTTCGGTCCGGACAGCTCGAGCCAGATCATACCGATCGTCGGGATGATCGAGAGCAGTGACACCCAGTACTTTTTGTATTTGAAACTCAAAAATGTCACGACACACATCAGGATCACTTCGGCGCCGAGGATCGCGTAGTCTGCCACCTCGGTATCGATGTAGAGTGTCATAATTTTGGATCCGTTGTCGATCCACATCCATGTAAGATAGCCGACGCCTGCCATGATCAGGACAGCTCCCACATAGGCGATCACCGAGCGCACCTTATCCGCGCGCACGACAAACATCAAAAATGCGATCACGAGCGGCGCGATGATCAAAAACGGAACTACCGGTAAGTAATTCATAATTGCCTCCTATTATCCATATAATATAGTATGTTTTGCGTGCCGGGCACGCTCTATGAGTCGGTTACCGATAGTAACGTAAGCGATACTGTTTCGGTGTGATCTTCATCTGTTCACGGAAGACCTTGATAAAGTGCGAATTGGAACCGAAGCCCAGGCCTGTCGCGATCTGTGTCAGCGTGTAGTTGGACTCCTTGAGCATCACGGCTGCCACCGCCACGCGCTGGTCTCTCACATAATCCTGCACCGTCGTCCCGGCCTCCTCGTGGAAGCGGGTTGCCAGGTAGTTGGGCGAGAGGCTCACGGCCTTGCCGATGTCCTTGAGCATCAGCTTGGTGTGGAGGTTCTCGCGAATGTAGGTCATCGCCTGTGCGATGGACCGGCTGATCTTCGCGCGCCCCTTTTCCTCAGCGGCCTGACTCTCCTCGATGAACTCCTTACTCTCCTGCACCTTTCGGGTGAAATCGAGAAACATGATCGTATGCAGCTCGTCGACCGCCTCGATCGTCTTGCAATCATCCATACGGCTGATATAGAGATTCTTGAGTGCTGTCGCCGCCTCTGTCTGCATCCCACCCTGCATAGCGAAGAAAGCAGCCATCGTCGTTGACGATACGAAGAGGAACTTTTTATTCATCAGTTCGTCGTTGGAGAGCTTGTCGCCATCTACGCTGTCGATCAGGGCTTTGCAGCTCATCACGCCCTCGATGTTTCCGTCTCGCAAACTGTAGTACGGGATCATCGCAAAGCTGGGGATTCGCTTCTCCTTCTGATCTTCCTTTTCCTCTGCCTCATCGCGCAGATATTCGAGATAGATCGGTTCATCCATTCGGTCCGTCCTCCTTATATATCACGTCTCAACGGTTTTCTATCCGCAGCAGTACTATTATATCACAATTCACCGATAAATCAACCGCTATATACAGGATTATGACATCAAAATAGAGGCATTTGGTGAAACCAAATGCCTCTATTTCAGTTTCTCACCTATTCTACGGATATGAAATAGTAATAAATGGGCTGCCCACCGGCCTGAATCTCGAAATCGACGTCCAGACGCTCGAGACCGATCTTCGCTGCGATCTTAGCCGCCTGCTCCTCGTCAGCCTCCTCACCATAGTAAAGTGTTACCAGCTCCGACTCATCCGTCAACATCGTACGGATCAAGTCCACCGTCGTATCGACGATATCCGTTCCGACCGCCTCGATCTTCTTGCCGCAGATGCCCATGATATCGCCGGTCTTGATCTCCTTGCCATCCACCGTCGTATCACGAACCGCGTAGGTTACCTCACCCTCGATGATCTCCGCGAGTGCCTCATTCATCGACGCCTCGTTATCCTCAGCCTCGACCCCATCGATAAAGCCCAGCATCGCCGCGATACCCTGCGGGATATTTTTCGACTGAACCACGATGACATCCTGATCCTTTGCCATGCTCTTCGCCTGGTTGGCTGCTAAGAGGATGTTTCCGTTATTCGGCAGGATGAAAATATGATCCGCATCCAGCCGATCGATCGCCGTCAGGATGTCCTCCGTACTCGGGTTCATCGTCTGACCGCCCTCGATGATGATATCTACACCGAGATCACGGAAGATCTCGCTGATCCCGTCACCGGCAGACACGCTGATAAAAGCATTCTCCTTATGCGGGAACTTCTCCGGCTCCTTCGGTGCCGCTGCAGCCGCCGCCTGCTCGGCAGCGAGCTTCTCTGCGTTCTGGATGACACGCTCATGGTGCTCCTGACGCATATTATCGATCTTCATCCGGGTCAGCTGGCCATATGTCAGCGCACGCTGGATCGCCAGACCCGGGTCATTGGTATGCACATGAACCTTGACCACCTCATCATCCGCCACGCAGACGATGGAGTCACCGATCGAGGTCAAAAATGCCTTGAAGTCATCCTCCATATCCTCGGTAAACTCGTTCTCGAGCATGATGATAAACTCGGTACAGTAACCGAACTTGATATCGGCATCGGCCACAACATTGGCATCCGCCGCACGCAGAGAACCGGTCATCTCGCCGGCTCCTGCCTGTTTATTCACTGTGCCGGCCGACTCGTCGATGTTCGTATCGACCTCACGACCCAGCAGGACATCGTAGCAGCCCTGCAGGAAATACAGCAGGCCCTGGCCGCCGGAGTCTACCACGCCGGCTTCCTTCAACACCGGCAGCATATCCGGTGTCTGCTCCAAAACATCCTCCATATGGATCAGGACAGCGTTGACCATCTCTACGAGATTGTCCGTTTTCTCGACCATCTCAAAAGCCTTCTCAGCACCACCGCGAGCCACTGTGAGGATCGTACCCTCTTTCGGCTTCATAACCGCCTTATACGCCTGGCCGACCGCACGCTCGAAAGCTGCCTGCAGCGTCGGAACGTCGACCTCCTTGACGTCCTGGACTCCCTTGGTAAAGCCACGGAGAAGCTGGGACAGGATAACGCCGGAGTTACCGCGCGCGCCCTTCAGCGAGCCGCCGGAGATTGCCTTGCACAGCGTCTTCATATCCGTGTCCTCAGGTAACCCTGCCACCTCACGAGCCGCTGACATGATCGTCATGGTCATGTTGGTTCCGGTATCACCATCCGGCACCGGAAACACGTTCAGCTCGTTCACTATTTCTTTATTTGCATCCAACGCCTTCGCGCCCGCCAGAAAACAGCGGCGGATCACAGAAGCGTCTATCGTCTGGATCAGCATTATTTTCCTCCTTGATTCAGAAATCTATCGGATCTATTTCAAACAGATCATATGTCAGTCTACTACACGCACGCCCTCTACACAAACTATGATCTTGCCGACATCCAATCCGGTAAACTCCTCGAGGTTGTAGCGTACCGTATCGACCAGATTCTCAGCTACAGCCAGGATGCTGACACCGAAAGCCACGATGATATGCAGCTCCACACGAAGCTTTCCATCGACCATCGTGATGTTTACACCGTGACGGAGATTGTCGCGCTTCAGGAGTTTAACGATACCGTCCTTCATATTGACCGAGGCCATACCGACCACGCCGAAGCACCCTACAGCTGCCGAACCGGCATACTTACCAAGCACGTCTTCATCAATCACGATAGTACCCAATTCCGTATCCATCTGTCCCTTCATATCGGAGTCCTCCATTTCATACCTCATCCCGAGGTGGATTATCAAAAATGTCCGCGAGCGACACATTCGCTCACGACAATAGACTACCACATTTCCTTAAAAAAGGCAAGCATCGAAACAAAAAAAGTGGTGGCCGTATGACCACCACTTGATATATCACGGGTAGAAAGAATGCCTCGCATTCTTTCGAGCACATAGGATGCTTTGCATCCGTATGATTTCTAGGCTCTTTCTACTTTACCGGAACGGAGGCACGATGTACATACATACATTTTCTTAGAACCACCATTCGTCTTCACGCGCACGGACTTCAGATTGGACTTCCAAATCTTATTACTCCGTCTGTGTGAGTGGCTGACTGCGTTACCGAAATGAACGCCCTTTCCACAGATCGCACATTTAGCCATGACTGCACCTCCTTACATAAATCACATAAACGACGTTATTTTACCAAAGATTCATCGGAAATGCAAGCATTTTTTTTAAAAATCGTAACTTTTTTCGGAAATAACGGTTTTACGCGCTCCAAAACGCCGTTTCACGCACCGGGAACGCCGGCTTTTTGTTTCAAACAGCCGATCACGCGTCGTGTACGACGACGTCGCCGTCGGACAACTCCTCTACGACCGGCTCGTCTGCCTTCTTGTCCTTTTTCTTTTTCTTCTTGCTCTTCTTGTCGGCCTCATCGTCATCACCGCCACCGGCGAACTTGTCGACGAAATCCGGAACCATATCCAGGATCTTGGTCATGCCGCTCTGGTTCTTGACATTGACGAGCTTTGAGGAACCATCCTTGATCACGAGTACGGCACTCGGCTGGATCTTTCCGCCCATACCGCCGCCTCCGTTGTTCTTCTTGTCGCCGTCATTTGCAAACGCGCCTGCAGCCACGCCGAAGCTGACATCGACGAGCGGAAGCACGATCGTTCCATCGTCAAACTTCACCGCATCACCGACTACCGTCTTGGATGAGATAAAGGTGTCCATCCCTTTAAAAAGAGACTCCATCGTTTCTCCAAATTTGTTTTCTGCCATTGATCAATCCTCCTATGAATCTAAGCCGAGAGCACTCTCCTGCTTTTTGAAATCCTTTTTCATCCGGCGGTATCGCCGCCACAGATGATGCACATCCTTATTAAACCATATCCTCAGTCCCATGCGGACAAAGTATACTACGCGAACCCGTCCCTTCACGGTGCAGTCACCGGAGAGACATTTCTCCTCGAAGTTCGGTCGGATCGAAACATCCTTTTTATAAGCAAGCTTACACAGACTCACGCCGCTGAGGATCATCCCCGTGCTACCGGGATCCCCGGTGCCAAACTCCAGCGTGCCGCTGATCTTTTTCGGCCCGACGTAGCGGATCGCTGCGATCAGCTCCTTGATCAGCTTTTTGACCGTCTGTCTCGACGCCCGATCTTTCACAAAATCTATTATACTAGATAATTTGTAAAAAATAAAGTGAAATTTCTTAAAAGTATCGCGAATCTTCTTTTTGATCCCCTCGATCTTATCACGCACCGCCTTAGCCAGCCGCGCGGGCGGTGACAGATGCTCTTTCTCTTCCGTCTCGATCGTCTGGCTTTCTACATCTGTCTTCCGTTTTTTTCTATCCTTCTTCGCTTTCTTATTCTCTTCTTCTGAAAAATCCTCAAATTCTTCTATCACTGTCTCCGACATATCATCGGTCGATCCGGACACATTTGCTGCCGAGACACGCGCATCATCCGCGCCATCCTCCGCTGCGGTCTCCACGTGGGCCGTCTCCACATCATTGCCATCTGTGGCCTCCGCATGGGCAGCATCCACACCACCCCCTGCTGTGTCCTCCGCATGGGCCGTCTCCACATCCTCATCGTCATCCTCGTCGTATAGCTCCTCGTCCCAGACATCCTCATCCGGCTCGGCGGCCTCCGCGCCTCCGAGCTTCTTGACCGGGATGCCGAGCACGCGGATCACGATCTTATCCGAATCCAACGCCTTCTTCACGCTGATCGCGTGCGCGATCCAGCTGACCCCGAAGCCATACAGAACCTTTTTCTCGCCTGTCTCGTCGGTCGCGACGGACGCCCGATATCGAAACGGCACAAAAAGTACTACCAAAAGGATAAGCAAAGCCAGCGCCAGGAGTCCCAATAAGAACCATCCCAGCACAATTCCGATCCATTTCAATATAGATAGAACTACCGTCATACGCAGGCTCGCTCCTCTATCTTCT
>JAZASH010000024.1:0-26972 GCA_036343395.1 Eubacterium sp. | reverse complement strand
CCCCATCGGTCCCTTGCACTTAATAATCTCGACCTCGAGCTTCAGCCGATCGCCCGGCACCACCTGCCGACGGAACTTCGCCTTATCAATCCCACCGAAAAATGCCAGCTTGCCTTTATTCTCCTCCATCGCGAGCACCGACACAGCACCAACCTGCGCCAGCGCCTCGATGATCAGTACACCCGGCATCACCGGATACTCCGGAAAATGTCCGCGGAAAAAGCCCTCCTCGCCGGTCACATTTTTATAACCAACTGCGCTCACTCCAGGCTCAAGTGACTCGATCTCATCCACTAATAAAAACGGATCACGATGCGGAATCATCTCCTTAATCTGTTCCTGATTCATTAGCATGTTTAATTACCTCCTTCAGTATATGCAGAAATCCGATATGTGGTTTTCGCGAGGGGACTTACGCAAGCGTGCCCCGAACGAAAACTACATACGGATTTCGGTTGTCTTATTGATACCTCTTAAACACTAATGAAGCATTGTGGCCGCCGAAACCAAGCGAATTGCTGATCACGACATTGACCTCCTGCTCGATCCCCTGACCCATCACGACATCCAGATCGCACTCCGGATCCTTGTTCTCGAGCCCGGCCGTCACATGGATGAAGCCATCCTGGATCGACTTGATGCAGGCGATCGCCTCGACACCGCCGGCCGCGCCCAGCATATGGCCGACCAGAGACTTGGTCGAGTTGACCTTCACCTGATCCGCTGCCGCGCCGAGCGCCAGGCGGATCGCACGTGTCTCAAAAAGATCGTTCATATGTGTGCTCGTTCCATGCGCATTGATATAATCTACATCCTCCGGCTTCACACCGGCATCCTTCATCGCAAACTCCATTGCCTTAGCAGCACCCGAGCCGTCCTCTGCCGGTGCTGTTACATGATACGCATCGGAGGTCGCTCCGTATCCGACGAGCTCCGCATAAATCTTAGCGCCGCGTGCCTTGGCATGCTCCAGCTCTTCGAGGATGAGGATACCGGCACCCTCTGCCATGACGAAACCATCACGATCTACATCAAAAGGTCTCGATGCATGCTTCGGATCCTCTGAGGTCGACAGCGCGTTCAGTCCGAGGAAACCGGCCAGACCGATATCACAGATCGTATTCTCACCACCACCGGCGACGATCACATCTGCCTCGCCGTACTTGATCGAGCGCAGGCCCTCACCGATGTTGTGGTTACCGGTCGCACAGGCAGTCACCACGTTGATATTTTTACCCTTAAGACCAAACTGGATCGCGATGTTACCGGCTGCGATGTTCGAGATCAGTCCCGGGATCATCAGCGGCTCCACGCGGTTCGGTCCTTTTTCCTTTAAACGCATATAGTTGCGGGTGATATTCTGGAGGGAACCGACACCGGATCCGACACAGACACCGACGCGGTACGGGTCCTCCTTCTCCATATCGATCCCGGCATCCGCCATCGCCTCGACAGCAGCTGCCACGGCGTATTTAGAGAAATCCTCCATACGTCTTGCGGCCTTCTTATCGACGCACTCCGGCATCTCAAAATCCTTCACCTCGCCGGCCATCTTTGCCTTATAATCGGTCACATCCAGCTTGGTGATCGGTCCGATCCCGCACATACCCTTCTTGGCGTTTGCCCAAAAAGTCTCCACATCATTTCCGATCGGGGTGATCGCCCCCATACCCGTTACTATTACTCTACGCATTGTTATCTCCTTTCATACTTACGGTGTGAACACAAACTTCCATGCCCGGACCATCAGATGGCCACGCCACCGTCCACACAGATCACCTGTCCGGTGATATATCTTCCTTTATCCGACGCGAGATACACCGCCATCTCCGCGATATCCTCGACCTCGCCGAACCGTCCCAGAGGGATCATCTTCAACGACTCCTCCTTCACCGCATCCGGCAGCGCATCGGTCATATCCGTTTTGATAAATCCCGGCGCGATCGCATTCACTGTGATCCCGCGCGAGCTCAGCTCTCTCGCCACCGACTTCGTCAGACCGATCACACCGGCCTTGGACGCCGCATAGTTCGCCTGTCCGGCATTACCGATCACGCCGGCCACCGACGCCATATTGATGATCCGTCCGCTCTTCTTTTTCATCATCGGACGGCTCACGCACTTGCATCCGTTAAAGGCACCCTTCAGGTTCGTGCGGATCACATCGTCGAAATCCGCCTCCTTCATACCCATCAGCAGACCATCGCGATTGATCCCGGCATTGTTCACCAGGATATCCACGCCGCCGTACTCCTTGACAACCTCCTTGAAAAATGCCTCGGCCGCCGCCATATCACCGACGTCACATTGGATCGCTACCGCATCGCCGCCGGCCGCTTTGATCTCATCGACCACCGCCTCAGCCTTCTCCTGCGACCCGTTATAATTCACAACCACAAAAGCGCCTTCACGTCCCATTGCTTTTGCGATCGCCGCGCCGATCCCCCGGCTCGCGCCGGTTACGACAGCTACTTTTTCATCAAGTATCCCCATACTAACACTCCTTAGTTAAAATTGTTTTCGATATCTTCCATGGTAGCGATCTGGATCGTCGTCAACTCGCGATCGATCGCCTTGGCGATCTTTTTATTAAAGCCGGCCAGCGTCTTTCCCGGGCCGATCTCATAAAACGTATCCACTCCATCGGCCACCATCGCCTCGACGCACTGCTGCCAGCGCACCGAATTCGACAACTGCCGTACCAAAAGCGGTCGGATCTCCTTCTCATCGGTCACATATCCACCGGTCACATTCGCTACATACGGGAACTTCATCGGTGAGATCGCGACATCCTCCAGCACCTTATCCAGCTTATCGCCGGCGCCAGCCAGCAGCTCCGAGTGGAAAGGCCCACTGACATTCAGCAGCACCGTCCTCTTCGCTCCGGCCTCCTTCAGCGCATCCGCTGCCTTCTTCACGTTCTCCGTCTCGCCGGAGATCACGATCTGACCCGGACAGTTATAATTCGCAATCTGTACCTGGTCGAAATCTGCGATCACTTTCTCGATCTGATCGCCGTCCATCCCGAGGATCGCTGCCATACCGCCCTCGCCGGCAGGCACCTCCTCCTGCATATAGATCCCGCGCTTGCGAACCACCTTCGCGGCATCGATCGCATCCATCGCGCCGTTCGCCACGAGTGCACAATACTCTCCGAGACTGAGTCCCCCGGCGACATCTGCCTTACCGCCGCGCGCCTCGATCTCCTTTAACAGAGCCACGCTCGTCGTCAGCAGGCACACCTGCGTAAACTCCGTGATATTGATATCCTCGTTTTCCTCGAAGCAAAGAGCCTTCAGATCCAGTCCCACGGCCTCACTCGCCTGATCAAACATCTCTCTGGCAAGCGTAGATTTTTCATATACATCCTTGCCCATGCCGACCGCCTGCGCGCCCTGCCCGGGAAAAACAAAAGCAATCTTACCCATAGTTCCCTCCGTAAATATCCATAACCATAAATAAACACCAAGCCCGAAGCTACCACTCCCGGCTTGGTGTCACGTTTACTTATTCTCGATCGATCAACCCTCGATACCCTTATCTTTCAGGAAGTTGATAACATCACCAACGGTTGCGATGTTCTCCAGATCATCTGTCGGGATCTCAACATCGTACTCCTCCTCCAGAGCCATGATCAGCTCATAGAGATCGAGTGAATCTGCACCGAGGTCATCTTTAAAGTTGGAAGCCTCTGTGATGCTGTCTGCATCAACACTCAACTGGTCAGCGATAAGTTCCTGCATTTTTTCTAACATGATTTTCTCTCCTTTTCTGTCGAAACCGTCACGCGGCTTCGTATATTGCGCGCCGCCCCTTCATACATAAAGTGGCAACGCTGATGTTCAATTACTAAATCAAGGATATTCTAACCCATAACTCGTATTCCGTCAAGTCTTTTTTTCTTTTTCTATTATGGTAGATTCTCACCTCTGTTAGCACTCTTTTGTTTTGAGTGCTAAAAAGTTCTTGACATTGATCGTCGCAAGGGGTATCATAGAACATGTCCAAAAGAAAAATGACAGCACGACTGTCGATACGGGAGGTAATAACATGACGAACGAACAGGGCAATCTTGCCATAAACTCTGAGAACATTTTTCCGATTATCAAAAAATGGCTCTACTCCGATCACGACATTTTTATCCGTGAGGTAGTCTCCAACGCGTCCGACGCGATCACCAAGCTCAAAAAACTCGAGATGATCGGCGAGGCCAAGCTGGCCGACGACTACAAGCCGCGGATCGATGTCGAGGTGAGCCCGGAGGATAAAACCATCACCTTCACCGATAACGGACTCGGTATGACGGTCGATGAGGTCAAAGAATACATCAATCAGATCGCCTTTTCCGGCGCTGCTGACTTCTTGGAAAAATACAAAGACAAGGCCAACGACGAGCAGATCATCGGTCATTTCGGTCTCGGCTTCTACTCCGTATTTATGGTAGCGGACTTCGCCGAGATCCATACCCTTTCTTATAAAGAAGGGAGCGAGGCTGTCCACTGGGAGAGCGACGGCGGTCTGACCTTCGAGTTGTCCGAGAGCGATAAAACGGAGGTTGGTACCCAGATCATCCTCCACTTAAACGAGGACAGCTATGAGTTTGCCAACGAGTATCGCGTGCGCGAGATCCTGGAGAAATACTGCTCCTTCATGCCGTACGAGATTTATCTGAAAAAAGAGAACGCCGAGCCGGAGTACCAGACGATCAACGCCGAGGACGTCCTGGAGACCGACGAGGTTGTCGAGGAGTTCGAGGAGGAGGAGAAGTCCTACGCTCCGCCGAAGTCTGATGAGGATGGCGAGGAGGAAAAAGAGCCTGAGAAAAAGATGGTCAAGAAAGCTAAGATCATCAAGCGCGAGGTATCGATCAGCGACACCCAGCCGCTTTGGGCAAAGCACCCCAACGAGTGCACCGACGAGGATTACAAAACCTTCTATCGCAAGGTATTTAACGACTACAAGGAGCCTTTGTTCTGGATCCATCTGAACATGGACTATCCTTTTAACCTCAAGGGTATCCTCTACTTCCCGAAGGTAAACATCGAGTATGAGAACCTCGAGGGCACGATCAAGCTTTACAACAACCAGGTTTTTATTGCGGATAATATTAAAGAAGTAATCCCTGAGTTTTTACTGCTCTTAAAGGGTGTGATCGACTGTCCGGATCTGCCGCTGAACGTCAGCCGTTCCGCGCTGCAGAACGACGGCTTCGTGAAAAAGATCTCCGATTACATCACCAAAAAGGTTGCCGACAAGCTCTCCGGTATGTGCAAGACCGACCGTGAGAATTATGAAAAATACTGGGACGACATCTCGCCCTTTATCAAGTTCGGTTGCCTGAAGGATGAGAAGTTCCGCGAGAAGATCCGCGAGTATGTCCTTTTCAAGGATCTGGATGAGAAGTATTCTACCCTCTCCGAGTACCTCGAGAATGTCGAGCCGGATAAGGCTGAGGAGCCAGCCGATGAGGAGGCACCGGAGGTTGTCGATGCGGACGGAAATCCGGTCGACGGTTCCGATGAGGACGAGGCGGATAAAGAACCGGAGAAGCCGAAGAAAACCGTTTACTATGTTACGGATCTCCAGCAGCAGAGCCAGTATGTCAACCTTTTCCGCGAGCAGGGGATGAACGCTGTCGTCCTGCCGGATACGATCGACCAGCCGTTTATCTCATCCCTTGAGACACGCGATGAGGATGGCGTGCGCTTCCAGCGTATCGATGCCGACCTGACCGAGTCGATGACCGAGGACAGCGACGGCGAAGACCTGTCCAAAGAGCAGGAGGAGTTAACCGCACTCTTCCGCGACACAATTGGTGATGATAAGCTCGAGATCAAGGTTGAAAAGCTGAAAAATGAAGAGGTGTCCTCCGTGATCACACTGTCCGAGGAGACCCGTCGTATGCAGGATATGATGAAGATGTACTCCGTCAACGGCATGGGGCTCGACATGGGCATGGGCACGATGGGTCAGACCCTCGTACTGAACGCCAACAACGCGCTCGTAAAATACGTGATGGAGAACAAAAAGGGCGACCGTACACCGATGTTCTGCAAGCAGCTGTATGACCTGGCACTGATCGCTCATCAGCCGCTCGCTCCGGAAAAAATGACCGAGTTTATCAAGCGTTCCAACGAGATCATGCTGGAGCTGACAAAATAAGCAAATAACCAAAAAAGTACTTGCAAATCCTGAAAGCATATGGTAATATAACTTTCAGTGCTTCGATAGCTCAGTCGGTAGAGCGACGCACTCGTAATGCGTAGGTCGTGGGTTCAAGTCCCATTCGAAGCTGCAAATAATCGTGCTCTGCACACATAAAAAAAGGGATCCTTTGGGATCCCTTTTTGCATGTATTAATTATTTACTTGCCGATTTATAACACCGTCATCCGGATACCGTTGCGACTGAGCTGCTGCATGCACTTGTCATCCCAGTCCTCGGATCCTCTCTTATCGAGGGAAAACTCCTTTTGCATATAGCCGGTTGTCATCGAAAAGACACCGTCCTTATAATCGATCCGGATCGATCCCATATCCCGCGACAGATAACGAAACAGGTCGAGTTTCAGACTCCCGCGTACCGGTGATGACCGGATCATCTCAAACACGGTCTTTTTCAACTCGGACCACAGAACCCTCTCCGAGTGCTCCGTCTCGTCCTCCTCGTCCTCGACAGACTGGCGTCGGCCGTCTGTCGAAAACGTGACAAACGTCGTCACTTCACACTTCCCGACCTGAAAAGAATCAAATTCATTTTCCTCGAGTAGTAGTTTTAGAAACTCGTTTCTGTTTTCGATCTGTAGAGCGATCATCCGTCTTTCCTTTCTTCTTTCTCACCGGCTTATCCTCCGGACATGCCAGCAGGACCACCGAGCGCGGCTCCATGCGAAAGGCCGTACGGTCTTCATTCAGTCCCTCGGTCTTGCGAGAGATTGCCGCGGTATCCAAAAGGATCTCCCACTTGCGGGCCTTCGTGATATCCGGCAGATAAAAATCGTGTGCCTCCCAGTGCATATTGAAAGCGAAATAATAACTCATTCCGCCCTTTTTCTCCAGGTACGGTCCGTAGAAAAGGACACCCAGTTCACGGCAATAATACGGATAGTTATTATTCCATGGTTCCTTGCTGTGGTTCGAGATATCCGGTGCGCCGAGTCCCCTGTGATCAAAGCCGGAGTAATTATCCTTTCTGTGATAGATCGGAAGCTCTTTTCGCAGCTTTAACAGGAAACGGACGCAGTTAAAGGTCTCGGTATTTTTTTCTAAAAGTCCCCAGTCAAGCCAGGTGGTGGCGTTGTCCAGGCAGTAGGCGTTGTTATTTCCTTTTTGTGTGTTACCGAACTCATCTCCCATGAGGAGCATCGGCACCGGCAGTCCCAAAAGCAGCATCACGAGGATATTTTTCTCCTGCTTGATACGCATCTTCTGGACGCCCTTGCGGCGGGTCGGGCCCTCGGCACCGCAGTTCCAGCTGTAGTTATAGTCCGTGCCGTCACGGTTCTTCTCGCCGTTGGCCTCGTTGTGCTTGATATCGTATGAGATCAGATCGCGCAGGGTGAAGCCGTCGTGCGCGGTGATGTAGTTCACCTTGACGACGCCGTTTCTCTCCGCGCGGAAGCCGCGGTAGAAGCTGTCCACCTGCCCCTCATCGCTCTTGACGAAGCGACGGGCGATCTCTTTATAACCATCATTCATCTCGAAGAGCATGGGATTTTTAGCATCCTGCGGATGATCCTCCCAGGAGTAACCAAAGAATCTCACATGACTCAGGATCGGATCCTCACGGACGATCTGGGAGTTAAAGAGATCCGAGATCACACGGAAGCCGTCGATATGATAATAGGTCGCATAGTGGCGCAGACACTCCAGGACATACGCCGGGCTCTGCTCCGAGAAAAACATGTCCATGATGACATTCATCCCGGCTTTATGTAACTCTCTGACCAGGATCTTAAACTCGCGATCCGGATGTGCGGGATCCGAGCTGTAGGACGCCTTCGGCGCCATATAAAAAGCTTCTTTCGTATAGCCCCAGTAGTTGATCCGCTTCTCTCCGGTCGGCACCTCGCGGATCGCCAGCTCATCGTAGTCGTAGACCGGGAGTAAAAAGATCGTGTTCACACCGAGCTTTTTGAGATAAGGGATCTTCTCCCGCATCCCGTCAAAGGTCCCCGGATGTGCGACGCCGGAGCTTCTGTGCTTCGTAAAGCCGCGGACATGCGCCTCATAGATCACCATATCCTCCGGCGCGATCGTCTGACGACGCTCACCCTCCCAGCTAAACTCCGGGTTGGAGATGCGTGCGCGGAGTCGTCCGTGCTTCCCGAAGGTCTCCCTGCCGGCGATCACCTCTGCCGTCGACTCGACGAAGTGCTCCCCATCCGATACAAAATCATAGGATAACTCGTCCATCCTCTGGACGAGGTTGGCTCCATACAGACGTGCGGAAAAAAAGTCATCCATGCCCTCTTCCTTCATCGAAGGAATCGCTATCCGCTGGATCACCCGATTTCCCTTATACAGATTCATACGCAATCCGGTTGCGCCCGGCCGCCACAGATTGATACAGATACAGTGATCGTCGAGGATCGTCAGGCCCATCGTCTTCAGATGCGCCATCCTGCGTACCTCCGTAACAATCTTCTCCGCCGTAGTCGTCCTGATTTCGTCCAAATCCCACCTCCGTAATGTGTATTCGTAAACGTTTTAATCCATTATACACCAAAAAAGTGGGATTATACAACCTATTTTTTTACTTTTTTATAGTAATTCAATTTTATTTTGAAAAAAATTGCATTTTTTTTCAAAAATGCTTGCAAAATTCCTTATTTTTCGGTAAAGTATCAAGGTGAAGCATTTCTATAGTAATGTAATTGTAATTCATTTTTAAGGAGGAAACTATGATCCAGGCAAGCAATATCTCTCTTCGTTTCGGTAAAAAAGCGCTTTTTGAAGAGGTGAATATAAAGTTTACCGAGGGTAACTGCTACGGTATTATCGGTGCCAACGGTGCCGGCAAGTCGACATTTTTAAAAATCCTGTCCGGAGAGCTCGATCCGACCACCGGTGATATCTCCATCGGCGCCGGCGAGCGTCTGTCCGTGCTCGAGCAGGATCACTTTAAGTACGACGATCAGGTCGTGCTCGATACCGTCATCGCCGGTAACCAGCGTCTGTACGATATCATGAAGGAAAAGGACGCGATCTATGCTAAGCCGGATTTCTCCGATGAGGACGGTATCCGCGCCAGTGAGCTGGAGGCAGATTTCGCTGCGATGAACGGCTGGGAAGCAGAGGCGGATGCTGCCACTCTCTTAAACGGTCTCGGGATCGATACCGCTTTTCATGATAAGACCGTCAGCGAGCTGCCGGATACGGACAAGGTCAAGGTCCTCTTAGCTCGTGCGCTCTTCGGTAACCCGGATATCCTTCTGCTCGACGAGCCGACCAACCACCTGGATCTCGACTCGATCCGCTGGCTGGAGGAGTTCCTGATCGATTTTGAAAATACGATCATCGTGGTTTCCCACGACCGTTATTTCCTGAATAAAGTCTGCACTCACACCGTCGATCTCGACTACGGAAAGATGCAGATCTATGCCGGCAACTACGACTTCTGGTATGAGTCATCCCAGCTGATGATCAAGCAGATGAAGGAAGCCAACAAAAAGAAAGAGGAAAAGATCAAGGAGTTGCAGGAGTTCATCCAGCGCTTCTCCGCCAACGCTTCCAAGTCCAAGCAGGCAACCTCACGTAAGCGTGCGCTCGAGAAGATCGAGCTCGAGACGCTGCGTCCGTCAAGCCGTAAGTATCCGTATATCGACTTCAAGCCGGATCGCGAGATCGGTAACGAGGTCCTGACGGTCGAGGGACTGACCAAGACGATCGACGGCGAGAAGGTCCTCGACAATGTGTCCTTTACGGTCGGTCATGATGATAAGATCGCTTTTGTCGGATCCTACGGGATCGCTGCAACCACCCTGTTCCAGATCCTCTCGGGCGAGATGGAGCCGGATGCGGGGGATTATAAATGGGGCATCACGACCTCACAGTCGTACTTCCCGAAGGATAACACCGCGTATTTTGACTCCAACGATACCATCGTTGATTGGCTGATGCCGTATTCCCCGGAAAAGGATGCGACCTATGTGCGTGGTTTCCTCGGACGTATGCTGTTTAAGGGCGATGATGGTCTGAAAAAGGTCAATGTCCTCTCCGGTGGTGAGAAGGTACGTGTTATGTTGTCAAAAATGATGATGCTCGGATCGAACATCCTCCTGATGGATGAGCCGACCAACCACCTGGATATGGAGTCGATCACCTCGCTGAATAACGGGTTGATCAAGTTTCCGGGTGTCGTGCTGTTTACGTCGCAGGATCACCAGTTTATCCAGACGATCGCGAACCGTATTATCGAGTTTACACCGAACGGTATGATCGATAAGGTGACGACGTATGATGAGTATCTGGATAGCGATGAGATGGCGAGAAAACGTCAGGCGCTGGCTTGATTTTTCTTGACATCTGATATATTTTTCGATAAAATAGTATCATTCTATTAACGAAGGAGTGTGATGGCAGTGGTTCCGGGTGACGCGATAGAGATAATTATCCTTGTCGTATTGCTTGTTCTTTCTGCGTTCTTTTCTTGTTCGGAGACGGCGATTACCGCTGTGAATAAGATGCGTATCCGTACTCTCATGGAGGACGGGAACAAGGCGGCGGCTCGCGTGTGGGCGCTGTTGGAGAACCAGTCGAAGGTACTTAGCGCGATCCTGATTTGCAACAATATCGTGAATCTGACGGCATCGGCGCTGACCACTTCCCTCGCAATCCGTATCTGTAATAATCTCGGATTAGGTGAGAATACAGGTCTCGGTATCGGTATTGCAACCGGTGTTTTGACCTTTTTGATCCTTATCTTTGGTGAGATCACACCAAAGCAATTAGCTGCTAAAAAGTCAGAGAAGATATCGCTCCGCTATGCGCGAGTGATACGTTTCTTTACGGTTCTTTTGACTCCTCTCATCTTTATCGTGAATCAGATCTCGCGCCTGATCCTCAAGATTTTCGGCGTGGATTGGTCCGGCAAGGCCGATACCATCACCGAGGATGAGCTGCGTACCATCGTGGACGTCAGCCATGAGGAGGGCGTCATCGAGACCGAGGAGCATCAGATGATCACCAACATTGTTGATTTCGGTGATTCTCTGGTTAAGGATGTCATGATCCCGCGTATGGATATCGTGATGGTCGAGTCGCATATTTCGTATGATGAATTGTTAAAAGAATTCACCGATTCGAAGTACGCGCGTATGCCGATCTACGATGATACGATCGACAATATCATCGGTATCATCAACCTGAAAGATTTTATGTTTGAGGCGGGACGTGAGAACTTCGATATCCACGCTCTCATCCGCGAGGCACACTTTACCTATGAGTATAAAAATGTCTCCGAGCTTTTCCTCGAGATGCAAAAAGAATCTGTCCCGATGACCATCGTTCTCGATGAGTACGGGGCTCTGGCCGGATTGATCACCATCGAGGATCTCCTCGAGGAGATCGTCGGCGAGCTGCGTGACGAGTACGACGAGGATGAGGAGGACGATATCCAGACGATCGACGAGAATCTCTATGAGGTGCTCGGTTCGACGCCGTTGGATGATATCAACGATTCTCTCGGTCTGCATATCGAGTCGGAGGATTATGACTCGATCGCCGGTCATGTGATTGGGCTCCTCGAGCACATCCCCGAGGAGGGTGAGCAGGCAGAGGAAGAGGGCGCTATCTACAAGGTCATCCGCGTGGACGGCAACCGCATCGAGAAGCTCCAGATTGAAGTGAAGCCAGAGCCTGATGAGGATGAGGCCGAGACAGAGGCGTCAGGTGAGTCGGCTGTGGCCGGCTCAGACAAGGAGTGACGCTGTCGGTCGGCCGGTAGCTGTGACGATCGCCTAGAAGTTTAGTTTCCTCCTTACTCGGATGCTCCGACGGCCACCGGGAACGGAGTCGTACTCCCCCACCGCTTCGACCTCCAGGGTTTGTTCGCGGATATCCATATCACAGATTTTTACGGTCAGGTCGATGTCATCATCGACCTGTTTTAACATCTGCTGCATAAAGCCGGCCAAAAGCTGGTTAGAGTTTTTCACTCCCGGCATCTCACCGACGGTTGCGACCAGGGCCTGTGACAAGGCACGTCGCAGCCTGTTTTCTTTTGTTTCTGCCTGTCCCTGCGGGGCGGCGATCACTCCTACTGCCATAACTCCTACCACCGCGACACACAGTGCCGCGACTATTCCCTTCTTCCATTTTCCCTTTTTCGGTCGATGCTCCGCTGCCGCAACCGTCACCGGACGCACCGCTCCTTCACCCCCGCGCTCAAAGCAGGCCAGCATACAGGACGTGATCTCCGGCAGTCCGAGCTCGGATAAGAACTCCTGACACAGCGTCCGCGTGTCCTCGCCGGAGGCCAGGCGGCTTCTCAGTTCCCGGACCTCCTTCCGCAGTTCACCGTGTACGATGCCCTGCACCTCCGCCAGAGCCTCCTCAACGCCCATCGCGCGGGTAAGGACGGGTAGTGCCGTGAGAAAGATGTCCAATTCCTCCACATATTCATTCACAGATTTTGACTTCTTCTTTCCTGTGTGTATAGCCGCACCACTCCGTCCGGACGCGTCGGCACGTCTGGCCCCGGCATGCTTAGTGTGTGTGGTGCGTGCGGTCACTCTGCGCTGTCTGTCTGCGCTGCTGCCCGCGCCTGCTCTGGCACACCTTTCGGTCAGCATTCGGAGCGCGGCGTCGCAGGGCTGACCGGTGCGCTCGGCGTGAGCCACCACCCGGTGCAGGATGGCGAGGTACGGGTCGCCCTGCTCGATCGCGTCGAGCACCTCTCTCACCGGGTCCTCCCCGGTCACACCCTCGCCAGTCATCAGCATATGATACGCCGCGTCGACACGCTCATAGAAGCCACCGTCACGCGGCAGGACCATCCGGCATTCATCGAGTGCCGGGCAGAGCTTACCATGCCAGAGATACGCCTGGATCATCTGCTCCGTATACAGGTGTTTTTCCTCTTCTGCCCTCATGCTTCGTCCCTCTTGTACAGGGTTTTGACGCGCCCCTTCTCGTACCTCTCGATGCTGCTGATCCCCTTATCATCGACGCCGATCCACAGCGGAAACACCCGCTGCAGTGTGTGCCGGATCCGCCCGGTCTTTCTCTCCTCTTCCCATGGAAACAGTGTCTCAACGACATCCTCCGCCGTCCCCGCCGTGACACAGAGACCGCCGTTTACCGACTGCTGATCCATCACCTCGACCATCTCGCAGACCACCGTGCCCTCACCGGGATTGCCCAACAGCCAGCGCGGATCGATCCCACGACACATCTCGCGCAGGTGCCCGCGCACATGCCCTTTGGTGATCGTCAGCTCCGTCACATCCTTATCCGGATTGAGCACCGCGATCTGCAGCGGCTCCTCGCCCTCCACCGTCACGATCCGACTCTCCGGTGGGATGTAGCGCGTGATAAAACGGAGCAGATCGAGTTTGCCGCTGTGTGCATTACCATACAGTAAAAAGGAACTCTCCTCCCGTATGGTTTCTTTGAGCAGGGTGATCGTCGCCTCATCGCAGAAGCCGCTCTCTACAAGACTTTTGGCATCCGGACGCCGGGGGTGCTCCTTTTTACGGAGGAGCAGGGTCGTCCCGGAGCCCGCCACACTCTCGTGGAGCATCTGCAGATAAAAGACGGCATTCTCCCACTCAAACACCGGGTGCGACAGGTTAAACGAGCACCCACATTTATTGCTCATCAGCAGAGCAAACCGCTTCACAAATCCGTCGCTTAATCGGTCCTTCGCCACATACCGGCCCTGCCCACTGTCCTCGACCCACAGACTCCTGCCATTCCAGAACAGCTGGTGCACCTCCTCCTTCATCACGTACGGAAACAGTGTTCCGTATTCCTGCCTGCTGAGCAGGTACTCCTCTTTAAACTCTCCCATATCCGCTCTCCCTTCCTTGCCTTTCATATCCACATCTGTCATCCCCGGCCAGACCATCCATGCTGTCATGCCGGCCACTCACACCACATTCTCTCTTCTTTCTAACTCTTTTGTTTATTTGGTTCGATTCGTTTTAGAAACGCTTCAGGATCCGCCGCAGCATCTCCCTCCTTCAGCTCCTCCCGTATCCGGCGGATGTCCTGCGCACTAAACTGCCAGGTCGACGGAAATGCTATCTCAGCCGGCGCGCCTGCCTGGCGCGTCGGAGCAAAGAGATAGAAATAGGGAAGAGTCCGGGAGGGCCTCACCTGCGCAGGCGTCGGTGTAGCCACCGGCTGTGTCGGAGCCGGCGTCGATGCCACCCACGTGTGAACCGGTGCTGACTGTGTGGGCACCGGTGATGGCACCTGTGACGCCCCGGGCATCCAAACCGGGCCCCAACCACCCGGGACACCGATCGGCCGTACCGGAGTAACAGCAGGCTGAACGATCGGTGTCCTTGTACTGAAAAAGTAGTCTGCCATCGGGTCCGGCTTTTCTACCGGCAGATAGGTCGGATGCGCCCGCGGCGACTCGGTCTGCGCCGGTCTCAACGCGCCCCCGCTGCCACCAGCACTCCCGCTGCCACCGGAAATGCTGCCACCAGAGTCGCCACTACCGGAACCACCGGCACCCCCGTCCGGCACCCGGGTCGCCGTGGGCGCAGGCACAGGTGTCGGCGTGGGCGCCACCCGCCTCTCGCGCAGCCGGAGCACACCATCGCGGATCACCGGCTCGAGGCCACACGTCCTCACCGACGCCGGGAACGTAAACCACGTTTTCCAGTTGCCACCACCGAGCCCCACCACCAGCTGCGTACCTTCTCTCTCCTTCTCCGGTACAAGTCGTATCTTCGACCCGACCTTAAAACCGCCTCCGACCTGTAACCGGCGTCCCGACTTGATCCAACACTCACCGATACTCACCCGCCCCTTCGCGGCTGCATTGCCGGCAATCAGTGCCAGATCCCGCCCTCGCGTCCCGCTGTTCCCGCGCAACGACACACCCTGGATCAGGAGGCTCCCGGCATTGGCGATCCCGCCGCCGACACCACCGTACCGTCTCGCACCCTTCCGATACTCCGACACACGATTTCCGGTGATCGTACCACCATACAGATCGACGGTTCCACGGTTATAGATCCCGCCGCCACGTCCGTCAAAACCATTCTCCGCGCCACGTGCGACGACCTTGTTATTCTTGATCACCCCGCTTTTCATCGAAAAGACACCGCCACCGTCCACACGCACACCGGCCCCGCCGGTCACACATGCGTTATCGGTGATCGTACCGCCACTCAGCACTGCCACACCGCCGGATCCGATCCGCACAGCACCGCCTCCGTCGGACAGCCTGGTCGTATTGCAGTTCGATTTTAATACGGTACCGCTCCCGATCAGGAGCTGACCGCCATCCACCTGCACCAGATAACCGTACAGTTTGCCACTCAGCACCGCGGCGTCTCCCCTTCCGTTGAGGGTGATATTTTTCAGCGTCAGCGTTCCCCCGGTCACACGCAGCAGGCTCCCGCCAAAGGCACTGTTTGCCGCGACCGCCCGACGGATCTCCCCGGGTCCTTTGAGCACCTTGGTTCCCCGGACCCGGAGCGTCTCCCGCACCGTGATCGTCTCCATAACCTCGATCACCGCCCGCCCGTTTTTATTTAACTCCTCCTTGAGTTCGCTGCGATCATACACCTGGACTCTCGACGCTGCATATATTTGGTTGTGAGGGGACACGATTACAGAAAAGAACTGCAAAGGCAGCGTCAAGAGTATCAGCAGGATCACGGCCATTCGCCGCCTGTTTCCATGCATAAAAGAAAGCATTTTCAACGTCATCCCTCCTGCCGTCTTCGGTGTATCTGCGATCATACCACCGAGGTCCGTTTTTGTAAATTGGCACAATCCCCCAAAGGAAAATCTCAAATTTCTGTAACCTTGCACAATTTGATTCAAAATCATGCCATTCAGACAAAAAAAACAAACGTAACACGTTTTTTTCCTACGTATCACGTTTGTTATTTTTTTCAAAAATATTATCCTGCCGACCCCGGTATCATCACTCCGGCCACCCCGGCGCCGTCACCCCGGCCCGGCCTCAGACACAGACAGTCTTACCTCCGTCTCACGCCCCATACTGCTCATAGTACGCATCGATCCGGCTCTTCAGCTCATCATCGATCACGACGCGACCCAGGCATTCTTTATTATAGAGACGCTCCGTCACATCTGCCATCGACACGATCGCTGCCGTCGGGAATCCATACGTCCGACGGATCTCATCGAGCGCTGTCCCCTCACCGGTCTTGCCCTGCTCCATACGGTTGAGCGACACGATCAGGCCGACTACCGTCACATCCGCCTGCGCCTTCAGGATCGGGAAGGTCTCCTCGATCGATTTACCCGACGTCGTCACATCCTCGATAATCACGACACGGTCACCGTCCCGCAGATCACTGCCGAGCAGGATACCCGTATCTCCGTGATCCTTGACCTCCTTGCGGTTTGAGCAATAACGGATCTGCTTGCCATACAGCGCATCGTACGCGATCGTCGTCGCCACCCCGAGCGGGATTCCCTTATACGCCGGTCCGAAAAGCACATCAAAATCATCCCCATAGTGTTCATGGATCGCCTGTGCATAATACTCACCGAGACGACGCAGCTGGCCGCCGGTCACATAAGCGCCCGCGTTCATAAAAAACGGGGACTTCCGGCCACTCTTCAGCGTAAAGTCGCCGAACTTCAGCACCTCACTCTCCACCATAAACTCGATAAAGTCTTCTTTGTATACGTCCATTTTTTTACCTCCTCAGTACTTCTTTATCTACCAGTTTCAGTGATTTAGCCCCCGTCGCCACCTCGAGAATCAGGTGGAACAGGTTATCACCGGTATCCAAAAAGTCCATCACGATATCCATCGCAGCTGCTACCGCCAGCGCCTCGACCGGGATTCCGAGCTGTGCAAAAAGGATCGTAAACAGCATCAGCGCAGCCCCCGGGATCGGCGGCACCGCGATCGCGAGAAGTGTCGACGTGAGCACCACCGTAACCATCCACAGCAGATTGATTTCGATATGATAACTCTCGGCAAAGTACATCGAGATCACGGTCAGATAGGCGACCGTCCCCTCCATATACATGACATTTCCGAGCGGATACGCAAAGCGCACATAGGACTCGTCCACGCCGAACTTTTTCTGACAGGTCTCCATCCCCAGCGTAAACGCTGACATACTGGACCCCGTCGTAAGCCCGATGAGAAACGGCGGGAGAACCTTTTTAAGCACTTTGATCGGCGAGCACTTCAGATGTGCCGATGAGATCAGCAGCGACAGCGCGGACAGTACGACCGACACGCCGATGATGATCAACAGCGGTCTCCACACGGAAAGCAGTGCGCCCGTCCGATCTCCCCAGATCTGATGCAGCAGCGCCAGGAAAACAAATCCCGGTACCAGCGAGCACACCGTGGAGGTCAACCACTGTGCCAGCGATGTCCCCTCCAGCACGAGACTGCGGACCTTGCCCGCTCTCTCGCCGAGCGCCATCAGTCCGACACCGACAAAAATACCGATCACGATGATCTGCAGCGAGTTCCCTTTTAAAAATGGATCGATCAGATTCTCAGGGACAATGTCAAAAATCATCTGAGAGATGTTCTCGATCTGGAAGGATCCCCCGCTTCCGGAGTTCCCCATCACCAGATCGAAAAGCGGAAACGTCACCGCCATCGCCAGGATGGAGGTTATCACCAACTTCACCGCAAACCGTATCATCACGACTTTTCCGAGCTTCGACAGCACGGACGAATCGCCGACGCCCAGCACGCCGCTGGTGATCGTCAATCCGATCATGATCCCGGCAAAGGTCGAGAGTAGTCCGAGATAACAATCCATCATCGGTGTCACGATACTGTCATCGAGCGTCGTTATGACTCCCTTCGGAATAAACCGGCCCAGATATCCTAAAAGACCGGCCAAAAAGATCGCAATCAGGATCTTAAATACACGCCCGCGCTTCGCCCGACCGGATACCACGAGCGAAACAGTGTTGGTCCCCTTGCGGTACTCCCACATCGGCGACACACCCATCGTCTCGAGGATGACATTTTCTTCCTCGTCGGTATCGGTGGGATCATAGGCCGCCCCCGGATACGCGATGCGGAAAATATACCGCCCGTACCGCCGTCCCAGCATCACGCGAATGCGGATCGGTGACTCATGCGCATCCCGGATCCGCAGCAGCAGTTCCTCGATGATCAGGCGGTTGCGCTGAACATTCCGGGACTCTTCCTTCAGATCTTTCAGATACGTCTGAACCTTTCCCGAGATCTCCTCGATCGTCTCGTTTGTCAGGTCGTATTCTACCCAGTTTGTTGCCATCGGTTTTCTCCTTTGACCCATCAGAAGCTTTTTTTCGAAAACACCATCACGCGCCAATAGCACAGCCACGCCAGCAGCGCCGTAACAGCGATAAAAATACCCGTCAGCAGGTAATGGTCGAGCTTTGTCCCGAGGAATACCGCCAGGGCAGCCATACCCATCACACCAAACATATTCGGCAAGAGATAGATTGAGACCGCCGCCCCTCTCTTGATCACATCGAGCTCATTTTCCCAGTCGAGTTTCATATGCTTCACGCCGCACAGACAGCCCCACGTCGTCGCGAACGCGCACAACAGGACGCCCAGGATGAGATACAGGATGATATCCACGATCGCCACCTTCGCCGAGATGCACACGAGGAGGGTGGAGAAGCATGTAAACGGCACGCTCAGGTACATATTAAAGAGCATCTTTCCCTGATACAACTGCTTCTTTTCGATCGGGAGACTCTGTACGATCCAGTAGCTTTTACCCTCCAGAGACGGTGAGATCGCCGTCGTCGCGACCATCCCGATGAAGAAATGGATGATAAACGGGATCGCCGGATAGATCATCTGATGATCGAAGGGCGCATTCCGCGTAACCATATTGACGATGCGGTCGAAGCCCACGCAGATCGTCGCCACGCCGAAAACCACGGCGATGATCTCGCCCATCGCTCCGTTCACCATGTAGTTGGAGGAGCTGACCAGACGCCGGTACTCCTTAAACGCGATCGTACGCACGATGCTGTGTGATTTCTGCGCACCCAGACGGAAGTTCCTCGCCGCCGCGTGCGATTTCAACGCGGAGTTGATGTTGCGATACGAGTGTCCGACGATGAGAAAAACAACGATAAATAACGCCGAGGTGATGCCGACTAAAAGCAGAATGTCGAGGATGTTCAGATCCTTTATCGCGCCGGCAAACCAGGCCGCCGGAGGAAACGCTTTTACCACATCTCCGACCACATCGGAGGTGACTTTTAACGCGTCTTCCAGCTTGTCATTTTTCGCGAGATCCTCGATAAAAAATCGCATCGAAAAGAGTCCCAGAATCAGCACCGTCATCAGCACCGTTTGGATGATATGTCTCTTTTTAAATCCGGCACTGATGCGGGTAATAATAAATCCGAAAAATGCCGCGACCAGCGTCGGTATGATCGGTACAAAAAAGGTCAGGATCAGCCAGATCGGATACACGAGGATCGACGGTTTGGCGTAGATTCCGTACACGATCGCCGTTCCGATCGAGATGCTCAGATACCAGGGCAGGCTTTTGGTATACATGTATAAAAATTTACAGCCGGCCACCGCTCTGGGCGAAAACGGGAGCGACATCAGCATGTCGTATTCTTTGAAGTTAAACAGGTATCCGTTTGTCTTAAAAATCGTAAAGAAAAAAGCGAGGACACTGATGATCAGAGCGCACATACCCGGTGCCGCATCAATGATACCAATCACGCCGAATCCCACACAGGTCAGCACCGTGTAGCCGATCAGAATCAGGTGTAAAATCGAGGTTCCGATCGCCGACCCGATGCACTTTCTTTTTTTCTTTTTATCGGTGGTATATTTACGTGTGTTTCGTGAGCTCGTGGACAGGAGCATCGCCTTTAATAACAGGAAATTATTCTTCATGATCCGCCTCCAAAAATGCCTCTTCCAGTGAATGTCCTTCCGTGAGTTCTTCCATCGTTCCGGAAGCGATGATCTTTCCGTGTTTGATAATCGATACTTTGTTGCAGAGCTTCTCTGCTACGTCGAGCACGTGCGTGGAGAAAAAGATTGCCGTGCCCTGCTCGCACATTTTATGCATGATTTCTTTTAAAGTAAAGGTTGCCTTCGGATCGAGTCCGACGAAGGGCTCATCCAGCACGAGAAGCTTTGGGTTATGGATCAGTGCCGAGATGATGGCTACCTTTTGTTTCATACCGTGGGAGTACGATCCGATCAGATCGCCCAACGCATCCATGATCTCAAAGGCGTTGGCGTACTCGCGGATCCTCTCCTCGCGCTCTGTCGCGCTGATGCCGAAAACATCGGCGATGAAGTTTAGATACTGGATCCCCGTCAGGTTGTCGTAGAGGTCCGGGTTGTCCGGGATGTACGCGGTGACCTTTTTGCAGGCCATCGGGTCATCCTTGACGGAGTGACCGTCGATGAGGATCTCGCCCTCGGTGAAGTCCAGTACGCCGACGACCGCACGGATCGTGGTCGATTTGCCGGCACCGTTGTGGCCGATGAACCCATAAATGTCTCCGCTCTCCACCTGGATGGATACGTTGTCTGTTGCCTTTTTGTCCCCTCCGTAGGACTTCGTGTAATTGCGGATGTCCAACATGATTTCGCTCATCGTTTCAGTCTCCTTTGTTATGCTATTTCAATCGCTGCAATGCTGTCGAGCGATGCAATTTTCGTTGTTGTTTTGATGTTAATATAAATGATACAGTAAGCCTGCTTCTGCTCCTCTCCGATGAGTGTGCTCTCGCAGAGGATACCCATGGTTACCTTATCCTTTGACGCGGTCTGGGTAAAAAGTCGCGCGACCGGCAAATGGTAGGCGCCGACGAGGTCTGCCGTTGCCTGATAGAGGTACTCGATGTCGTCCTCCGTCAGGGTCGGTGACTCACACTGATGCATGCTGTCCGCCGGGGCATCGGCCGCCTCCGGTACGACATCAACTTTCTCAATCGGATTGATGGTACCCAGACTCGCCTTTCCGTCCGATCCCTCGGTGATCTCCAGGATCACGTACTGGGAGAAGCCCAGTGACGGGTCGGTTTCCTTAGCAAAGTAGCGCATATCCGTCCCCGTTAGGCCGTCTCGCTGAGCGAGCTTGGCAATCGGAGTGTAGGTGATGCCCGGGGTTTTCGGCTCCAGCGTGGTGAAAAGCTCGGCCGTCGCGGCGTCGATCTCCGGATCGGTCGCCGTCGCCCATTCGCCCGGCTCCGCCGGCTTCTCGGCGGGCTTTGCCTTTACGGTTATCTTGCATTTCAGGGTGTATTTCTTTGTCTTTTTCTTTGATTTTTTGGTGACGATTTTTACCTTGATCGTCGCCTTACCTTTTTTCTTCGCGGTAACCTCTCCTTTTTTGGTTACCGTGGCAACCTTTTTGTCGGAGGTGGACCACTCGGTGGATTTGATCTTGTAGGTCCCGGCCACGATGGTGAGCTTGACGCTCTGGCCCTCCGTGAGGGTGTACGAGGTTTTGGTCAGCTCCGGCGCCGTGGAGCGTGCTGCCGCCTGCGGCGCATTGACCAGACTAAGCGCAAGCGCGCAGATAAGCGCCATCATTTTTCCTTTGTGTTTTTTCATACTCTCTCCCCTTTTCATAACACATGTTACTCCTCTGCCGTCTCCGGCCTGTCACTCATAGGCTCGCACCTATGCAATACGTTGATATTATACCGCAAAAGCCTTGCTTTCGCAAGGCTTTTAGTGTCGCTATTTTCTTTTTTATCTTTTGAGTAAATATGCTGTAGGCACTGTCTAACCGGAATTTGCGGATTTCGCCGTTTTCGCCATAATAGCTGTACATGTCAATGACGGTTCCCCAATGGAATAGACTGCTGTCATTAACATCCTCGTAATGCTTAACAAGATATTCGTATTGGCTCCAAGGAAATGTCAGTGCAAACGATGAGGGCGTATCAATACCTTGCGCCCACCAGTTTCCTCCACAATCCTCGGCCTTCACAATGCACCATGCGTGATCAAGGTCATTACTGGAAACCATTTTTGCATCGATACCAACCCCCTTGCAGATTAGACATTCTGCTTTAGCGCCTTGCTCGCAAATCCCATAGAAGTTACCTTCGTATAAATCTTTGAAAGTTATATGATTGTTGCTGTAGTCATTCGTGTTTTTCTCGCCGTCATATAAAGTATGATCGTAGTGCATCCGAGTCGCAAGCCAGTATTCTGCACAGCAAAGCTGTTTTGTTTTGAACGGAACATTGTCCTTGAATTCTCTTTTGGCTTTGGTTTTAAAGAAATCAGCCATTGAATCTTCATCAGCGATGATGGCATTTAGTTCATCGATGCATTTCACATACCACTCATCTTTTTTCTTCATCGCGTCTACGATTTGCTTATCGGTTATCGGTTTGCCTACCGAAACAATGCCGAGGCCAAAAATATCTGCATATGTAAACCCGTCGCTTTCTCGTTTGTCTTTCATTTTTACGGTAAGAATAAGCTTTTGGTTGCCTCTTTTAGCCGTAAGCTTGAATGATTTCCTGAGCGTATCGTCTTCAATAATCTGTGTCCAGTATACACCCGGCTTCTGGAAATATAGTTCCTGATCATAGGCGTTTTTGGTCAGTTTTACATATTCTGCGTCGGTTGTTACATAGTCCTTGAATTTGCCAAGGGCTTTACGGAGGTCAATCTTCTTTCCATCTGCATCTTTGTCGGTGAACGTGATAGTCACCGTTTTTCTGATGATCTTGACCTTTGATTTCTTAGCTTCGACGGTCGACGGACACGCGAGACTTACTACAGTGCAAAGCACCAAAACGAAGAGTATAAAAGTATTTTTGGTTTTGTTGAGTATTGTTGTCATGAGAAGTTCTCCTTTTTTTACGAACAGACCACCGGTTACATTATACCGCAAAAGCCTTGCATACGCAAGCATTTTCAGAATGAAGGCCCCGCAGGACGGGGAGTCTGTGTGGCACCCCCGAATAAAATACAAAAGGTCGGAAAAAGTGTAGTGTTCGGATCGAAAATGGTCGGAAAAAGTGTAAAATGTCGGAAAAAGTGTAAGAAATCACTTGATTTACCCCGGAAAAAGTGTTACACTTCTATTGTGGGGAGGTGAATGAGCATGGAAAGATTTGCCATGGAGGATATGATCAAGTGGAAGAATGATCCCAAGAGAAAACCCCTGGTTTTGATGGGGGCCCGACAGGTGGGGAAAACATGGCTGATGAAAACCTTTGGAGAGCGATATTACGATAAGGTTGCCTATGTGTCATTCTACAACAATTCGAACATGGCCAGAGTGTTCGATCAGGACTATCATATTGACCGAATAATAGCGGCCATAAATATCGAAGTTGGATTCCCGGTAACCCCGGAAAACACGCTGATCATTTTTGATGAAATCCAGAATGCACCCAGGGCATTTGAAAGCCTCAAATACTTTTGCGAAGATGCTCCGCAGTATCATGTTATGGCGGCAGGATCTTTGCTTGGCGTGGCGATCCATAACGGAGTCTCTTATCCGGTTGGGAAAGTGGACCTTTTGAACCTGTACCCTCTTAACTTTCGTGAGTTCCTGGCAGCGAATCAGGAACAGGGATTGGTGGACGCGCTGGATTCTGAAGACTATTCTCTGATAGACGCTTACGCTGACAGGTTTTTAAATCATCTGAAAAACTACTATTATGTAGGTGGGATGCCTGCGGCTGTGGTCGAATATGTGGAGAATAAAGACTATCAAAAAGTGCGTTCTATCCAGTCGGATATTATCACGCAGTACCGCGGTGATTTTGGAAAGCATATTGATGCAAGTATTCTTGTTAAAACGAATATGGTGTGGGATTCTATCCCGATTCAGCTGTCAAAAGAGAACAAAAAGTTCTTTTTCAGACAAATCAAGCAGGGTGGGCGAAGCGCAGAATTCGAGACAAGTATTCAATGGCTTACGGATTGCGGTCTGGTCCACAAGGTATACAAGGTTAACGAGCCGCATATACCGCTGAGTGCATACAAGGATATCAAGATTTTCAAGCTGTTTATGGTTGATATCGGGCTGCTCGGCGCCATGAGCGACCTCAGTCCAAAGGCTATTCTTGAGGACAGCCAGTTATTCGTCGAGTTTAAGGGCGCGCTGACTGAGCAATATGTGTTCCAGCAACTGATCAGTGATACGAGATATACGCCCTATTATTTCGGCACCAAAAAAGCGACCTTTGAGCAGGATTTTATCGTCCAGGATGAGACAAAGATCATCCCAATCGAGGTCAAAGCAGGGAAAAATGTAAGCTCTGCAAGCATGAAGTCATTTTATGAGAAATACCATCCCGAAGTGACAGTGCGTTTTTCGGCACTGCCATATAAGGACCAGGGATGGATGAAAAATATCCCGCTGTATGCAGTATGTAATTTGTAGTAACTAAAAAGACTTGCGAAAGCAGGGCTTTTGCGGTATAATAAAATCCAACGAGAAAGGAGTTGCTTGACATGAAGATAGAAAAAATGAAAACTATGAGAATCCTCACAAAAGCATTCGCAGTTATGCTTATCTGCGTACTTATGCTTACAACAGCTGTAACTGTTGACGCAAAAGCAAAAAAGGCTAAGGCTGCTAAAAAGAAGACTTACACCGTAACTTGTGTGCAAATACCTGATTACAATTCACCCAATATGCCTGATTATCTTTATTCTATAGACCCTAATAGTAAAGCTAGGGACAAAATCTACAAAGTGTTTGGCGGAAAACCATGGGGTACATTCAACGACGGTAGTTACTTTAGCGACCTCTCCATAGACATCAAAAATAAAGCATATATCGACTATGCTAACACCCACCACGGTAAACTTCCAGCAAAGATGGTATTTACAAAAACAAGAAAAAACTGTAAATACACACTTAATGTCAAACTAAAATACGACGATGAAGACTGGAATACCCAAAAACAGCGTGCAGAAGAACGAAAAGCTGATCGTGTGTATCTTGATAAAATACTTGATGAACTCAGACCTATACTTGCAACAGAAGAAAGTGTTAACGACTGGTATTACAAACTGTGCTACACAAATAAAACCCATGGTTGCAAATATACACACTTCAGAAATTGCAGACAATCATTAACTTGGAGAAAAATCAAACTCGTAGGCTTATGGTTCCAAATGCATTCTTCATACTCTGAAGACTGGAATATATCTTGGAAAGCATTATATGAAGGCAACTTCAGAGGCGTATGTTTAGATGGTGCGGGCTATGTAAGGACTATTCTGCGTGAACTTGGTTTCAACGCAATATTGATAAGACAAGGTCAAATCAATCACGCATGGTGTGTATGTGACAACGGAAGCTATTGGCAAGATGTAGAAAACACAAGCAGTGGATATAACATACCATATAGTATACTGTCTAAGAACTTTGAAGAATGGCCAGGTGTAAACAACTTGATGCTTGAACTGTATAATTATATGTACGACAACCCTGATACCTGGGCATCTGGAGATATCTCAGGCGGAATACTAGACGTGAAGCGCGAATTTGAGTACGACCGCATACCCATCTAAAACTGTCAACAAACCCAATAGGGGGCACCATAAACACCTGCAGTGTTTCTTTCCCCGGGTGGGTGAAGATGCTACCGACTCGTAGTGAAATCAAAAAGGGTATCCTTTCGGATACCCTTTTCAATTTCAGCGCGAGACGGGAGACTCTTTTTTTTGTTTGATAACATAAACACCCCAAAAATCTTAAAAAATATCAGCTCACACGCTCGATGACGTTCTGAGTCAGCTGCTGTATCTTCTCAACCTCGGTGAACAGCTTATTGGACAGGTCAGCCTCATCCTGCTGAGACTTCTCCTGACTCTCGAGATTGCTTCCCATCGACTCGATATCCTTATTGAATCGGTCGAGGATATCAAGGATCTCGCCGGAGCAATCCTTTGTTTCATTCGCCAGCTTGCGCATTTCTTCTGCAACAACCGCGAAGCCGCGCCCCATCTCACCACTTCTCGCCGCCTCGATGGATGCGTTTAACGAGAGCATGTTGGTGTTGTTGGATATCTTCTGAATCTCCCTTGCGAAGTTCTGAACCTCTGCAACATTCTTTTGGATACGCTCCGCTATGGCACGAAGCTCTTCGGCGCTTTTTTTGATGATCTCGTTATCGGTATTTATACCGCTCATCTCACCGCGGACAAAATCTATCGACTCAAGGAGATTTGCCGAAGCTTCCTTGGTAAAGGACTCGTTTTCCATGCTGATAGCGATTCCCATAGTCCCGACTATCTCGCCCTGATCCTTGATGGCGATAGTGATGGCACGAAACTCAAAGCCGTACACATCGGCGGGACAAACCATCTCAAGCTTTTGCCCCGTAGTAAAGCTCGTCCACATCGGATCATCATGGTTCAGCTTATCACCGATATGGATATCCGCTACCATCTTATCTCCCCGCCAATAAGCCAGGAACTCATAACCGTCGGTCACGCTCATCATGATATCCATTCCGAGCGCATCCTTGATCACCGGTACGATCTCAATATACTTTGCTAAGGTGTCGTTCATAATCTCCTCCGTCTTTCTGTTCTTTGTCACGTAACACTGCATTTATACTGCCGACTCCACCCCGCGGACCGATGCCAGCCTTGCGGTAAAACCCATCCCTCTTTTATACTATATAACACATCGCAAACTATGTCAAGAAGTATTCCTAGGCAAGGCCGCGTAAATTTACTGTAGGATTTTGTAGGGTAGAGTTTCCCCTCGAGATACATTCAAGAATTGACTGCTCTCATACTATACCACAGTATTCAGTTTTTCGCAACGTCCCTTTGATCGGAAACCCGGCGTCCGT
>JAZASH010000023.1:0-29302 GCA_036343395.1 Eubacterium sp. | reverse complement strand
TGCAGCTCCAAGCCGTAATACACCTTGTTCAGATCCAGGTCCTTACGACTGCTTTTATAATCCAGGATTTTGATATACCGTGTCCCATTGATTTCACACGCATCGATCCGGTCAATCCGTCCACGCAGGTTGATCTGCTTTTTACCGGCGAGTTTGATCGTCGTCAGCGGACTGGTAAAGGTGCCCGGATCGTGCGGTTCACTGTCAAAGGTCGCCTCCGCCGCGATCTGGTCAAAGTCTCCCACGAGCATCTGATCGTGCATGTACGAAATCGTTTTGAGAAAAACGCGCTTCATCCGTCGCAGCATATACGCCGAACGATGGTCCTGACCGAAGACATCCTCCCGGTACCGGCTCCCGCTCTCCTCATCGAAGCTCGCCTCTCCGAGAGACTGCAGCTGATCCTCCCGGACCGTCCGCCAGGTGAGTCCCTCATCTGTCATTTTATGATACAGGGTTTCCAAAGCATTATGAAAAATATTCCCGCGGTCCGCAGGATCGACGGAGTACTCTTCTCGTTCCTTCACCCGCAGTCCGTAAGCTAAAAAATGGGCATACGAACAGGTCGCATATTTTTCAAAACGGGTGATACTGGCCTTGATCGTATCGCCGTATAATCCCTCTGCTGCCTCCTTGGATATTTCCGCATTTTTTTTATTGATTTCCAGTAGCCTGTGAGCCCATGCCGATTTCGGATTTCTCGCCTCACCCAGCTCGACGTATTCCTCCTGCAGACCGAAAAGTTCCTTGACGCGGTGGATCAGATACGAGGGTAAAACCGGCTTACCGGACGCATCATTTTTAGTATACGTCAGGTACAGTTTGTGCGTCGGTCGCGTGATCAGATGATAGAGATAGAATAACTCCTGTCCGTACAGTTCCTCCGCATCCGGTGCCAGACGTATCCCGATCTCCTCTCCGTACAGATCGATCATGTCTCTCTCCCGGTCGGTGAGGATCCCTTTACCCCCCTGACTCTTTGGGAAAAAGGCATCGGTATTCCCAACGAAAAAGAGATGCTCAACATCGCCCAGACGACTCCTCTCCACATCACCGATCAGCACCTGACCGCGTGACGGCGGGACAAATCCCAGTACGCCCTCGGAGATCCCGGCACGCAGAATCTCTGTGTACTCCGTACTGGTTACCTCCTCGGATCCGAGGAGTCCTACCAGCGTATCCATCACACCGAGCATCGACGGATAGATCCTGCGGTATTCATTGGCGAGGAGTTCATCGCCGCTTTCCTCCCACTGATCCGCCATCTCCTCCAGACGGATCCGGCAGGTATTTTTCACCATAAAAGTAACGAGAATTTCCGTGAACGTACGGACGGATTTTTTTCCTCCGCGGAGCGCATCCACGGCCTCAGATATCATCGTTAAAAAACGCTCTCGGGACTCGTTCAGCCAGTCCATACGATCCTTATACAAACCGGATACATCATAGGTCCACTCACTCTGTAACGAACGGTATCCCCACCGTCCGCTGGCCAGCATATAGTTCTCTAAAAGATCCACCTCATCCGGTGTAAACGCAGACAATCCGCCGCGTAAAAATCGCATTACACTTTCTCTGTCAAACCCGCGGCGAAGCATGTATAAAAAGGAGAGTAAAAACTCTGCCAAAGGATTCATCCCGAGACTCTTTTTTTGATCGATAAAATACGGGATCCCATAGGTCTCAAACGCCCGTCTGAGATACGGCTCATAGTTCTCCGGTGCCCCACTCACGACAGCGATCCGATCCGGATCCACGTCCTCCTTGACGAGGAGCGCCGCGACCTGACGTGCGACAAACAAAGACTCCTCCCGCTCATTCCGACAGGCGGTAACCGAAATACACGAGGTGTCCCCACCGGTATAAACCGGTGCGTCCTCATGAAAAATATGCTGCTCGAGATACGTCAGCATCGGGTTCCCCTTCAGACGATACGAGTTTCTCTCCGCCCCATCTCCGGTTACGATGACATCGTTTACCGGTACTCCCTGTTCACTCGCGATCTGTACCAGCTTTTCCACGGTCGCATCACTGAGTGCAAACACATCTTTTCTCCGGTCATCACGATCGGTCGTCACGGTGACGATCACATCCTGACAGCGTGTCAGGAGTGCACGGAGCAGCTCAAACTGCACCGGGGTAAAGCCCGTAAAATCATCCAGACAGATGGTCGCATTCTCTAAAAAAGAAAGTGCGGGAACCATCTCCGTCAGCATCGGGATCATCTCCTCCGCCATCCGATAGGTTTCTCCCAGACGGTCCTCCAGCTCCTGCCGGAGCAGTCGCAGATCTGCCAGCTTCAGCGCCGTACGACTTTCCTCGCCAAAGCATGTCATCAGATGCGCGAGCTCATCATCGCCGATCCCGTACTCGATGAACTCACTTAAAAGAGACTTGCACTCGTCCAGAAATCCCGGACGGTCAAGCCCCTTTGAAAAATATTGTAATTCTGTTTTATGATCGGAGATCACCTTACGGAGAAGCATGATCTTGCCCTCATCGGTCAGGATCGATCGTGACTCTCCCTCGTACTCCTCCAGCGCGCGGAACGCCAGACGGCGAAAACTGAGCACATCAATATTGAGAATACCGCCGTTGTTTTTTTGAACCAGCGTCCGGGTGGCCTCCTGGGAAAACTGATCCGGGACCAAAACATAGACATTGCGGTTTCGGTCCTCGGCAGCAGCGCGTACCACCATATCAAACGCCAATGTGCTTTTCCCGCTCCCCGATACGCCGGTGATTAACTGAAGTGCCATGGTGAACTGTATCCTCCTTTATTTCAACCGCCACAGAGTGTCGCAGGCGTCACTCGGCATGCGCCAGTCACCGCGCGGGCTCAGGGATACCGTACCCACCTTCGGTCCGTCCGGCAGACAGGACCTCTTAAACTGCTGCGAGAAGAACCTCTTCATAAATATATCCAACCATTTTTCGATCGTCGCATCGTCGTACTCACCGCGGAAGGCATACCGTGCCAGACGCAGGAGTTTCTCCGTCGTCGCCCCCGTACGCATCATATGATACAGGAAGAAATCATGCAGCTCGTAAGGCCCCACGATGTCCTCCGTCCGCTGTGAGATATCGCCTCCCTCCGGAGGTAACAGCTCAGGGCTCACCGGTGTGTCGAGGATATCGTACAGCACCGTGCGGAGTGCCTCCGAGTCCGTACTGTCAGCGAAATACTTAACCAGGTAACGCACCAGTGTTTTCGGTACACCGGCATTCACGCCGTACATCGACATATGGTCACCGTTGTAGGTCGCCCATCCGAGTGCCAGCTCGGACATATCGCCGGTACCGATCACGATCCCCTTTTCGCGGTTCGCCACATCCATCAGCACCTGTGTACGCTCACGCGCCTGTGCATTTTCATATGTAATATCATGATCGTCCTCGCTCTGTCCGATATCGGAAAAATGCTGTCGCACACTGTCTCGGATATCGATCTCGCTGAAGCTGGTCCCCAGCTCCTCGGCGAGCTTGACGGCATTATCATGCGTGCGATCGGTCGTGCCAAAACACGGCATCGTGATCGCATGGATCCCCTTGCGGTCATACCCCAGCTTGTCAAAGGCGTTGACCGTAACCAGCAGAGCCAGTGTCGAATCCAGTCCGCCGGACAGACCGACAACGGCATGCCAGCAGGACATATGATTTAATCGTTTTGCCAGACCGGCCACCTGAATATCGGTGATGGTTTTTGCCCGGGTCTGGATCTCTGTCTCTCCCTGGGGAACAAACGGAAGCTTTGGATAATCTCTGGTCAGGACCGTCTCGGTCGGTGCGCCGATATCAAACACACAACGACGATAGCCGGCTTCTCTCCAGTCGGCGCAGACCGGGAAGGTCGTCAGATGACGTCTGCCTGTGCGCAGTCTCCCCAGATCGATCTCCGTGATCAGGATCTTATCATCGGCAAAAGGCTTACTCTCTGCCAACATCCGTCCGTTCTCTGCGATCATATTGTGACCGGCGAAAACCATATCGGTCGTCGACTCTCCCTCACCGGCGTCAGCATAAATATACCCACTGACACAGCGTCCCGACTGACCGATCACGAGATCCCGACGGTACTCTGCCTTACCGCTGACCTCGTTGCTCGCCGAGAGATTGACGATGATCATCGCTCCGCATACCGCGTGCTCGGAGGAGGGAGGATTCACCGCCCACAGATCCTCACACAGCTCGATCGAAAACGTAAACTCCGGGATCCAGGTATCCTGAAATAACAACTTGGTACCAAAGGGTGCCTTGTCATCACCGAGCAGGATCTGTCCCATCTCCGGCTCACCCGGTGCAAACTGTCTCGCTTCATAAAACTCGTTATAATTCGGCAAATACGTTTTCGGTACGACACCCAGAACCTTGCCTCCGCATACAACAACAGCCGTATTATAAATCCGTCCGCGATGCTCCAGAGGCATCCCGAGAACCGAAACCATATCCAGCTCTGCCGTACGGTAGAGATACTCATACAGAGCCTCTCTGGCACCGTCCAAAAGTGTGTCATATAAAAACAGATCGCCGCAGGTATAACCGGTGATCGACAGCTCCGGAAATACACATAACCGAACTCCGACTGCCGCCATCTCCTCGGCTCTCTCGACCATTACGCGAGCATTCCACTCCGGGTCTGCCACACGCATATCCGGTGTGACAACAGCGACCTTTACAAATCCATCTTTCATAAAAAACCTCCAGTCCTGAATAACGAAACAGGCAGCGATCGCTCGCTGCCCATATCACGCTTATTTGACACTAAACCAAACCGTCAAAACACGATCCGATTTGTGTACTTATCCCGAAATGCCGGCTTCTGTTTTTTGACTCCTAGCAATGGCTAGGTGGGCAACCGCATGTAGCCTTCTGTCTTCCGTTGCTATGTCTCCATAAAGTACATATCTACGTATAGTAAATATGCAGTGACGGCCCGACATCCAACTACAAATATAGGAATCCCTTTTAAAGTGTTGTAGGTTCAAAAATACAGAAGTTGTCGTACACTTCAGGAGAACGTTCCGTGTCATCCTTTTGACAAGTTTATTATACTATAGCGGGCAGAAATAATCAAGTATTTTTTCGTTTTTTTTCGTAATTATTTTACGTGGTTTTCATAACCGTTTTTTGTCGTTATTATTCCTCGATATCCACCGTCGTTTCCGGGAAGGCCATCGTAAAAACAGTGCCATCTTTTTCGGTGCTTCGGACGTTGATCGTACCGCCGTGACGCTCGACTATATTTTTCGCTACAACGAGTCCTAAACCGGACCCCTCACGACCGCCGTGTGTCGTCGCACGATAGAACTTATCGAAGACCTGATCCCACTCCTCCTCGGGGATGACGATCCCGTGGTCGCTGACCTGTGCGATGACCATCCCGTCCGACTTATAAATATGCACGCGGATATCGGTCCCGACATCACAGTACTTGATCGCATTTTGCATCAGTACGACGAACACCTGACGGATGCGATCATAGTCTCCCATGATCAGTGACATTTCATCGTCATAGGTAACTTCACTTTTTAACTCTTTTTGCTTCATCAGGATCCGGAGTCCGCGCATCGCATCCTGCGCGACAGCGATGAGATTGATCACCTCGGTGTTCATCTCGAAATCCGGATTCTGCATGCGGGAAATGATCAACAGATCCGACACCAGACGCTCCATCGTCGTACACTCATCCTGGATCCGCTTGAGGTACTCCGTGCGCTTTTCGGGATTGTCGACATAACCCTCGACCAGTGTGTCCGCATACCCCTTTGTCACCGTGATCGGTGTGCGTAGCTCATGGGATACATTGGAGAAGAAATCACGTCGTGACTGCTCGACACCGGCCCGATACTGCTCCGCCTCATCGAGCTGCTCCGCGAGCTCATCCATCGAGTCCGCCAGCGATCCCAGCTCATCGCGTCTGACGATACCGGTCGTACCCGAGTAATCTCCGGAAGCAATCTCACCGGCAAACTCATCGATACGGATGATCGGACGCACCAGCTGTCTGGAAAAAATGAGTGCCAGGAAGATGGCAATCAGTCCACCTAACCCCACACAGAAAAGCATGTATTTTTGATACTGACGCACGGCGTTCGCGCGCATCTCCATCGGCCCGGTTACCAGGACGGCACCGATGACATTTTTACCGCTGTCATACACGGGCGTCGCCACGTGCATCATATCGGTATCATAGATTTTATCATGGTTGGTATAGTTTCTGCGCTTGCCCTCGAACGCAGCCTGCAGGATGTCCTCCATCTTGCCTGGCATATCCAACTGCTCCGGAACGACGTTCGTAAACTTCTCGTCGAGCGGCGCCTCTGCTTTCGGATTGGAAAAAATCCAGATGTCGGATCGTCTCGAGCTACCGAAATCCTCGACCGCCTCCAGATAGTCCGAAAACGTCTGGGTCTCCTCCGTCTGGCTGGCCTTGCCGACACGCTCTGCTACAGCCTTTGCCAGATCTGTCAACTGCGTACGGTAGGTCCCGACAATGTTGCTCTGGTTAAACTGCGTGAACATAAGACCGATCAGAATCGTAAACGCTACGATCACTACACCAAAGTAGATAAATACCCGTACAAAAATATGCCTCATACGTTATCTGCCTCGCGATCAGATCTTGATCTCAAACTTATATCCGAGTCCCCATATGGTTTTGATCTCCCAGTCCGGATGCTCCACCTGGTCCAGCTTGGCACGTAAACGCTTGATGTGAGAGTCTACGGTACGGCTGTCGCCGAAGTAGTCCTGTCCCCACAGACTGTCGAGAAGATTGTCGCGGGTAAAAACCTTGCTCGGATTACCCGCCAGGATCCACATCGTCTCTACTTCCTTTTTGGTCATGGGAAGTTTCTTTGAGCCGACATAGATCGTGTACGCTTCGATATTGATCGTCAGATCTCCTATATTGAGAACCTTTTTCTCCTCTGTCACATCCGTCCGTCCCATACGACGCAGCACGGCACGGACACGAGCCATGACTTCGTTACCGGAAAACGGCTTCACGATATAGTCATCCGCTCCGATATCGAGGCCCATCACACGCTCATAATCCTCGCCCTTTGCTGTCACAAGGATGATCGGCACATCGGAGTCCTCACGGATTTTCTGACATACTTTGTAACCATCCATACCCGGCATCATCACATCCAGGAGGATCACGGAAGGATCGGTTTTCTTAAACAGCTCCAACGCCTCAAATCCGTCCTTCGCCACGACGGGCTCAAATCCCTCTTTCGCCACATACGTGCCGAGGACCTCCTGTATGTCCTCGTTGTCATCCACGATCAGAATACGCTGCATAATGCACCTCCTCTATATGTATTCAAATGATTTTCAAAAGTGACTTTATATTGACACAAGTTTTGCACATTTTTACCACAGCCTTACACTATAGTATAATTGTAATCGGTTTTAGGCGGCTTGTCAACGCCAAAGATTCACCTTTTTCGTTAAAATGACATAATTATGACCTAATGGCGTGATATCTTTAGACGTACTCCCCCTAAAGGGATCGATACACAAGGAGGATACCCTATGAAACAGAGAATTCGGCGTATTGTTGCCACGTTCGCCATACTGCTGTGCATGTCGATGCTGATCGGCACGAACGCTTCAGCTGCCATGGCTCCGCGGATGAACCTCAAAAAGCTGAATCTTACCAAAGGAGATGACTTCACTCTCCGTGTATATAATCTTTCCGAAGATGAGTCCGTGAACTTTAAGACCACCGACGACAGCGTCGTTAAGATCGCCAGCATCGGAGCCAATCAGCGTTCCTGTGTGATCGTCGGCAAGACTGTCGGCAAGGCTACGATCAAGGCCATCATTAAAAAGGCCGGCAAGGTTACCGATACTCTGAAGTGCAAGATTAACGTAACACCGGTTCCGGTCAGCATCAAGTTCACAGACAGCACGACCACTCTGAAAGAGGGACAGCAGGCTTATGTAGATGTGATCATCAAACCGTACTCAGCTACGGAGCAGCCGATATTTGAAACCAGCAACGAGAATGTTGCCGTCGTAAATGCTAAGGGCAAGGTTACCGCCGTTTCGCCCGGACGCGCCGTGATCACCGCAACGCTTCTTTCCACCGGAAAAAAGGCGAAATGCACGATCATCGTGAAGGAGGATCCGGACGACGATTGATGATCTTCCATGGATAGTTTCCATTATTCATAGAGAAGAGGGAGAAAGCGGAAGAGAGCACCAGATTCAAGGTGCTCTCTTCTTTCATTTACCTCTCTATTTTCTTAACAGATTCTCATCGATTTTTCTTGCTTTTTTTCACACATTGTGTTATATTTATTTATGTGTGAATTTCTTTTTTTGACAAGGAGGATGACATGTTCGGTGAACTTTTTGGTCGCTATCTGGTCGATGAAAATGTGATCGACCGACCGACGCTCGATAAGCTCATAAAGGAGCAGGCAGAGACCCGCGTAAAACTCGGTATGATGGCTGTTGCTGAGGGACTGATTACAGATGCCCAGGCAACCGAGATCAATCAGAGACAGCAGAAGGAGGACAAACGCTTCGGTGATATCGCCGTTGAGATGGGTGTCCTTACCGGCGACCAGGTCGAACAGCTCTTAGCCAGACAGGGTAGCCCCTACATGCGCTTTATCCAGATTCTCGTGGATGAGACCGACGTGGAGGCAGGCGATATCGACGGCCACCTGGAGGGCTTCCGTAAAAAAGAGGGCTTCGACCAGTCCGAGCTGGATGCGATCAAGGAGGAAAATGTCGGTGGTTATATTTCCGCTTTCGCATCGTCATCTCAGCCATATATTTCAAATATTGCCGGCCAGGTGCTGCGCAATATGACCCGTTTTGTTTCCAGTGATTTTTATATCGATCGACTCAAGCGTGTCGACGAGGTTCCGTATCAGACGTTGACGATCCAGCGTTGTCATGGGGATCACTCGATCTACATCGGCTTGCTTACCGAGCAGGGCGATGATGCGTTCATCCTGATCGCTAACCACATCACCGGAAAGAAATACGACTCTCTGACCCCGGAGGTGTATGATGCGGTCGGTGAGTTTATCAACGGTGTCAGCGGTCTGGTTACGACCGAGCTTGCCAGTGAGCGTATGGTGATCGAGATCGATCCGCAGATGTTCTATGAGAAGCAGACCATCACCGGACGGGGCTATGTGCTCCCTATTTATATAGAAGGAAAAGAGATCCAGCTTTACATCTCTGTAGATAATAAGATCGAGGTCGGACAGAATCCTCTCGATATCCGTGTCAAGCTCAACACCGCTAAGTCCGAGGGTGCTGGTTCTGACGGCAAGCCGACCGTCGTTATCGTCGACGACTCCGGCTGGTCTCGTACAATCCTGCGTAACCTCCTGGAGAAAAATGGTTTCGCCATCATCGGTGAGGCCGGTGACGGTGAGGAGGCGATCGCGGTTTATAAGGAGCTGCATCCGGATATCATCACGCTGGATATCACGATGCCGAAGATGGATGGTATCGAGGCACTGCGTGGGATCATGGAGTATGACAGCAATGCAAAGGCGGCGATGATCACGTCAGCCGGTCAGCGGAGCAAGGTTTTGGAATCGCTGAAGCTGGGCGCAGAGAAGTTCATCACGAAGCCGTTTGATCCGACGTTAGTATTAACCGAGTTGAAGAGTCTGGTAAAGGATAAGATGCCGGATTAATAAGAAATAAAAAAGCTGTTACCTAAGGGTAACAGCTTTTTTTGTTTGCGTCATACCGCGGCGGGTCAAGCGACTCCGGCGATGGTGTAAGCCTGCGCCTGGTTGGTCAGGTAGTCCTGGGTGTTTTGAGCGACCTTGTCAGCCGAGTTGCTGTCGGCGGTGAGGCCGTCACGCCAATCCTGGAGCTTTTTGATCGTAGCATCTACCGTTTTCTGGGAGATTTCCGGGAGATCCTCGCCCCAGGCCTGTGTTGCCTGCTGCAGTCCTTTCTTAACGGCAGCGATCATCTCGTCTGCCTTTGTCGGATCGTCTCCGGACAACGCTTTTGCCATCTGGAACATCCGCTCGCTGGTCTTCTCAACGCCCCACTCACCATCCTCGGCGATGTCTTTCTTTGCCTGCTCGATGGTCTCAGGATCTGCGGCCTCTGCTACCTTGCGATAGGTCTCAGCCAGTGACCAGCCTTCGGTGTTCTGCTTGCCACCGAGGAGCTGATTTACCAGATTCTGCATCTGCTGGGTGTGAGCATCCAGCTGCTCATTCAGGCTCTTGATCAACGCATCACGAGCTGCCTGCTTCTCGTCTGCTTCCGGTGTCTCTTTGGTTTCCTTTGCCGACTCCGCTGCTGCGAGAGCCTCCTCGGAAAACTCTACGGATACACCGCTGTCGGCTTCTTTATCTGCCGCTTTTGCCGTATCATCTGTTTTCTTGGTCGTTGCCGCCATGTTCTGATACTGCGTATACGCCGAAAGTCCGCCGCCAATTCCATTTACAGCCATAGGTTCCTTCCTTTCCGTACTTTCGTACTGGTGCAGCCGCCCGCGACTCACAGCCTCCCTGCCGATCGGATCACGTTTGGCTTAGTTATCGTTCATGACTCACCCTACCGCAAAAGGGCACAAACAGGTTTCGTCTACGTTATATATCGGCAAGAAAACCCGATCCTTAACCCCAAAAATCAAAAAAATGAAAACGGCTTATGCTTTCCGCTCGAAAGCAATAAGCCGTTTTTCTTTTTTATCTCTCTCCGCGTCGTACCACCGGATACTTCCGGACGGACTTGGCAATGTTCATTGAATGGTCGCCGATACGCTCCAGATCAACGAGGATCTCGGTGAAGTAAAGTCCCTCGGTCGCACCGCACTTCGCCTTGTTGATACGTTTGATATTGGAGTTACGCATCTTCGCTACCATATCATCGATATCCTCTTCCATATCGTTGATGACCTGGTAGGTCTCAGCATCCGGTGCGTAAAAATACTCGCACGCCAGATCAAAGATGTTATACACCGCCAGCGACAGCTGCTTGAGATCCTTGAGTGCCTTGCCGGTGAATTTTTCTTTGTTCTTTTTCATCGTCAGCGCGTAGCCAAGCATGTTCTCCGCATGATCGCCGATACGCTCAAAGTCGTTGACGATGTGGTACAGGTGACCGGCATGGTTCGCCTCGGTCGCCGACAGATTCATCGTATTGGTACGCGTTAGCGCGTTGGTAATCTCTTTGTTCAGGAAGTCAAGATTGGACTCGTTTTGCCTGAACTTATCCTCGGATATGATTTCTTTTTCATAAAAAATCTTGGTCGCCGCCTCGAGATTCGTGCTGGCGAGCTGGTGCATACGACCGACCTCGGAGTCGATCTGTCCCAGTAACACGGTACCGGTCTGGTAACCGGTCATATCGATAAAGAGCAGTGTGTTGCCCTCCTCCTCAGCGTCGTCACCGCGGACGATAAACCGCGAGAGCTTAACGAGATATTTCGAGCACGGCAGCAGGATGAGCACCGTTACAACATTGAAAATCGTATTGGCATTCGCGATCTGACGCGATGGGTTATCCGGCGAGGTCGCCACCATCCAGTTGAGGATCTCGGGAATGACATTCGTCAGTACCATGAAAAGGATCATACCGATCGACTCAAAGAGTGCGACGATCAACGCCACTCTCTTGGCATCCTTACGACCGCCGATCGATGCGAGTGCCGGTGCCACGGAAGCACCGATGTTCATACCGAGCATGATGTAGAAGGCCTGATCAAATCCGATAACGGAGTTGAGTATCATCATCTGCAGCACACCGACAGAAGCAGATGCACTCTGGATGATCACGGTAAACAGGAATCCGACGCACATCGCCAGGATCGGATTGGACACACCTACCAGGATATCCTGGAACCACGACTCGTTGGCAAGCGGTTTCATCGCCGATGACATCATACCCAGACCGATGAAAAGCACACCGAGGCTGGTGATGATATTGCCGACATTTTTCCAGGTCGGCTTTTTAAAGATCATGATCAGAACCACGCCGATAAAAGCGATCACCGGCGCGATCTCCGAGATGTTAAACGCGATCAACTGACCGGTGATGGTGGTACCGATCTTGGCTCCCATCAGGACACCGACAGAGCGCTCGAGCTTCATCATGCCGGCCCCGACGAAGCCGACGACCATCACGCACATCGCGTTCGAGCTCTGGATCAGAGCGGTCAGTCCCGCCCCGACGCACATCGCGATAAACTGGTTTTTCGTTAGTTTTTCAAGGATTGTTTTAAGATAAGAACCGGCGGCGAGTTTGAGCCCGTCGCTCATAAGATTCATTCCGAAGATGAAGAGCGCGAGTCCCCCCATCAGATTGAACACATTCCAGATAGTCATATACGTGCTACCTCGTTCATGTCTTTCTGCGCCATTTTCCGTCGTTTTCGGGCGCTGCCTGTCATTTTTCTTCCTCTTTTTTCTCTTACCAATTCGGATAATAACATACAAGAGTCGAAAACGCAAGGATTTTTTCATTTTTATATTGAAAAATCTCCCGAATCGTTGTATAATCTGACTATGTTTGTGATTCGCAAAAAACTATGTGAAAGGAGTCTGCAATGATTTACACAAAAGAAGTTGAAATGATGTGCCCGGTTGCTAAGGGTGCAAAGCACGAGCCTGCTCCGATCCCGGAGGAGGGCAAGTGGGTACATGCTAAAGAGATCAAGGACATCTCCGGTTTTACGCATGGTATCGGATGGTGTGCTCCGCAGCAGGGAACCTGTAAGCTGTCCCTGAATGTTAAGGACGGCGTTATCGAGGAGGCTCTGGTCGAGACGATCGGATGCTCCGGTATGACACACTCCGCAGCTATGGCTGCTGAGGTTCTCCAGGGAAAGACCATCCTGGAGGCACTGAACACTGACCTTGTATGTGACGCGATCAACACCGCTATGCGCGAGCTGTTCCTGCAAATCGTATACGGTCGTACACAGAGTGCCTTTTCTGATGACGGTCTGGCAGTCGGTGCCGGACTCGAGGATCTCGGTAAGGGACTTCGTTCTCAGGTTGGTACGATGTACGCAACCAAGTCGAAGGGTGTTCGTTACCTGGAGATGGCAGAAGGATATGTAACAGGTCTTGCTCTTGACGAGGACGACGAAGTGATCGGATACCAGTTCGTTAACCTTGGCAAGATGACAGATTTCATCAAGGCCGGCGATACACCGAACGACGCTTGGGAGAAAGCCAAGGGTCAGTACGGTCGTGTCGATGACGCAGCAAAAATTATCGATCCGAGAAAGGAGTAATCACTATGGCACTGTTTGAATCATATGAAAGAAGAATTGATCAAATCAATAAGGTCCTCGGTGAGTATGGTATTGCTTCGATCGAGGATGCAAAGAAAATCACGGAGGATGCCGGACTGAACGTCTACGATCTCGTAAAGGGCATCCAGCCGATCTGTTTCGAGAACGCATGCTGGGCTTACACCGTAGGTGCAGCTATCGCAATCAAAAAGGGCGCACGTCGCGCTGCGGATGCCGCTGCCGCTATCGGTGAGGGTCTGCAGTCCTTCTGCATCCCGGGTTCTGTTGCGGATCACCGTAAGGTAGGTCTGGGACATGGTAACCTCGGTAAGATGCTCCTCGAGGAGGAGACCGAGTGCTTCTGCTTCCTCGCAGGTCACGAGTCCTTCGCAGCCGCTGAGGGTGCGATCGGTATCGCAGAGAAGGCAAACAAGGTTCGTAAAAAGCCGCTCCGCGTTATCCTGAACGGTCTCGGCAAGGACGCTGCTCAGATCATCTCTCGTATCAACGGCTTTACTTATGTAGAGACCAAGTACGATTACAAGGCCGCTAAGGTCAATGTTGAGTTTGAGAAAGCATACTCCAAGGGCCTCCGTGCTACCGTTAAGTGCTACGGCGCTGACGATGTACAGGAAGGTGTCGCTATCATGCATTTGGAGAATGTCGGCGTATCGATCACCGGTAACTCCACCAACCCGACACGTTTCCAGCATCCGGTAGCTGGTACTTATAAGAAAGAATGCATCGAGCAGGGCAAGAAGTACTTCTCTGTTGCTTCCGGTGGTGGTACAGGACGTACCCTGCATCCGGATAACATGGCAGCAGGACCTGCTTCCTACGGTATGACAGATACACTCGGACGTATGCACTCCGATGCACAGTTCGCAGGATCTTCATCCGTACCGGCTCACGTTGAGATGATGGGCCTGATCGGAATGGGTAACAACCCGATGGTAGGTGCTACCGTCGCCGTTGCCGTATCGATCGAAGAAGCTGCTAACGCAGGCAAGTTCTAATAACGGACGGAAGCGAAATAAGAAAGAGGGGAATGGGTGCTCGCACTCAATTCCCCTCTTTTTTTGTTTTGTTCCGTCCGTTATCTTTCGCGTATATCCACCGCTTCATCGTTGATCGTGTACTGGCAGCGCGCCTCCGTCAACGACAGGTTCTCCTTCCTCGTTACCTTATCCACCGGCACCTCGGTCTTGATCTTGACCAGCATGTCGGAGTTGCTCATCTTCATCGAAGCCTCTCCCATCAATCCGCCGAGGATCAGGGCATCCTTACCCTGCGCCTCCGCACGGATACCCGTATAGGAGGTCTCCATCACGGTCGAGCCCTGCAGCGAACCAAAGCAGGTCGAGCGATCTCCTCGGGAGTTCGCCACCAGTCCGGCACTCTCCACATGGATCTCCGTCGACTCACCTTCCACGGTACCGATACCGGTGATCGCCGTTCCTCCGATGATCGTTTTCACCGAGCTCTTTGCAATCGAAACACGGACACTACCCTCCATCGAACCGATACAAACACCGCCAAAAAGAGAGAACTCGGTACTGATCGCACACTCACTGATCTTCATATCGACGTCGCCGTACTTGGCACCGATGCCCACGCACATATCACTGCTGGCATCAAGGAGATACTTACCTCTCTCAATACGGATCTTGCCACCGTGTCCCGACCCAATGCAGACACCGTCTTTTCCTGTGGTATCGATATGGATCTCTCCGTCCTGATGGAAAATGATCGTCCCGTTGCCGGAGTGGATATCGTTTCCGATTCCGTAAAACTCCTCCGTATCCAGTCGGATCAGCAGGTCGCCGCCGCCCTCGATGGTCAGCTTTGCTCCCTCCGGAACGCGGATACCGCCGCGGCGCATCACATTCTCTCCGCGGAAGATCAGCGTCACATCATCGCCCTCACTCAGGTCGATACACGGACGTCCTTTCAGATTCGAGAAGTAAACATTTTCCAGCGTCAGCACACCGGTATAATTCGGCATAATCCGCATATGCAGATCCGTTGCCATCCCCGGTGCTCCCGTAAAGGTCACATCACGGCAAACCGGATTGTCCTCACCGACGACGATCTCCGAATATCCTTCTTTTATCAATGTATTCAACGGTACACGCACGGTACGTCCCGCCTTATAGCTGCGTCTGAGCAGTCCGTCTCTGCGCTCCTTGGCATAGGACATGATTTCATTTTTAATGCCTTCCCCGATCTCCGTCACAACCTCCGGTGCCGGCTTCGCGGTGTAGTAGCCCTGGATCAGATCCGCTCCGAGATGGATGACCATCCTGAGCTCCTCGGTCGTCTCGACACCCTCGGCCAATGCCTTGATATCGTTGTCATGACAGAAATCGATGATCTCGCGTACGAAATACTGCTTCTGCGGGCGATCCTGGATCTCCGAGAGCAGGGACCGATCGATCTTTACATAGTCCGGCATATAGCGGAGGAGGTTGGCTACGTTGGAGTAACCGGTTCCGTAATCATCAACCGCGGTCTCGATCCCACGATCGCGGAAGTACGCCTTCAGGCGGTCGAGCTCCTCGTCGATCAGCTCCGCCTCCTCAGTAAACTCTACGACGATATCATCGTGATGCTTGGTGAGCAACGCGTCCATCTCATCATAGGTTTCCTGATCCAGCTTGACTCCCGGAATACTGTTAACAAATACCTTTCTCCCCTGGAAAGCGTCTTTATTTGTTTCAACGAGCCTTAACACATTTAAAAATGTCGCCTTCTCGACATCGCCCAGTCGACCCAGCATACTACTGTACTTGATGATGCCGAGCGGTGATACACGGCGCTCGGTGTTTGATCGCATCAGCGCCTCATAAGAATAAATCTCTCCATCCGATACCCTTACGATCGGCTGGAAGTGATAGGTAAACAGGTTTTCATCGAGGATCGACTCGACGGTCTCACAGTCCGCCTTCTCCTCGCCCTGGAGCTGATCCACGGCACGCACACGTGAAAACTTCTTCGCCTCGGCACTCTTCATCTCCGAGATATGCATCGCCGCTGCCCGACGCAACGACTCAATACTGCGCGATACCTGCTCGATCCACTGACGATAGATACTGTCATAAGAGCGGGTCTGATCCCGATATCGGATCACGGAATACCCGAAGCACTCATCCTCGTAGAACACCGGCGTAAAGAAATACGCACCCGGCTCCTCATCCTCGCCCAGCTCAGGCAAAAGGATCGAGGACTCAAACGTCTCCCCGATATCAACCTTGCCGTCCGCTCCGTCTCCGTGGTAGCAAACCGCATGGATCATATGTCTGTCGTAGCCGTCATTTTTAAAGTGGAGCCCCTCCTCATGGTCGATCGCTCCCCAGGTCTCCTGCAAACAGAGATGAAAATCCTTTACATCTCCGAGCTGATATGCATAGGTATAAACCGTACTTAAAAATCCCATCAGGTTGATCTGCGACATCAGATCATCCGCCATGAAATTATTGATCGAATAATAACCATCCGTGGACAGGTCGGTCCCCCATGACTCACGGATGGTCGGGATCGGCTGGAGGATACCATCATAGCAACCACAGCTCGGTCCTGTCAGGACCTCTGCCTTGTCGGTAAACTCTCCGACCTCACGTCCCTCCATCTTGGCCAGGATATAATCCGCCGCATAGATTCCGCACTGTCTCGCCGGGATCATCGCCGATGTCAGAGGTACCGGACTCGTCCGTCCCTCCTCGATCGAATCAAATCCGACCACAGCAACATCATCCGGGATCCGATATCCACGCTCGGTCAGCGCCTCGCACACACCGATCGCCATTTGATCGTTAGCACATGCGATCGCCTCCGGCAGGCCGGCGTCCCCGGACAGCAGCTGGTCGACACAGAGCTCACCACTCCGATACCAAAAATCTCCGTATATGATACGATCCGGACGGATCTCCAGACCGTGCTCCCGCATCGCTTCCTTATACGCCTCCAGACGTTGCTTGGAGTGCGGGTGCCATTTCTTACCGGTCAAAAATGCGATGTCGCGGTAATGATGCTCCTCGATCAGGTGACTCACGATCTCGACGATCGGACTGTAGCTGTCCGCAAACACTGAGTCGAAGTACTCACTCGGCTGCTCGATCACGAGCACGGGGCCGTCGAACTTCTCATGGATCTCATCCTCGATCCGCTCAGCCGCACCCGTCGTCTGGATCGTGTCCTTGAGCATCACGACTCCTTCAAACAGGTCATAGTTTACCAGATGAAAAATATTAGCCTCGCCCAACTCGCGATCCACCGTGGACTGATACTTGCGATACATCGAAAAAACGCAAACGTCCAAGTCAGCCTTGCACGTCTGCGTCAAGAATCCTTCAATAAACCGGCGCTGATATTCCTCATCCGCCTGTCCGACTAATACCGCAATTTTCCCACGATTCGCCACTATAACAACCTCTCTTTTATCTCATATCCCAGCGCCCTATTACGCTGTCTATATTGTAACATAATTGTCCGAAAACCGCAAGGAAAACATTTGCTGGCGGCATACTGCCTTCCGGCTATACCGTGATCTTATTCATCCATACATTTTTCTTGATCAGGATCAGTCCGATCGCACATTTAACCATATCGATCATATTGATGATCGCGAGGATCCACAGCACACCCATGCCGGTAAACCGGGAGAGTAAAAATGCCGTCGGTACGCTGAGTGTCCACAGCACGCCGCTGTCAAACAAAAAGGTGATGATCGTCTTCCCGCCGGAACGCAGGGTAAAGTACGAACAGTGAAGGATCGCGATCATCGGCGTAAACGCTGCCTGGATCCGCATAAATCCGCTTGCCAGTGCCTTTACCTCCGGTGATGTGTTATAGAAACCCGGGAAGAAAAATGAGAAAACGATGATCCCACCGGCCACTAAAAATCCGGACGCAAAAGAAAACGCAATGATCTTTGTATCCGTCGACTTTGCCTCTTCCATTTTTCCCGCGCCGAGGAGCTGACCGACGATGATCGCCACCGCGTCTCCCATCGCCACAAATATAACGTTGAGGAGATTGTTGACCGTGTTGGATATGTTCGCTGCAGCCACGACCTCCATGCCACGCATCGAATAACACTGCATCAGCATTGCCATGCCGGCCGACCACACCGTCTCATTGATCAGGATCGGAGTGCCCTTGATTAAGAATTCCTTCGTCATCCGCCACGGCACCCGAAGTGTACGATACAGCCCCTTGGCATACGTGTAGATTTTTGTATGCGTGTGACACCAGATAATCACGATCGACATCTCGACATAGCGCGCGATCACGGTCGCCATCGCGGCGCCGGCCACACCGAGTTTCGGGAAGCCGAACTTCCCAAAGATCAGCAGATAATCCAGTACCACATTTGTCAGTACCGCGGTGACCCCTGCCACCATCGGCATTACCGTCTTGCTACAGTCACGCATCGTCCCCGAGTAAGCAAACGAAATCGCGATCGCGGGCAATCCGAATACCATGATGCCGAGATAGGTCTTGCCGTATCCCAACGCCAGTTTGACATCGCCGACGGATGAATCGCCACTCAAATACAACTGTATCAGATCCCCTCCGAAAAAGGTGAAGATCACCACAGCGACAGTGACCAGAGCCACCCCCACCCACAGCTTATAGCGAAACGTCGCACGTATGCCTTCGTCATCCCGCTGGCCGTAATACTGCGCGGTAAAAATGCCCACGCCGGAGACGCCTCCGAAGACTGCCAGTATGTAGACAAACATCAATTGGTTAACGATCGCCACACCGGACATCTGCTCCGTTCCGATCTGGCCAACCATGATATTGTCCAGCAGACTGACAAAGTTTGTAATTGCATTTTGAATCATGATAGGAACAGCGATCATCATCAACCGACGATAAAATCGTCTGTCCCCGATATACTTATGAATCCCTTTTTCCATCTTTTTATCCTCATCCAAGATCCGGGTCCAGGGATTGTTTGTTTTATCCCCTTTCCAGGATAGCATCCAGGATCTCGACCGCATCCTCGGACTTGTCCATCAGAGGCAGTTCTCTCACGCCGTCTCGCGTGATGATCGAGATCACATTGGTATCTACTCCGAAGCCGGCACCCTGCGTGCGAAGATCGTTCGCTACGATCATGTCGGCATTCTTTTTTTCCAGTTTCTTTTGTGCGTTGGCGATCAGGTCCTCCGTCTCCATCGCAAAGCCGCAGATAAACTGTCCGGGCTTTTTATTCTCTCCGAGCCATGACAGGATATCCGTCGTCGATCGGAGTTCGATCTTCGGCGCACCGGATTCCTTTTTGATCTTCTGATCACAGGTTTCCGTCGGTGTATAATCCGCCACTGCAGCAGCCTTGATAATAATATCCTGATCGGCACTGTTTGCCTTTACCGCCTCGAACATATCACCGGCACTCTCCACATGGATCACGTTCATACGGATCGGATCCGGGAGTTCCTCTGTCCCGCTGATCAGCGTCACCTCGGCACCTCGTCGCATCGCATTGGTCGCAATCGCATACCCCATTTTACCGGTAGAGTGATTGGTGATATAGCGCACCGGATCGATATGTTCTCTGGTCGGTCCGGCTGTCACCAGAATCTTTTTACCGGCTAAATCCTTGATCTTATTGCCGTTAGGATCCAGCTTATATTCGAGTGCATAGTAGACATGCTCGAGCAGTGTTGCAATCTCCGGGAGGCGTCCCTTCCCCTCGACGCCGCAGGCCAGACGACCTGCCTCCGGCTCGATGATCTCATAGTCATAGCTACTGAGTTTTTTGAGGTTATCCTGTACGATCGGATTCTCATACATGCCGGTATTCATCGCCGGTGCGATCAGCTTCGGACAGCGACTCGCCATCACGGTTGTCGTCAGCATATCGTCTGCGATTCCTCCCGCGATCTTACCGATCACGTTAGCAGAGGCCGGCGCGATAAGAAAGCAGTCCGCTTTTGTCGCCAGTGAAACATGCTCAATATTATAGTTAAAATTGCGATCAAAGGTGTCCACCAAACACTTATGATTGGTCAGTGTTTCAAAGGTAATCGGATGGATAAAATTCGTCGCATTTTTCGTCATAATAACATAAACATCAACACCCTTTTTAACGAGTGTACTGACGAGGTCCGCCATCTTATAAGCAGCGATAGAACCAGTGATCCCGACGATCACGGTCTTACCGGTAAGGCTTTTTTTAGTTGCATTATTTGACGCCATCTTTTCACCTCCGATCTCATACAAGTACCCTTTTTATTTCACCGCTTTTCCCGGTGAATTGTATCGGGTTTTTATCGAATCTGTCCGTGTGTTTCCTTGTCATCGAGCGATACGATATGATTATTATCGTCGACAAATACCACCTTCGGTTTGTGCGTTTTTACTTCTTCATCCGTAAGCTCACAATAGCACATAATGATGACCTTGTCACCGACGCTAACCTCGCGCGCTGCCGCCCCGTTGAGGCAGACCATACCGCTGCCTTTCTCGCCGGTGATTACATAGGTCTCAAAGCGGCTGCCGTTATTGACATCCACCACCTGGACCTTTTCGTACTCAAGGATACCGGCCGCCTCCATCAGAAGCGGATCGATCGTGATCGAGCCGACATAGTCGAGCTCCGCCTGTACCACCGTCGCGCGATGAATCTTTCCTTTCAACATATGAAGTACCATTTTTTTCTCCTTTTCTCCCCTTGTAAAAAAAGTGTTTCTTATTTGGTAATAATGAAGTTATCGATCAATCGGGTCGATCCGATGTAAACCGCAATCGCTACCAGCACGTTGCCTGTGATCGAGTCGATCGGCTCGATGCTGTCAAAGTCAACAGCCTCGACATAGTCGATCTCTGCCAGAGGCTCCGCATCGATGGTCGCGCGGATCACTTCTTTTACGACAGTCGCATTGGTCTCACCGTCTCGGATCAGCTCCTCCCCCTTGACTAGAGCTTTGTGAAGGACGGTAGCCGCCTCTCGCTCTGCCGGTGAGAGATAGGTGTTTCGTGAGCTCTTGGCCAGTCCGTCGTCCTCGCGGATGATCGGGCAGCCTACGATCTCGAGATCGAAGTTCAGATCGCGGACCATACGACGGATCACCGCCAGCTGCTGCGCATCCTTCTGGCCGAAGTAGGCGCGATCCGGTCCCACGATGTGGAACAGCTTGGAGCAGACGGTGCATACACCGCGGAAGTGGGTCGGGCGTGTTTTACCGCAGAGGTTTTTCGTTACACGATCCATGTCGACGAAGGTGCAGAAGTCGTCCGCATACATATCCGACGGCTCCGGGTGGAAGATCAGATCGGCTCCGGTCTCCTCACACAGTCTCGCGTCACGCTCGAGGTCTCTCGGGTAGGTCGCGAGGTCTTCGTTCGGGCCGAACTGGATCGGGTTAACAAAAACGCTTACGACGGTTTTATCGTTTTGTTTGACGGAGTTCGCGATCAGGCTCTGGTGTCCCTCATGGAGGTAGCCCATGGTCGGTACCAGTCCGACGCTCAGCCCCTGCGCGCGCCATTCTTTGACTTGCTTTCTCACCTCGTCAGGTGATGCTACGATATTGATGCTCATGTTTTTCTCCTTCCGTTCTGGAATGATTAGTATAGTTTATCAATTACTTCTTCGTCTATTTTAAAGGTGTGGGCTTCCGTTGGGAAGGCACCGCTGCCAACTTCTTCTATATATGAGTGGATGGCATCTTTCATGATGTCACCGACCTTTGCGTACTGCTTAACGAATTTCGGAACAAAGTCGGAGAACATGCCGAGCATGTCGGCGTAGACGAGGACCTGCCCATCACAACCGCCTCCGGCACCGATACCGATCGTCGGGATCGAAAGCTTCTCCGTAACCATAGCTGCGAGCTTCGCCGGTACGCATTCCATCACAACGGCAAAGGCTCCGGCCTCCTCGACCGCGAGCGCCTCCTCGATCAGAAGTCGGGCTGCGCTTTCTGTCTTTGCCTGGACCTTAAACCCACCAAAGGCATTGACCGACTGCGGCGTCATCCCGATGTGCGCACATACGGGGATCCCCGCCTCGACCATCGCCCGGATCTGCGGGCATACGCGATGTCCGCCCTCGAGCTTCACAGCATCCGCTCCGCCCTCTTTCATCAGACGGCCGGCATTTTTCAATGCCTCCTCCACAGATACCTGATAGGACATAAACGGCATGTCGATGATCAGGAGCGCATTTTTCGTCCCGCGCGAAACCGCTGCCCCGTGATGGATCATATCCTCCATCGTAACCGGGATCGTGTCCTCATAGCCGAGGATCACATTGCCGAGCGAGTCGCCCACCAGGATCGAGTTCACACCCGCCTCATCGATCAGCTTTGCCGTCGAGTAGTCATAGGCCGTCAACATGGTCAGCTTCTGACCGTCCGCCTTCGCCTGGCGAAAGGTCATCACCGTATTCTTTTTCATACCTGCCTCCATTCCGGTTTCCCGTCGGGCTCATCCCTCCAGGATCCGTTCCATCTGCTCATACTCACGCGTCGGATTTTTCTCTTTGGAAATCTCCACCAGACGTCTGGCAAGCGGAAGATACACCGCTCTTTCCTCTTTGGAAAGCACCTCCAGGTGATGCTTCACCGTCCCGATATCACCGCGCTCGATTGGTCCCGTGAGCGCACGAATCGGTCCCATCTCCAGCATCGCGGTAGTATTTTTCTCAACGATCGGCGATAAAAATGCCCTCGCCTCCTCCTCGGAGAATCCGCAATCCGTCAGCATCACAAGACTCATATCAAAGAGTCCCACCATCAGGTTGCTCGCCACGGATGCCGCTGCGTGATAGCGGTATTTTTTATCGGAGTCGATCACACTCACCGTATGCCCGAGCCCCTCGAAAAGAGCACGGATCACCTCCACGGCATGCGGATCACCCTCCATGGCAAACATCGTATTATGCAGTTGTCGGTAATCGGAATACTTGTCGCTGAACGCGAACATCGGATGGATGGAGAATCCGACCGCACCGGTCGTCTCGATCCCTGAAAACAGATTGGATGATAATGACCCACTGAATATACCAATGAACTTGTCCTTGATATCCATGGTCCGAATCTTTTCCCACACCGTGGCGATCACATCGTCCGGTGTCGCGATGAAGATCACATCGCTGGCTGCGATCACGGCTGACTCGCTCGTGAACGCTTCCGAGCTCGTAAAAGTCGCGGCTTCGTCCGCGCTCGCCTCACTCGTGTCGTAGTACCCGGCGATCCGGATGCCCCTCTCCGACAGGTAACGTCCCATCGTACAGGCTACCTTCCCGGCGCCGATAAACCCTACAGTTCGCATGGCCTCACCTCCTTATGAAGGCAGGTCACGATCATCAATCCGATGCAGTTTCTCCCGAATACCGCTCGTCGTGAGTATCATAGCAGAAAACCATCTGCTTGTCAATCTATGTTTATTTCGTCTGTCGGACCACCTGCATAAAGGCTTCCATTTTGGCACGGTCCTTTTTGCCGTCCGTCTCAATCCCACTGGAAACATCGACCGCGAAGGGATGGCACCTCCGGATCGCCTCTGCGACGTTCTCCGGGGTCAAGCCTCCCGCCAGCATATAGGGACGTCGGATCAGCTCGAGAAGGCCCCAGTTAAAGGTCTCCCCGCTCCCCATACCGGAGTCGAGCAGGATCCCATCGGCCGGACTCTGTCTGGCGATTTCTACATCTTCCTTCGTATGAATCTTGACCGCCTGGATCACTGTCTTGGTGGTAAAGGCTTTGATGCGCTCGATCTCGCCCGGTCCCTCACTACCGTGAACCTGGATCAGATCGATCAGATCCTCGTTCGCCACGCTGGCAACGATCTTGGGATTTTCATCGACAAAAACACCGACTGCCTTGATGGACGGGTCCAGCATTTCCTTTAGCTTTCTCGCTGTCTCATAGGAAACATAACGCTTACTGAAACTCGCAAATACAAATCCGATATAATCCGGTCTCAGTTCATTGACGATCTCAATGTCCTCCGGACGCATCATCCCGCACATTTTTACTCTTGCCATCGCTTACCTCCATACCCAAGATGTCATCTCTTCATTACCGTCATGTCCGAGTCATTTTTCTGTTCTTCTCACAGATCCCGGATCGCGTTTTTTAACTCAGCAACAAAATCCTTGACGTAAGGTACCGCGTCCTCGCCATGTGCAGCGATCAGCTTTACGATCGCGGAGCCAACGATAACACCGTCTGCCTTTGCTGCCATCTGCGCGGCTGTCCTCGCATCGGAGATACCAAATCCGATCGCTGCGGGCAGAGACGGATTCGCCTGTCTCACCAGCTCGACCATCGCCCCGATATCCGTTGTGATCGTCGTCCTCGTCCCGGTGACACCGAGTGAGGAAACGCAGTATAAAAATCCGCTCGCCTCCTTCGCGATCATCGCGATCCGCTCATGAGACGTCGGCGCGATCAGGGAGATGAAGTCCAGTCCATGCTCCCGGCACACCGTATCGAACTCTTCTTTTTCTTCAAAAGGGACATCCGGCAGGATGATCCCCTGCATTCCGATTTCTTTTGCGCGCGTCACAAACTTCTCCGTGCCATACGAAAATACAACGTTGGCATAGGTCATGAAAACCAGAGGAATATCTGTCTTTTCACGGACCCGCACCACCATATCGAAAATCTTATCCGTCGTCACACCACCGGCCAGAGCACGCTCGTTTGCCGCCTGGATCACCGGTCCCTCCGCGGTCGGATCCGAAAACGGAATCCCGATCTCGATCAGGTCCGCACCGGCCTCCTCCATCGCATAGATCAACTCCTCCGTCACGGAAAGCGCCGGATCCCCCGCTGTGATAAACGGGATAAAGGCTTTGCCATTTTCAAATGCACTCTTGATCGTTTTACTCATTTTACTATCCTCCCGGGCGGTCGGCATACCTCACACAACCTTCCCTGTATCTGCTTTTTCAGTCACTGATATCCTCGCCGCGATATCTGGCGATCGCTGCCACGTCCTTATCACCGCGGCCGGAGATCGTGATCACGACGATCTGATCCTTATCCAGGGTCGGCACCAGCTTCACCGCATGCGCCACAGCATGGGCACTCTCGATCGCCGGGATGATCCCCTCGATGCGCGACAGGTACTCAAACGCATCCACTGCCTCGTCGTCCGTGATCGGCACATACTCCGCACGACCCGTATCATAGAGATGCGCGTGCTCCGGTCCGATCCCCGGATAGTCCAGTCCCGCCGAGATGGAGTATACCGGCGCGATCTGGCCGAACTCATCCTGACAGAAATACGATTTCATACCATGAAAAATACCCAGACGTCCGGTGGCGATCGTCGCCGCCGTCTCTGCCGTATTGACACCGCGTCCCGCTGCCTCGCAGCCGATCAGACGCACGGATTTATCTTCGATAAAATGATAAAAGGTTCCCATCGCATTGGAGCCACCGCCGACACAGGCCATCACGACGTCCGGAAGACGTCCCTCTTTTTCCTGCATCTGGCTTTTGATCTCGCGGGAGATCACCGACTGAAAGTCTCTTACAATGATCGGGAAAGGATGCGGTCCCATGACCGATCCGAGCACATAGTGCGTATCCTCGATCCGTCCGGTCCACTCACGCATCGTCTCCGACACGGCATCTTTGAGCGTTGCTGTTCCACTCGTAACAGGGTGTACCTTGGCACCGAGCAGACGCATACGATAGACGTTGAGTGCCTGGCGCTCGGTATCCTCCTTGCCCATAAAAATCTCGCACTCCATCCCCATCATCGCTGCCGCAGTCGCTGTCGCCACACCGTGCTGACCGGCACCGGTCTCTGCGATCACGCGGGTCTTTCCCATTTTTTTCGCCAGCAACACCTGACCGAGTACGTTGTTAATCTTATGTGAACCGGTATGGTTGAGGTCCTCACGCTTTAAGTATACCTTCGCGCCGCCGAGATCCTGCGTCATACGCTCCGCATAGTACAGTCTCGACGGACGACCCGCATACTCGTTAAACAACGACTCTAATTCCGCGTTAAAATCCGGATCATTTTTATACTTGTTATAGGCGTCCTCCAGCTCGATCACTGCGTTCATCAGTGTCTCGGGGATGTACTGTCCGCCGTGTACTCCAAATCGTCCTTTACTCATCGTTTTTCTCCCTTCAATTCCCACGGAGTTCCTGCAGCTTTTGTGTCTTATCCTCCGCGCGCATCAGCGTCTCTCCGACCAGCACCGCATCGGCACCGATCTGTCGCATCGCCTCCACATCCGCCGCATCACGGATCCCGCTCTCCGAGACGAAGATCACATCCGACGGGATCAGCTCACGCAGACGCTTGCTGTTCTCGTGATCCACGGAAAAATCCTTTAGGTTGCGGTTGTTCACGCCGATGATCCTGGCGCCGCAAGAAATCGCGATCTCCACCTCTTTTTCATCGTGTGTCTCCACCAGAGCAGAGAGCCCCAGCGTGTCACAGATACCGATGTAGTTTTTGATCGTCTCCGGCGGCAGGAGTGAGACGATCAGCAGTACCGCCTTTGCTCCAAATACCTTTGCCTCGTAGATCATGTAGTCATCGACCGTAAAGTCCTTGCGCAGGCACGGGATCTGTACCTGCTCCGCGATCTCCTGCAAATACTCGTCCTTCCCGAGAAACCACTTCGGCTCCGTCAGGACGGAGATGGCATCTGCGCCCGCCGTCTCATAGTCCGAAGCGATGCTGAGATAAGGAAACTTCTCTGCGATCAACCCCTTTGACGGCGATGCTTTTTTACACTCACAGATAAAAGAAATGTCTTCTTTTTTTAATGCCTCTTCAAACGCAAAGCCATCCACAGGCATCGACTTTGCAAAATCGATCAGCTCAGCGGGAGGGAGGGTTTTTTTCGCCTCAGCCACACGCTCTCTCGCATACGCTGCGATCTCATCCAATATCGTCATCGATTGCTCACCTCGATCAGCTTCTCCAGAGTCTTCGTCGCCATACCGCTGTCGATCAGCGCACCGGCCAGACGGATACCCTCTGCCAGGCTGCCTGCCTTCTCACCGATGTACAGGGATGCTCCGGCATTCAGCAGGACGGCATCTCTCTTCGGTCCCTTTTCTCCGGCGAGGACCGCACGTGTCATCTCGGCGTTCTCCTTTGGCTCACCACCGCGGAGATCCTCCTTTTTGCAGGTCGTCAGTCCGAAGTCCTCCGGGCAGATCTCATATGACTTATACCAACCGTCACGGATCTCGCACACGGTCGTCGGTGAGCTGAGTGAGATCTCGTCCAGCTTGTCCTGTCCATAGACAACCATACCGCGCGTGATACCCAGATTTACCAAAACCTGAGCGAGCGGGATAACCAGATACTCATCGTATACACCCAGGAGCTGACGATGCGGCAGGGCCGGGTTCGTCAGAGGGCCGAGGATATTAAATACGGTACGGAAGCCCAACTCCTTACGGATCGAACCGACATATTTCATCGAGGTGTGGTATTTCTGTGCGAAGAAAAAGCACATGCCCACCTCTTTCAAAAGCTCGATACATTTTTCCGGAGACTGGTCGATATTGACACCGAGTGCCTCCAGACAATCTGCTGTTCCGCACTTGGAGGAGGCAGCGCGGTTTCCGTGCTTTGCCACCTTCATCCCGCCGGCTGCTGCTACCAGCGCCGAGGTCGTGGAGATGTTAAAGCTGTTTGCGTTGTCACCGCCGGTCCCGACAATCTCAAAGACATCCATATCGGTCTTTACCTGCGTCGCGTGATCGCGCATCGCAGCCGCACAGCCGGCGATCTCGTCGGTCGTCTCTGCTCTGGCACTCTTGGTCGAAAGCGCGGATAAAAATGCCGCGTTCTGCGTCGGCGTGGTTTCTCCGCCCATGATCTCATTCATGACGGCATATGCCTCATCGTAACTGAGATCCTCCTTGTTTACGATTTTTACGATTGCTTCTTTAATCATGGTATGGTGTTCCTTTCCTTGTTATTTTTATAGAAGTAAGGGATTTTAATGTTCGTCGTCTCAAATCTGTATTATACACAAAAACCCCTGCAACTGCAAGGGTTTTTGAAGGTTTTTATCAATTTTTTACATGACTCGATGAGAATTACTCTTCCTCATCACCGGACTCGTCCTCAACCTCATCACCGGACTCATCTTCGGAACCGTCCTCAGAACCGTCCTCAGCCTCAGAGTCATCTGAACTATCCTCGGTATCAGCATCCTCTGCCTCAGAGGTATCGTCACCCTCAGTAGCCTCAGCGTCATCAGAGGTTTCATCTCCTGCCGGCTGTCCTGCACTGAGCTCGCCCTTGCCCTTCTTCATTACGCACTTAACGGTACCACCGTTTGCATCCTTTGTGTCAAAGGAAAGAGTGCCTGCATCCTTGTCGAAAAGTACGGAACAGTAGATGTCTGACTGACCCTTCTGCTTCAACTCGAAACCGTTGGACTTAAGCTCCATATCGAACTCAAGAGTTCCTGTGACGTTCTCAGAAATCAGAGTCTTGTCATCCTTGATTGTCCAGTTGGATACCAGCATACCGGCGTCTGCAATACCGTTTGCTGCTGCATAGTCAGCCAAAGCCTGGCCGTCCATCGTATCGGTTGTCCAATCTCCCTTGATATCATCCATGGAGATTGCGCCGCAACCTACGAGGCATACGCATGAGAGAACTCCGATTGCCAGAGCCAATCCTACTTTCTTTAACATGGTCTTCATAATACTTCCTCCTTTTAGATAGTGACTGTTACACGTCATATTTAGACGTTTTTCTGAATTCCAAGGAGACAGTATACAATATATGGATGTATTCGTCAACTGTTTTTTTATTTTTTTTATGGATTTTCATAATTAATTATGATAGAATAGGTGGGTAATCCGTTGAAAGCAGCGGTGTTACCGCATAGATTGGATACATGGATCCGACTGCATTCGGATGATTTTTAATAAAAAACCGGCACTCGCCGGTGTATGGGAGGTGTTCACATGAATTGGTTACGTAGACATATGATAGGTCGCTATGGGCGGATGGATCAGCTTAACATCTTTTTATTCATCCTGTTTTTCCTGGTATCGTTAGCCCGCGTGATCCTGAATTTTATCTTTCATTTTCAGG
>JAZASH010000022.1:0-30922 GCA_036343395.1 Eubacterium sp. | reverse complement strand
GATCCCGCGGAGTATAAAAGCTTGTTGAAGGAGAACGGTGTTCGATCTGCAAAAGTCTATACGGATTATAACAGTAGCTTCCTGAAAAAGGAAATAATGATGCTGAGTGCGGAGGATTTGGAGGATAAGCTTCTCTTCAGTTTGGGAGCGAGCAGACTGTAATGATAAATAGTTGTAGGGATTCGGCCATCTTGTTTGTTATACTGGAAGACTCGTTGAAAGAAAAGGATAATATATACAGTGGCGGTAATGGCGGTAAAACTGGCGGTAATGGCGGTAGAAATTGCGGTAATCTTGAAGGCTTATCTGAAAATGAAAAAAGTGTATATTTACAGGTGATGGAGAATGGTTCACAAACAGCAAAGCAGATATCAGATAATACAGGTATTCCTAAGAGAACAGTAGAACGTGCACTTAAAAGATTAAAAGACAATGGTATAATTGTGAGAATTGGATCAAGTAGAAGTGGAAGATGGGAACTCGGAAAACTCTTGAAATGAGACAATAAGGTTGAAGATGGTTCCATATTCTGGCATCGCCGAAATCCATCGTCTTAATCTTGTACAAAAAAAACATCCTCGCGGATGTTCAGTAGGGAGTTTATTATGTAATCATATGGAATCAGCCCCAGTTATTAAAAAATATCAACTTGGTTCCTGAGCCCACCCTGAGCCCATGCAGGCTTTCCAAACGTCAAATTTCGTCAGATTTTATCCTGAATGTCAAAATCTTACTGCTATTTTTCTTTCAAAAATCCCTGTGAAAACTTCATCTCAGCATGCAGTAACCCCCGTAGTTTCGGTGCTTTTCAAGCGAGTGATGGAGACCGAACCCACGTGTTCAGCTTGGAAGGCTAGTGTTCTACCATTGAACTACACCTGCGTATCGAAAAACCTGTTCGGTTTTTACAACAATGGCTATTCTACAGTATTCTCAAGCATTTGTCAAGTGTTTTTTTGAAAGAGATTTTATTGATTCCGTAGGGCTCGAGGACCATTTGCGGACCATTTTTTCAAGCTGTGGACCAAAATCAGATCAGATGCGATTACAATAGTAAAATGATTCCTATCCCAGCGCTACATCCAGCGCCATCATCAATGTAAACCCGACGGCAAACATCACGACACCGATGTTGGAGTGCTCGCCGGCGGACATCTCCGGAATCAGTTCCTCCACAACCACATACATCATGGCGCCGGCGGCAAAGCTGAGAAGATACGGCATCGTCGGGATGATTAAACCGGCTGCTATGATGGTCAGGAGAGCACCGATCGGTTCAACCGCACCTGACAGCACACCGTCTAAAAATGAACGTCCCTTGCTTTTTCCTTCCGCATGGAGCGGCATGGAGATGATCGCTCCTTCGGGAAAGTTCTGTATCGCGATACCGAGAGCCAGCGCGAGTGCACCGCCTGCCGATATCGTACCGTTTCCGGAGACCAGTCCGGCGTAGACCACGCCAACCGCCATCCCTTCAGGAAGATTGTGAAGAGTCACTGCCAAAACCATCATCGTTGTCCGTTTCAGACTTGACTTCGGTCCTTCTGCCTTATCCGTGTTCAGATGCAAATGCGGGATGACGGAATCCAGTAATAACAGAAAAAGAATACCAATCCAAAACCCGACGACAGCGGGCACCCACGGCCATTTTCCCATATCACTCGCCTGCTCCATGGCAGGGATGATAAGACTCCAGATCGATGCCGCCACCATCACGCCTGCAGCAAACCCGGTGAGAGCACGTTGGAGAGTCATCCCCAACTTTTCTCTCATAAATAATACGCATGCGGATCCGGCTACGGTTCCGATAAACGGTATTGCAAGTCCGATTAACACATCAGTACTCATTTAAACATCCTTTCTACTGAGAAGGATCTGCCAACATTCACGTTAGTTAGCCGACTCTAACCACTTAGCATACTAGCATATACACACCCGCCTGTCAAGAGTTTATGACGTCTACTCCTTGATTTCCCCGTACACATGTAGTATGATGGAGACGTAATCATTGTGCTTCTATTGAAGGGGGTAGCATTATAAAAATGAAAACGCTCCCTACCTTTATCCATCTTGTTGAAACCATATTAAAAAACATCGATTCCCAAACTGACTGATGAGGAGACATTCTGAGGAGGACGCATCATGGAAAGATCGAACCTGACAACCCTATGTTACATCGAAAAAGACAACCAATATCTGATGCTGCATCGGATCAAAAAAGAACAGGACATCAACCAGGGAAAATGGATTGGCATCGGCGGCCATTTTCAGGAAAATGAAACGCCGGAGGAGTGCCTGCTCCGCGAGGTAAAAGAAGAGACCGGCCTGTCTCTGACAGCGTATCGCTTCCGCGGACTGATCACCTTTATCTCGGATGCCTGGCAGACAGAATATATGTGTCTCTTCACAGCGGACGGATTCATCGGTGAGATGACAGATTGTGATGAGGGGGAACTCGCCTGGATAGACAAAAGCAAGGTGCCGGATCTGAACCTCTGGGAGGGGGACCGGATCTTCCTGAAGCTTTTAGAGGAGCGAGAAGATTTTTTTACACTGAAGTTACGATACGAAGGGGATGAACTCGTAGAATCGGTACTGGATGGAGAACCGTATACCGGATGACGCTCACAGCGGAATCCGGTGTTTTTTCTGTTGCATTTTTACGCGAAAAATGCTATAATGACTCATTGATATTTTGCGAGAACCCGCTTAAGGGCATCTATGATGCCGCCTTTGCGAGGATTTTCCGAGGCTTCGACCTCGTCGATCAGCTCAGAGACCTTCTCCGGGGTATCCATCGCGAGATAGACCTCGGCGAGCTCGGTGTAGTCGGACAGCTTGATAGAGCCGCAGGCCATCGCAGAGCGGTAGGTCTGTACCGACAACTCATGCAGCTCACGTCGCTCGTACCCGCGAGCGAGGTTGGTCATCAGCAGCAGAAAGCTGTTGTAATTGTCGTCGTAGGAGGAGAGGAGCGTGAAGTTCGCTACACCATAGGCCAACTTCAGATCCGTGTTGGTATACTCCGACAGATCGATCATCGGTTCACGCAAAAGCTTTTTCAGCTCCCTGATATAGCTTAACACATCGTCATCCTCGGTAAACAGGCCCTCAGGTGGCATCGGGATGACATCCTCATCATAGCGGAGCAGTGGCAGGTCAGAGATGTCCTGCTTAGGAGCGAAGTTCGCCTCCTGCTCGCGGGCCCAGAAAGCATCTTCTACTTTTTGTGCCTCCTTGGAGGACTTCTTCATCTCGTATTGTGTCCACGCAATAAAGATGAGAAAAATAATGATAAAAACAGGGACGGTGATCATGATTACCTCTCTAAAAATAACGATTTAAAATTCGATGTAAAATGGAAAGGGGGTTCCCATGCTTAATCGAAAAAAGCAGCGTTGGATCGCAGCTATTATCTGCATTGTTGTAATACTTGCTATGGTATTCGGTCTCGTAGCGACGATCGCTTCGACCTGATCCAATACAACATTGTAAACTATTTTGATAAAAATGGCAAGTCCGTAAAGAGGTGGATGGATGAGAAAGAGTGACAGACCACATTATTTGCCGGCATTTTTAGTGATCTTCATCATGCTGATGCTGATCATCTCCTATGTGCTGGTATTTTACATGAAAAATAAGCCCGATGATAATCGTATCATCACCGGCGTATATGTAGCCGGGATCGACATCAGCGGGATGACAGCAGAGGAGGCGCAGGCGGCGATCGACGGATATGCCGCGACCAAGAGCAACCGTGCCATCCGTGTCGATGTCAACGGCAAAAGCGTCGAGACGACACTGGCGGACCTGGATTACCGTGTCGAGGAAAATGACGTTGTCTCGCAGGCGATGCGTCTCGGTAAAGACGGAAACGTCTTTACAAACTACGCCGAGATCAAGCGCGTTGAGGCTGAGCACGAGAACTACGACATTTCCTTTACGTACTCCGAGGCAAAGCTGTCTAAATTTGTCAAGAAAAAATGCGGTAAAAAGGCGAAAAAGCCAAAGGACGCCACCGTCAAGCTCGAGGGTGACGAGATCAAATACACGAAGTCCAGACAGGGACTCTCGGTTGATGTCGATGCGACAGTAGCCGAGATCCAGCGTCAGATTGAGGCGACGCCGGAGGGTGACATCGTAGCAACGGCAGTGACCATTGTCAAGGAGCCTAAGGTCTCCGAGGAGACGGCACGTCGCTGCAAGGATAAGATCGGAACCTTTACGACACAGTACACGGCCAGCAACGTGACCCGCTCAAAGAACCTGGCAAACGCAGCCAGACTGATCAACGGAAGCGTGGTCCTGCCGGGCGAGACGTTTTCGGTACACGATACGATCTCACCGCTGACCGAGGAAAACGGATATTACGCAGCGCCGTCCTACAGCAAGGGCGAGGTCGTCGACTCCATCGGCGGCGGTGTCTGCCAGGTATCGACAACCCTTTACAACGCCGTGTTGCGCGCTGAGCTCGAGATAGTAGAGCGTGCCCCGCACTCGATGGTCGTTTCCTATGTAAAACCGTCGATGGATGCGGCGATCGCCGGTGATTATAAAGACTTTAAGTTCCGTAACGACACCGATGTTCCGGTGCTGATCCGGGGCGGAGCCGGCGGTGGATCGATCTGGTTTACGGTATATGGAGAAGAGACGAGACCGTCGGATCGTACGGTCGAGTTTGTATCGGAGATTCTGCAAAAAATCGAGCCGGGTGAGGACAAGGTAACGCTCGATCCGACGAAGCCTCCGACCTATATGAGTGTGACACAGAGTGCACATATCGGATACGAGGCAGTCCTGTGGAAGGTCGTTACCGAGGGTGGAAAAACGACTAAAAAGCAGATCAACTCCAGCTCGTACAAGGCGGTTCCCCGGTATGTGACCAAGGGAAGCGGTAAAGCGGTGGAGACACCGAAGCCGACGGATAAGCCGAAAAAGGATGAGCAGGAGGATCCGCCGGAGGACGACGAAGAAGAGGAGTAATCTATGTCGGAAAAAGAAGACAAGCTGCTTGAGATAGGCAAGGTTTCCGAAAAGATCATGCGCCGGTCTGTTTTTAACCAGCTGACGGTCAAGCGCCCGGAGGTGTTGATCCACCTCGGTGTGGGTGAGGACTGCTCGGCGATCGAGGCGGGTGAGGACGAAGCCTTCGTGTTCACGGTAGATCCGATGACCGGAGCGACCAAGGATGTCGGGAAACTGGCCTTCCAGATCGCGGCCAACGATGTGGCAGCGGCCGGAGCCAAGCCGATCGGTATGCTTGTTGATATCGCGCTCCCGGTGGGGAGTCGAGAGAGCGAGCTGCGTCGCATCATGTGTGACATCGCCGCTCTGTCCGAGCAGTACAATGTCGAGATCCTCGGTGGCAGCACCCACGTCACCGACGCGGTAAACCGCCCGACCGTCTCCGTGACAGGTGTCGGCAAGACCGACCGGAGCAGCCTTTTTGCATCCAGCGGACTTAAGCCCGGAGACGAGTTGGTCGTCACCAAGTGGATCGGTCTGGAGGGTACGGCGATCCTGGCGGATGCCCGCGGGGAGGAGTTAAAAAAGCATCTCCCGGTTGACCTGGTAAAGAGTGCTGCGGCTTTTTCTGAGATGATGAATGTTATGCCCGAGAGCGAGATTGCCGCAGAGGTCGGTGTGACCGCCATGCACGATGTATCCGAGGGAGGGATCTTCGGAGCGCTGTGGGAGTTCGGCGTAGCGTCGGACGTAGGCTTCGAGGTAGATATCCGAAAAATCCCCATCCGACAGGAGACCATCGAGATCTGTGAGGTATTTGATATCAATCCCTATATGCTGATCTCCAGCGGCTCGATGCTGATCGGAACCTCAAAGGGAAACCTGTTAGTGGACATGCTGGAGAGTGCCGGTATCCACGCGGCAGTGGTCGGCTACGTGATCGAGGGCGCGGACCGGATCGTACGTAACGGAGATGAAAAACGATATCTCGAACCGAGACATTCGGATGAGTTATATAAGGCGATGGAGGCTGTGATATGAGAGATAAGATTTTAAAAAACCTGGCACAGAACGCGAGACTGTCCTCAAAGGATCTGGCTGCGATGCTTGACTCCTCCCCGGAGGAGATCAAAGCGATGATCCAGCAGATGGAGGACGAAGGTATCATCTGCGGATACCCGACACTCATCAACTGGGACAAGACCGGCGATGAGCGTGTGACCGCCGTGATCGAGGTTAAGACGGCACCGGAGCGCGGCCGCGGCTTTGACAAGATCGCTGCCCGCATCTACCAGTTCGATGAGGTAAAGGACGTTTACCTGATGAGCGGAAACTTCGACTTTACCGTAATCATCGACGGTAGCAGTATGAAAGAGGTCGCGCGCTTCGTAACACAGAAACTGGCACCGATGGAGAGCGTAGTCAGCTGCGCGACATACTTCGTTTTGAAAAAATATAAAGAACACGGTATTCCGCTGGAAAAGATACGGACTACCGATGAAAGGCAGTTGATCACACCATGAGAGATCCGTTATCAAAAACAGTGAAATCTCTGGCACCGTCGGGCATCCGCCGGTTTTTCGACCTGGCGAACACGATGGAGGGAGTCATCTCTCTGGGTGTGGGCGAGCCGGATTTTGACACGCCGTGGCATATCCGCGAGGAGGGTATCTACGCCCTGGAAAAGGGACGTACCTTCTACACGTCAAATGCTGGCCTGATGGAGCTGAGAGAGGAGATCGGACGTTATCTGAAGCGTCGGTTTTCTTTAGATTACAGTGCAGATGAAATCTTTATCACCGTGGGAGGCAGCGAGGCGATCGATCTGACTTGCCGCGTGATGCTCGATCCCGGGGATGAGGTGATCATCCCGGAGCCCTGTTACGTATCGTACTATCCGTGCGTCGTACTGGCCGGGGGGACACCGGTACGCCTGCCGTTGTCGTCGGATGACCAATTCAAGCTGACCAGAGAGAAGCTCGAGTCGGTCATCACCGAGAAGACAAAGCTTTTGGTGCTGCCTTTCCCCAACAACCCTACCGGCGCCGTGATGAGCGGTCCGGAGCTGCAGGTGATCGCCGATATTGTCAAGGAGCACGACATTTTTGTCCTGTCGGATGAGATTTATGCGGAGCTGACCTACGGCGACAAGCACGTATCCATCGCGTCTTTGCCGGATATGAAGGAGCGCACCGTGGTGATCAACGGCTTTTCCAAGGCGTATGCGATGACCGGATGGCGTATGGGCTATGCCGCTGCACCCGAGCCGGTTCTGAAGCAGATGATCAAGGTGCACCAGTACGTGATCATGTGTGCGCCGACGACTAGCCAGTATGCGGCGATCGAGGCGCTGCGAAACGGCGATAATGATGTCGAGATGATGCGTGACAGCTACGATGAGAGACGTCGTTTTCTCGTTCACGAGTTAAATGAGATGAATTTAACCTGCTTTGAGCCGCGCGGAGCTTTTTATGTGTTCCCGAGCATCCAAAGCACGGGGATGAGCTCGGAGGAATTCGCCACAAAGTTGCTCGAGGAGCAGCGTGTAGCGGTCGTGCCGGGGACCGCCTTCGGTGAGTGCGGAGACGGATTCTTGCGTATTTCTTACGCCTATTCCATCGAGAATTTGAAGGTTGCTTTGGAAAAGATAAAAGATTTTGTAGACACGAGGAGATAACTGTGGTATAATTAGCCATATATCGAGACTATTCGGACAGGAGGACGGCGATATGGCAACACTCAACGCGGAACATATCAATCCGTTTTTGATGACAGCGAAGAAAATATTGCAGGATGTGTGCTTTGTTGAAGTTGCCATCCAGAAACCGGTCTTGAAAGAGGCTTCCTTCGGTAAGGACGACTGGGTAATCATTGTCGGCGTTACCGGTGAGATGCGCGGTCAGGTGCTGATCGCCATGTCCGAGAAGAATGCCTGCGCCATCGCATCCAAGATGTGTATGACTGAGATCAAGGAGATCGATGATTTTGCTTCCTCCGCTCTTTCGGAGTTGGGTAACATGATCATGGGTAATGCTTCCACGGTCTTCTCTTCTGCCGGTATCGGTATCGATATCACACCGCCGACGCTTTCACACGGCGAGGTGAGCTTCACATCGAGTTATACCAAGTCCCTCTGCGTACCGATGGTATTTGACGGAGGCGGCATCGACCTGTTCCTGGCGTTGAAGCAGGAAAACTGATTATGCTACACATCGTATTGTTAGAGCCGGAGATTCCTCAGAATACCGGCAATATAGGGCGCACCTGCGTGGCGATCGGAGCGAAGCTCCATCTCATCGGACCGATGGGATTCTCCGTATCCGATAAGTGGGTCAGACGCGCCGGATTGGATTATTGGGATCAGTTGGACCTTCGGGTTTATGACGACTATCCCGATTTTTTATACCATAATTTCGAAATTATCGATAAAGAACCCCGCATCTACATGGCGTCGACCAAGGCTAAACACGTCTACAGTGACGTGACCTACGAGGACGATTGTTATGTGATGTTTGGGAAAGAAAGTGCCGGAATCCCCGAGGAGATCCTCGTCGAACACGAGGACACGGCGATCCGGATCCCGATGGCCGGTGATATCCGGTCTCTGAATCTGAGTAATTCTGTTGCGATCGTGGCGTATGAGGTAATGCGGCAGCGGGGCTTCGACCGGCTGGAGACGCAGGGTCAGCTACATCGACTCCAGTGGCAGTCGGATCGTGAAGGTTGAGCCGGCGCCCTCAGTACTGATCACGTCGATCATTTCTTTATGCGCCATCATGATTTCCTTACAGATCGAGAGTCCCAGTCCCGTGCCGGATTTATCCTTGCCGCGCGAGAGGTCGGACTTATAAAAACGATCCCAAATACTGTTTAACTCGTCCTTCGGGATGCCGATTCCGGTGTCGCGGACAGAGGTAAAGACTTTATTCTTTTTTATGGAGGTTCGGATCGTGATCAGGGCTCCGTCATCGCTGAACTTCAGCGCATTTTCCGTGAGATTAAAGAGAACCTGGTGGATCTTATCCGCATCACCGCGTACGATCAGCGGCCCCTCGGTCGCGAGCTCGATGTGGAAGCGGATATCCCTCTTGATCGCGCGCCCGTCCAGTGCGTCCGTCACCTTGCGGATCGTGGCGTGGATATCAAAAGGCTGGATGTCCAGCAGAATATTATCCTTATCATACGAATTCAGATCGATAATCTGGTTGGTCAGCTTGGTCAGTCGATCCGTCTCCGCGATCAGGATGTCGTAGTAGCGATCCGCTTCCTCCGGTGGGATCACCCCATCCTTAAACGCCTGCAGATACCCGTGAATCGAGGTCAGCGGCGAGCGGAAATCATGAGAAATACTGGATAAAAATTTCCTCTGATATTCATCGAACTTGGACAACTCCTGACCGAGGACATTGAGCGTCTCTGCCATTTCTCCGTATTCGTCGTTGGAACGGATGATGATCGGCGGATTATCGCGTCCGATCGCAAAATCCTTGCTCCCTGCGCGGAGCTTTTTTAATGGAATAAAACAGAAGAAAAACAGTCCGATATACGTCAGCAACAGCAGCCCGATCACGATATAATAAACCGTTAACAGGATGCTGTAATAAAAGTCCGCGCGACTGGTAATAAAGGAGTTGCTGTGCGCGAAGATCAGATAGCCGTGAAACTTATCCGTGTGACGGAGCGGTTTGGTGATGCACAGACACGATGTGCTCAGATAGCCGCCGATGGAAAAGTCATAGTTGACCTCCTGGTGCAGGAACTCGGACTGTCCGTGCTGGAGGACGTTGTAGTAGGGCTTTTTGACCGAGGCCTCCGTGTCGAGGATGATATCGCCGTTCTCCTCGAGGATGAGGAGCTGACAGTTGGCGGCCTTGGCCGCTACGTCGAAGGAGGGGCGGAGCTTTTGCAAGGTCTTGGACGTGTACTCCTGCTCCGCGAGAGTGGTCTGGATCAGACGGTCCGCAGCGCCCGAGAGCGAAGACGCAGTCTCCTCGAGAACCTGATCATAGATAAAGGTGCGGCCGACGGCCAGCATGAAATAAAAGGACACCACAACGATGACCAGATAAAAAGCGAGGAGCTTTTTGATCAGGGTTGTTTTTCCGAAAATATGGATGTGGCGTTTCTTCTTTTTTTTCACACGGGTTCTCCTTTGAGTTCGAAACGATATCCGATGCCCCAGATCGTGGCGATCGAGTAGGTCTCACGTTCACCCAGCTTTTCGCGGAGACGCTTGATATGGACGTCGACAGTACGGGTCTCGGAGGACTGCTCGTAGCCCCAGATGCGGTCGAGGAGCTCCTCGCGTGAAAACACCTTGTTCGGATGGGATACCAAAAAATGCAGAAGCTCGAGCTCCTTTGGCGGCATATCGATCAACCGGCCGCCCTGCGTAACGGTATAGTTGGCGCGATTGACGACCAGATCGTCGCAGGTTGCCTCGCCATCCGGGGATCCGCCCGGACGGGAAGCAGGCTGACTGCCGTTTTCATAGCGACGGAGCACGGCCTTGACGCGTGCGACCATCTCCTTGTTATCAAAAGGCTTGCTGATATAATCATCGGCGCCGAGCTCGAGGCCGAGCACCTTGTCAAAGGTTTCTGTTTTCGCAGAGAGCATAATCACCGGCGTCATATAGTCCTTGCGCAGCTCCCGGCAGACCGAGTAACCGTCGATCCCGGGGAGCATGATATCGAGCAGGATCAGATCCGGCTGGAAGGACTGGTTCAGCTCCAGCGCGGTCTCGCCGTCACCCGCGATCTTACACTCAAAAAACTCCTTTGTCAGATACAGTGACAAAAGGCTTGCGATATTTTCATCGTCATCGACGATCAGGATTTTTTTCTTTGACATCGTCATCACCATCCCTTTTTATCAGTATTTGAAAAATGCCACGGTGGCTCCGTATCCGCCCTCACCCTGCTCGCCGAGCCGGTAGCTCTCGATGCAGCGGTTGCGTTTCAGGTGGTCGTGGACGGCGGCGCGCAGAGCACCGGTCCCCATCCCGTGAATGATCCGCACCTGAGACAGGTGAGCGAGGTAGGCATCGTCGAGGTATTTTTCCAGGAGCGGGAGCGCTTCGGCCACCTTCATACCGATCAGATTGATCTCGGTGTGGACACTCATTGCCTTGGCGGATTTTAAGCTTTTTGACTGGGCGATTGTAGCCTCTTTTTTTGCCTGCTTTGTCTCGGACTCGAGATACTCGAGATCGTCGAGATCGACCTCCGAGCGCAGGATTCCGATCTGGACGTAGCACTTGCCTCTCGCGGGCTCCGTCGTGATGGTCCCCTTGACCCCCATTGAGTGCACCAGGACGATATCGCCGATCGCGAGCTCCTCCGGCTTTTTGGAGGACTTGTGGCGGCGCTTCGTGCCGGGACCGGTAGCCGCCAGCCCCTCGTCGACATCGTTCATCGCGTCGCGCAGGGTGGCACGTTCCTTCTCCATGGCTTTGAGCGCTTCGGGATCGTTCATCCATTTATTATATTTACGGATGGATTCATCCGCTACCTTCTTAGCTCGTTCGAGGATCTCACGGGCTTCCTCGTTCGCACGTCGCAGGATCTTATCACGGGACTGCTCGAGCTTTTCCTCTTTGTCCTCGAGTTTCTTTTTATAGCCTTCGGCGTTCTCGCGGAAGCGGACTGCCTTCTCACGCTCGCGCTCAGCGATGATGCGGGACTCCTCGAGACCGGAAACGACATCCTCGAAGCTCTTTTCCTCGTCACCGATTCGGTGCTTGGCCTCGTGGATGATGGCGTCATCGAGACCGAGCTTGGAGGAGATCGCAAAGGCGTTACTCTTACCCGGGATACCGACGAGCAGTCGGTAGGTGGGACTCAGTGTCTCGACATCAAACTCGCAGGAGGCGTTCTCGACGCCCTCCTCCTGCAGGGCATAGATTTTCAGCTCACTATAATGTGTGGTCGCCATCGCAGTAATCCTCTTTTGGTGCAGGTGATCCAGGATGGCGATCGCGAGTGCTGCGCCCTCCACCGGATCCGTGCCGGCACCGAGCTCGTCGAAAAGGGCGAGCGTCCGCGTGTTGGCCTTTTTCAGGATGGAAACCGTGTTGGTCATATGCGAGGAAAAGGTACTCAGTGATTGCTCGATACTCTGCTCATCCCCGATATCCGCGAAGACCTCATCGTAAACCCGCAGGTGCGAGCGGTCGGCAGCGGGGATGTGGAGCCCGGCCTGTCCCATCAGGGTCAGCAGACCGACCGTTTTCAGCGTGACGGTCTTGCCGCCGGTGTTCGGACCGGTGATCACGAGCAGATCGTAGTCCTTGCCCAGAGAGACATCGATCGGGACCACCTTTTTATCAGGGATCAGCGGATGTCTCGCCTTGCGCAGCTGGATGTATTTGCCCTGAAAGAGAGGCTCGCTCGCCTTCATTTTTTTAGAAAGCATCCCCTTGGCAAAGATAAAATCCAGGTCAGCCAGTAGCAGGAAATCCCGCTCGATATCGGCGGTATAGGGTGCGGTCAGGTTGCTGAGGTCGGCCAGGATCTTTTCGATCTCGGCCTGCTCCTTGGCAAACCAACCGGTTAACTCGTTATTGAGCTCGACAACAGCCATCGGCTCGATAAAAAAGGTGGAGCCGGTCGCACTCTGGTCGTGGACCATGCCGGGGAAGGAACCCTTGTGCTCGGCCTTGACCGGCAGGCAGTAGCGTCCGTCGCGGATGGTCACGAGGCTGTCCCGGAGCATACCGGAGGAAGCGGCGATGGTTTTATTCAGCTGCTCGCGGATGCGGGCGTCCATGCCGCTGATGGTACGTCGTATGGAAGCAAGAGTGGGACTTGCGTTGTCGGCAATCTCATCCGGTGCCGGGATGCAGCGTTTGATCTCTTCGCGCAGCTCCGGTACGTCCGTGAGCGAGCGAAACATACCCGACAGGACGTCCTCGTAGTCGTCGAGTGCCGCGTCCGATGCGATGGCGTCACGCGCGATCTCAAACAGACGACAGATATTCAGAAGCTCGCCGGTGCCGAGGATACCGCCCTTTTCGAGCGGACGGATGTCGCGTCGGGGATCCCTAAGTCCGTGGAAATCCGGCTTTTTGTCCTTGAGGATGCGGTTGAGAGCCGCCGTCGTCTGCGCCTGCAGAGCGACGATCTCATCGCGCTTACTCAGAGGGACGATCCGTCCGGCCTTGTTTTTGCCGGGGTCCGAATCCGCCTCCCGCACGAGCTGATCGATGATCTTGTCATATTCCAGTGTGTGCAATACTTTCTTATTCATAGTTAAAAGAATACCTTAAATGACAACATTTTTCAAGTCAAAACTCTTCACAAAGCGGAAAAAATGTGGTATCATACGGATAGGTTTGCAAAAGAAAGGGTTGGTATTATGTCAAAAAGACCGATTATGGCTTTGATACTGAGCTTTGCACTGCTCCTCAGCGTGGTGTATCCGGTCGCAGCGCCGGAGAAGTCGGACGCAGCGACGCTCAAGCTCAATAAAACCAGCATGACGATCCGGGCCGGCAAATCCAAGGTCCTCAAGATGTCCGGGACGTACCTCACGGTGTCCTGGTCGATTTCCTCCGGAAAGTCGTATGTTAAGCTGAAAAACTATAAAAGAAAACAGGTGACCGTCGTCGGTAAAAAGCAGGGCAAGGCGACGGTAAAGGGGACGATCTGGTACTCGGCGAAGAAAAAGAAATCGCTCAAGTGCAAGGTCACGGTCAAGCCGCCTCAGTGGCAGTGCCCGCGATGCGGTATGATGAACGACACGAACTTCTGCTCCAACTGCGGAGAGAAAAAGCCCAATCCGTCCGCGACACCGAGTGTTACCGCGACACCGCCGATGGCCTCCGGGAGTCCGGGACCGAGCATGTCGCCGACGCCGACACCGATCTCGCCGGAGCAGCTCTCCGATAAGCATATGGTTATGATCCTGAATAAGAACTTTTATTTCAACGTCCAACTGTATGCTAACTCGGCGGCGATGACCTTTTATGAGCGGGTTAGTAAAAACCAGATATCCGAGCTCTCAATGGGGCCGGACGGTGCCAACGAAAAATGTTGTCTCGTGACACCGGGGATCAACACCTACATATCGACCTCCTATCAGGTAGAAAAGGGTGAGTTGTTTATGTATGGGATCGATGTACTGAAGCTCTCGGCAAACAACCATACCACCGGCGCGTATCCGACGCGTATCGGTAAGGTGATCCCGGAGCATGTGGATATGTTGGACCAGGCGTTGGAGATGATGGTTGATGGTAAAACACTGGTTCAGTTCAAGCAGTATATGTAAAGCGCAAGAAAAAGGAGGATGCTATGTTTTGTCCAAAGTGTGGTCAGAGAGTACCGGACGCAAGTAAGTTTTGCCAGTCATGCGGAGCAAAGCTTTTGGAGGCTTCGATCGACGAGGCAGCCGGAGTCGATCAGAGTGTTTTAAATATCGTGGATCCGCCGGAAGAAAAACCCGAGCCGGAGCCGGAGGTGGAAGCCCCGGTAACTGCTTCGACGGCCGAGCCTGAGGTAGAGGCCCAGGTAGCTGAGCAGAGCGAGGAGAAGGTTGAGCCGGATGTGGAACAGGCAGAGGCGGCAGCCGAGATGGCGATGGGAGGTGCCGCTACGCAGACGGCACAGGCACCGCAGGCGGAATCGTTTGTGGGAGCTGAGTCGATGGGCGCCGGCCAGCAGGTCGCTGCAGTCGGCGGGACCGTGATGAAAAAGGGTCTCTCTAAGCCGGTACTGTTCGGTGTCATCGGTGGCGGTGTGTTTCTCGTGGCAGCCGCTGTCACGCTCGTGATCGTATTTTTGATCATAGGTAACAGTAAGACCTACAACCTCAAGGACTATACCGAGGTGACCTTCGAGGGTGTCGACGGCAGCGGAAAGGCGACCGCCAAGCTCAAAGAGGACCTGTCTCTCCAGATTGCTGAGGGGCTCGGTCTCGACGTTGAAAAGATGAAGCAAAATGACGGCAGAGGCTTGGATGAAATTCTGGATTTTGCCGGTAGCAATTTCTCGGATATCATGAACATTTATTATGCGATTAGCTCGATCAAGTTGACGCTGGATAAAGAAGACAATCTCAAAAACGGTGATACCGTGACCGTGACCTATACCTTTGATCAGGAGAAGGCCAAAGAAGTCAAGGCGGAGTTTGTCGCAGACCCGCTGGTCGTAACCGTATCGGGACTCGAAGAGGTAAAGGAAGTGGATCCTTTTGAGGGACTGGAGGTGTCCTTTGAGGGGACGGCACCAAATGCCTATGTCAGCTACAATTATAAGAGTACGGAAGAGTGGGGCTATATGGTGTATTTTGCCGTCGATAAGAGTGACGGTCTGAAGGAAGGCGACACCGTTACCTTCCGTGTTGAGGGCTACAACGAAGACAAGTTCGCCAAGGACTTCGGTGTGCGTTTTACCCAAACAGAAAAAGCCTATACGGTTGATAAAGTAGAGGGTTACTTAACCGCTAATCAGGACATTGATTCAGCCGCACTGGATATCATGAAGTCGGCGACCGAGGGTTATATCAAAGAGTACTTCGAAGAGGGCTCGCGAAAGGATGCCATCAAGGCATCGGATATCAGTTATGAGGGGTATTATTTTCTGACAAATAAAAAGTCCGATGTATGGTACGGAATAAACAAAGTTTATATGGTATATTCCGCGACAGTTTCGAGCAAAGAAAAGGATAAAAAATTCAAGCCGAAAAAAGTATTTTTCCCGGTTGAGTATGACGATGTCAAGCATCTGGCAGACGGCAGCTACGAGATTAATACTTCTTACAAACGGATCCTCGGATCGACGGATATGCAGTTCGGATACTGGGAGGTTGTGAGCGGGTATACCGATAAGGCTACCATGTACGATGAGTTGATCACAGCGGACTCAGCTGAGTATGACGGAGCCGCTTATGACAACCTGAAATAAGACAGGAATGGAGGAAGCCGGGGCGCGATCCCCGGCTTCATAGTTATGAGTCTCTATGGAGAATACAGTATTTGCGATTGACACCCGTCTGCTGGAGGACCGGGAGACGTTTGATCGGTGTTATAAAAGCATACGGCCGGAGCGCAGAGAGCGGGTCGATCGGATGCGGTTTGACAACGGCAAGAGACTCTGTCTCGGATCCGGTGTCGTGATGGAGGCGGCCCTCGCGCATGCAGGCTGTCAGGATCGTGAGATCATGATCACGCCACAGGGAAAGCCGACCGTGGAGGGGTGTTATTTTAATCTCTCCGATGCCGGTGAGATTGCGGTATGTGCGGTCTCGGACCGAGAGGTCGGGATCGATATCGAGCGTCCGCGCAAGCTGACCGAGCCGCTGATCCAAAGGGCTTTTACACCGGCGGAGATCCGCGATGCGGAGGGAGATCCGGATCGCTTTATCCGCCTCTGGACGATCAAGGAAAGTGTGATGAAGTGGTACGGCCTGGGCCTGGCCCTGATGCCGGAGCACATCGATGTTACGATGGCCGGAATCCCGGCAGCATCTGCCACGCCGGACGGACGTGCCGGCGACATTCGCGTCGCGATCGCGGGCGGACCGGTTCTTGCGACGTCACCGGAGGAACTCCGCTTCACCGGATTTCGATACAAGGATTATCAGATCACGGTATGCTCGACCTATGAGCCTTTTTCTGAGGCGATCACGTGGGTTAAAGCAGGTGATATATCAGGGTGATTTATCTCGGACAAATCCGGGCAGAATCATATAAATCCGGCATAATCATATAGAACCATAAAGAGAAAGAAAGGAAACAGGAAACATGTCATCAAAAAAAGTACTGATCGTCATACTGGTACTCTCGGTCGTGATGCTCGGCGGGATCATTTATCTCAAAACCGAGCTCGATAAAAGAGAGGATCCCCAGCAGACGGTCGACAGCGGTCGGGGGACTGAGGGTGATCCGGCGGACGGAGGTGCCGATGCGGAAAAACCGGACGCAAACGGACAGGACGCCCAGGCAGACGGTCAGGGAGCAGACGGCGGTGAGGCGACCGAGGAGGTCGATCCGACCTATGCGATCGAGTCTTTTGATGTGACGCACACCGACGAAACCAAGCCCTCCCGGATGATGGAGTACACCAACATCATGGTGGACGGCAATCTTCTCTCCTCCGAAAAGAAATACAAAGCCGAAGAGAAGATCGAGTTTGACACCGGAAACAAGTACACCCAGATGGAGGGCGTGCTGACCTTCCGCGGGAACAACTTCCGTGATATGCCTGCCTACGGCAAGGCCAAGATGAAAAAATATAAGATGAAAAAGCTCTGGACCGTCGGGACCAAGGCGGTCACCATCGCCGGTCAGTACTGGAGCGGAAACGGCTGGACCGGTCAGCCTCTGCTGATCCACTGGCCGAGAGAGACCAAAAAGCATATGAACATGGAAGACTGGGCCAAGGAGGACGACGACCTCGTAGAGGCGATCCACGCCAGTCTCGACGGCTATATCTACTTTACGGATATCTATTCCGGAAAGGCGACCCGTCCGGCGATGAACACCGGATTTGTTTTCAAGGGAGCCGGCGCGCTCGACCCGAGAGGCTATCCGATCCTGTACGTAGGCTCCGGCTACAACTCCTCCGCCGGTACCTCGCGTGCCTTTATCATCGACCTGATCCACTGCAAGGTGATGTATGAATACGGTTGCCAGGATCCTTTCTCCCTGCGCGGAAGTCTGAGCTTTTTTGACTCCTCATCGCTCGTGGACGCGGAGACGGATACGCTGATCCAGCCGGGCGAAAACGGGATCCTCTATCTGATGAAACTGAACACCAAATACAACGAGAAAAAGGGCAAGATCTCCATCAAGCCGAGCCCCATCGTCAAGTGGCGTTACAAGGGCAAGCGAAATGGCTCCGGCAGCTACTGGTACGGGATGGAGGACAGCGCGGCGATCTACAAAGGTTACCTGTATATCGCGGACAACGGCGGTCATCTGATGTGCCTGGATATCAACAAGCTCAAGCTCAAATGGGTACAGGACATCCTCGATGACTCCAACTCGACCCCGGTTCTCTCGGTTGAGGACGGTAAGCTCTATCTCTACATCTCCACCTCGTTCCACAAGGGGTGGCGGAGTTCCTCGTCGGCGGAGATTCCGATCTGGAAGATCGACGCGGAGAACGGAGAGATCATCTGGTCCAAATCCTACACCTGCCAGTCCGTCGAGGGCAACTCGGGCGGCGTACAGTCGACGATCGCCGTGGGGCATTACTCGCTCGACGACTACATCTACGTGACGGTCAGCAAGTGCGACGGTCTCCATCGGGGCCGTATGGTTGCGCTCAAAAAGAAAAACGGCAAGAAGGCCTGGGAGCAAAAAGGCCCCTACACCTGGTCCTCGCCGGTCTGTGTGTACAACTCAAAGGAAGGCGGCAAGGACGTGGTCATCTATGCGAGGAGCGACTCGCATCTGATGATGCTGGACGGAATCACCGGCGAAACACTCGACGAGTACAACATGGGATGCGGCAATGTGGAGGCTTCTCCGGCCGTCTATAACAACATCTTGGTGCTCGGGACCAGAGGGTGTCGCATTTTTGGTATGAAACTAAAGTGACACAAGTTTGCCCTTGATATTTTGGCAAAAGGGGCGTATAATGAGGATGAGTTAGTGGCGGTTTCGATGTCTGCTCCGTGAGGCAGACGCGGTCCGGCACGGCTTATTCCATAAAGAAACGCTATATCGAATGGGGGATGCGGTATGAAAGGGAAATGGATACGAGGCATGGCTGCAGGCGCGCTGGCGATAGCAGGGCTGGCGGTGTTCGGAGCTGACGGTCCGGACGCACAGGCACAGACCGTGATCGAGTCGACAGCTGCCGGTGGGACCAGTGTTGAGAAAAACGAAAACTGTATCATCGACTACTCAAACACGGACAAGGGCTACGTCAATGTCAAGTACACCGAGTCGACGAACAAAACGATCAAGGTTCAGGTGACCGGCCCGAGTGGTGCAGCTTATTTCTATACAGTTCGTAAAAAGGAGTATGAGGTGATCCCGTTGACGGACGGGAACGGTTCATACAAGGTTCAGGTGCTCAAAAATATCAGCGGTAACTCTTATTCTTATGTATTGGCAAAGAGCTTTAACGCATCCTTGAGCAATCAGTTCCAGCCGTACATCCGCCCCAATCAGTATGTAGACTACAGCGCTTCCTCAAAGTGCGTGAAAAAGGCAGAGAGCCTGTGCAAAAAAGCCAGCACGGACCTCGCCAAGGTGAAAAAGGTATATAAGTGGGTCATCAAATATTTCAAGTATGACTACGCAAAAGCAAGGACGGTCAAGGCCGGTTATCTCCCGGTACTCGACACGATCTACAACAAGAAAAAGGGCATCTGTTTTGACTATGCATCGGTTATGACTGCGATGCTCCGCAGCCAGGGTGTCCCGGTGAAGTTGGTGATCGGTTATACCGGTAAGGAGTATCATGCCTGGATCAATGTATACAGTAAAAAGAAAGGCTGGATCACCGGTGCGATCTACATCGCCGCTGACAAGTGGAAGCTGATGGATCCGACGTATGCATCGACAGGTAAGTCCAGCAAAAGCGTTATGAAGTGGATCAATAACACCAAGAACTATAAAGCAAAATATAGTTATTGATGAGCCCTGTGTGGGATAGTAACTGTCAACCTTTCAACATCCGGCAGCGGCCGGATTCGTAACCAGAGGAAGAGTTTTATGAGCAAAAGGGTACTGAGCAACGAGTACGTATCGGCGTTCTGCCTGGAGATGTCTCTGTTGCTGCATTCCGGTATCGGAACGGAAGATGGTCTGTATCTTTTGGCAGACGATGAGCCGGACAAGAAAAACAAAAAAATGATCAAAGCCATGGCAGAGGTGGTCGGCGAAGGACGACCGTTCTCCGAGGCGATTCGCGAGGCAGGATGCTTCCCGAAGTATGTAGCGGATATGATTGACACCGGTGAGATGACCGGACGTCTGGAGCAGTCATTCCGCGCGCTGGCTGACTACTACGACCGTCAGGTCCAGATCAGTAATCAGATCCGCAGCGCGATTCTCTATCCGGTGATCCTGATGGTGCTGATGTTGGTCATCATCGTGGTTCTCCTGGTAAAGGTTCTCCCCATTTTTAATCGTGTATATGAGCAGTTAGGCGGTACGATGAGCGGTACGGCTCGCGTTTTGTTGTCCTTCGGAAACACCCTGGGCAACATCATGCCGATCCTGTGCGTGATCCTCGGTCTCATCATCGTGGCAGCGGCCGTGATCAGCGGCAGCCGCAAATGCCGTCAGGCTCTCTTGGGCTTGTATAAGAAAGTATTCGGAAGCATGGGTCTGGCACGCCGTATGGCAGAGTCGAGATTCTCCTCCGCGATGGCGATGGGTATGGCTTCTGGTCTGAATATCGAGGATTCATTCCGAACGGCAATGAAGTTCCAGGATACCACACCGAAGGTACAGCAGAGATACAATGCCTGCCTCGAGCGCCTCGAGCGCGGTGAGCCGCTGGCGGAGTCCTTCCGTACGGAGAAGATCCTGGAGGCATCCTACTGTCGTATTCTTGACCTCGGGGCCAAGTCCGGTACCTCGGACGATGCGATGGCAGAGATCGCGAGACGTATGGATGATGCGGTGCAGATGGACATCGAGCGCAAGGTCGGAAAGATCGAGCCGACGATCGTCATCATCACATCGATTTTGGTAGGTATTATTCTGGTAGCGGTTATGTTGCCGCTGGTTAACATTATGTCGTCCATCGGATAATCGATCCGGATCGGATGACGATGCTTTGAGACAGGAGGCATGTGAATGAAATCACTTGCTAAAACAATAATCATCATTGTGGTTCCGATTCTCGCGGCGGTGCTCCTGGTGCTGGCTGCTGAGAAACTCGGAAACAAAGAGGGCAGCGAAAATCTAAAGCAGCTCGAGAGCTCCGTACGTAAGGCCGTCATGACCTGCTACGCGACCGAGGGCGTGTATCCGCCGACGATCCAGTATCTGGAGGACCATTACGGCATCCAGATCGATCACAATCGGTACGGTGTTTTTTATGAGATTTTCGGAGATAATATTATGCCTCAGATCACAGTGATGGAGGTGGCTGAGGAGCCGACAGAGGAGTAAAGCATGAGACGTAAGGAAGGACAACAACATAATATCGAGGGTGCCTTTGTCCTGGTGCTGTTTGCGGTGTTTGCGATCACGGTCATCGCAGTCCTGGCACTCGGCGCGAACAGCTATCGACGCTTGGTATCCCGCGACAACGACGCGTATAACCGTCGGATCATCACGTCCTATGTGGCAGCGAAGATCCGCTCGGCCGATGCTGTCGGATCTGTTGCGGTAGGAGGTTTCTCCTCGGCGAAAAAGGACGACGGTGTCAACACCCTGCATCTGTATCAGGAAATCGAGGGTGATATCTACGATCAGCGCATCTATTTTTATGACGGACATGTCTATGAGATCCTGACGATCGCGGACAATACCATCGATCCGGGAGACGGCAGCCCGGTGCTCGAGGCACACGGACTGGAATTCAAGATGGAAGACGGCGTGATCTCCGTCCATGCAAAGGATGTTGAGGATCGCGAAAATCATATTACGATCTCGGCCAGAAGTCTGCTAAACGGGACCAAGGGCAAGTTGATCGAGGACGAGGGAGGAGTAGGCTGATGAGTTATCAGAGAAGTAAAGCGCCGCTCTCCCTGATGGAGCAGCTGATCATGGTTTTCGTGTTTGCGTTTGCGGCGGCTGTCTGTCTGCAGGCCTTCGTATACTCGGACACGTTATCCAAGGACGGTACGATAAAGGAGACCGCGGCGGTCCGTGCGACAGAGGTTGTCGAGACCTGCAAGGCCTACCACGGGGATCTGAAAAAAGCAGCCGACGCGCTTCAGTGTGAGGCGACAGATGCCACGGGCGATAACGGCGCGGGCGCTGTGTTGACCAAGGTGTACGATGATGACGGCCTGCGTGTGGAATTAAAGACACAGGCAGAGATCGAAACAGGAGGCAATTTCCTGCACCAGAAGGCAGACGTATCCGTCTATATGATACCGAAGGAAGATGAAAAAGAGCAGACGGAGCCGGTTTATCAGGTGGAGGTTGCCTGGCAGCTGCAGGAGCAGTTACAAAAATAAGCACATCCCCGATAAGGATTTAAATGAAACCATTTTTGTGAGGATATAACAGTGGAGCAAAAGGAACGTAAAAAAAGAAAAATGTCTTTTACCACGGTAGGTGGCAGCTCGATTCTGACCATCTTCGCCGTGCTTTGTTTTGTTGTTTTTGCCCTTTTATCTCTGTCCACAGCGAAAGCAAACAGTAAGCTGACGGAGAAGTCGATCGAGGCGATGACAAACTATTATAAGGCGGACACCGAGGCGGAGGACATTCTGGCACAGATTCGTATGGGACAGGATATCCCGAGTCAGGTAAAGGTGTACAATGCCGAGACGACCAAGAGCGGTGTCAAGAGAATCGTGGCACAGAACATTGCCTATGTCGGCTGGGACGCCTTTGCGACCTACACCTGCAAGATTGATGAAAATCAGGAACTGCAGTGTGAGGTGCTGGTACGCTGGGGCAAGCCCGCGGACGGCGCCGGTTATCAGATCGTCAAGTGGAAAAAGGTCTACGTCGGCGAGTGGAAGCCGGATGACTCACTGCCGGTTTTCAGTGATGAGAATGCGCCGGGACCTGCAGGAACCATTATCATAGACGAATAAGACAGGAAGAGAGGAAAGCATATGCCGAATCTGGAAGAGATACTGAGCAAAGCGGTAGAGAATAAAGCTTCGGATATTTTTATCATCACCGGTGGAACCTTAAGCTACAAGGTGGCCGGTGACATTCAGGATATTTTTGAGAATGGCGAGCGCCTGATGCCGGCGATGACCGAGTCGATCATCAACGAGATCTATGAGGCAGCTCACCGTGACAAAAAGCATTTTCTGGAAAAAGGAGATGACGACTTCTCCTTCGCGATCGGACATCTGGCCAGATTCCGTGTGAACACGTATTTCCAGCGTGGTTCCCAGTCCTGTGTCATCCGTATCGTGGCATTTGATATTCCGGATTATCACGATATGGGGATTCCGGATTCCGTGATCGAGCTGTCAAAGGTAAAGCACGGTATGATCATCATCTCCGGTACGGCCGGCAGTGGTAAGTCCACTACGCAGGCCTGCATTATCGACCAGATCAATAAGACCCGATCGGCACACATCATTACACTGGAGGACCCGATTGAGTACCTGCACAGAGATAATAAAGCGATCATTTCACAGCGAGAGATCGCCATCGATACCGAGACTTATCTCACCGGACTGCGTGCCGTGCTCCGTCAGGCGCCGGACGTTATCCTGCTCGGTGAGATGCGTGATGCGGAGACGATACGTACCGCGATGAGTGCGGCCGAGACCGGACACCTGGTTATCGCCACACTGCATACCAAGGGTGCGGTGAACACGATCGACCGTATCATCGACTCTTTCCCGGCCGATCAGCAGGAGCAGATCCGTATCCAGCTCTCCCTGGTACTGAACTGTATCGTATCCCAGCAGCTGATCCCGCGCGTGAGCGGCGGTATGGTGCCGGCAGTTGAGATCATGAAGATCACGCCGGCGGTCAGCAACATGATCCGCGATTCTAAAAACTACCAGATCGACAACGTAATCCAGACCTCGGCTCCGCTTGGTATGATCTCGATGGATCAGTACATCACGGACCTGTATAAAAAGGGTATTATTTCGGATGAGTCGGCTCTGATGTACGCGATGAATCCGGAGCAGGTACAGCGTAGACTTTGATAAGGAACAGGTAACGACATATGATGGTAACCAGCAAGCGATCCAAGCGGATGGCAGTCGTAAAAATGATCTTATTTTTATTGTTTTTTGTTTTGATTGTCGGAGGCTTTGGTTTGATTTTCAGTCTGCTCACCGGCAAAGAGATGTCCGAGTTTGATGAGGGCATGAGGGCCAGAGATCGGGCGATCGCATCGGGTGCGGCTGTGGCTACGGCGCCGGCGACACCGGGACAGACAGAGACGACCGAATAAAATAGAGTAAAAAAATAACACCTGTGGGGCGATCCGCTCCGCAGGTGTTTTATCTTGCGAGATTCATCTTCTGATAGAACTCGTCTTTATTTTTATACATACGATCGTCGGCCAGCTTAGCGATCTCCGCGAAGGTCATCGACGGATCCTCGGCAGCTCGGACAATACCATAGGAGATAGACAGGAACATATCATTTTCCTTAGACCAGTTATCCAGCTCCTCGGCGAAGTCCATTTTGATTTTGGTCAGTCGATCGAGGTCGGCATAGATCAGAGCGACGAACTCATCACCGCCGACGCGGTACAACTCTCCGTAGTTACCGAAGCACTGGCGGATACAGTTGGCGGCTCCGATGATCAACCGATCTCCGGCCTCGTGACCGAGCGAGTCGTTGGTCCGCTTGAGTCCGTTTAGATCCAGGGATACAAAAGCCAGTGTCGGCTCGATATTGCCATTGTCGTAGCGACGGATATCCGTCTCGAACGCACGCCGGTTTGCAAAGGAAGTCATCGCGTCGGAGTTGGCCTTGTTGTGCTCGTTCAGGACACGCTTGGTCATACGACGGACGATCAGGATGATCACGACGGCGGCGATCAGCATATAGATCGATACCAGGATGAGCGGTATCGGGACGTTTTGGTTGACGATATCGCAGCTCTGCGCGATGACGATCTTGTACTTGTCATAGCGCGCCAGGGAGCAGTAGCTCTCGACGCCGAGGATCGTGCCGGTCTGATTATATACGTGATTGATCTTCTCATCGCCCGATATGGTGATGTCTAAATCGGTCAGGTTACGATCGATGTTATCCGGTGTTGTGGCACCGATGATCGTATTATCACTGTCGTTGGCGATGAGGATCTCGATACCCTCGTAAGCAGGGATCTCCTTGATCACGGCATCCATCTGGCTGGTTGCGAGCTCGTTCAGCAGACGCATCGGCTCGACGCCGACCATTACCAGGTGGGTATGTGCATCGTTCCAGCAGACAGCGTACATCATCTGCATCGATCCGCCGGTCTCATCTGTGACGCTCTGACACATCGTGAAATTTTTCTCCGTGAGCATCTTTTGGAAAGCACCGAAGCGCTCGCTGGTCTTTAGATTTTCATTATAGTAGTTGGGCTTGGTACCGCTGTAAAGAGTTCCCTCGGTATCAAAAAGATGGATCTCGTCGATAGAGAAAAGGTTCGTGAGCCATGCGAGCTCCGTGATCTGCTTTTCGATGGTGGAATCCTTGTCAATAATGTAAGAAACGGCCTTCGCACGGGTGACATAATCGTCCTTGAGCGAGGCGGTAAGTGAACGCACCTTGTCATCGTTGGTGTTGATGACATTTTTCAGCTGATCGATCAGCAGCGTGGAGGAGCGATAGGCGTTTTCGCGGTTCGTCCGCAGCTGGATACTATAAAGAAGACCCACAAGAAGGGTGATGATAACGATGATCAAGATCAACAGATATAGAGCAGTTCTTTTTTTGAACTTCATATCATCCCTTCTTTCTGAATTATAGTGTCCCCCCACAATCTCCTATTATATCACATGTGTGATGGAATTTCCATAGGTTTTTTTCCAAATTTACAAAAATATCCGCTCGCATAAAGCCCTTGCAGATGCCCGTCATTTGTGGTAAAATGTTCCATATGTGAAAGGAGCAGCAGAATGAAGACAGTCTTGATTATCGGAGCGATGGAGGAGGAGATTCTTCCACTCGTTTCAGAGGGGAACTTTGAGAAAAAAGAGGAGGCGCTTTTTCCGTACTATACCGGGACGCATGGTGATATGCAGTTGATCGTCACCGTGTCCAAGGTTGGAAAGGTGGCGATGGCTGCCTGTGTGCAGCATTTTATCACACTGGTGGAGTGCCAGCCGGACTTCGCGGAACATCGGATCAGCCTGGTCATCAACATGGGTGTGGCCGGAGCGATCGCGTCCAGCCTGAACCAGGGCGACATCGTCGTGGGCGACCGGCTTTGCCAGCACGATATGGACGTAGCGGGACTCGGCTATGAGCCCGGACTGAATCCGGACTACAGCTCGGTATACTTTGAGACACCGCAGGATGTGATCGATACGGTGGTAAAGGCGTACGAGCGGCTGGATACGTCGTATACGCTGACGGTCGGGACCATCGCGTCCGGCGATCAGTTTATTTCTTCCAAAGAGAAAAAAGAGTTTATCGAAAACACCTTTGGCGCGTATGCCTGTGAGATGGAGGGAGCTTCTCTCGCGCAGGTGTGCTCGGACAATCAGGTTCCGTTCCTGGTGATCCGCGCCATTTCAGATAAAGCAGACGGGGATGCCCCGTTATCCTATGGTGACTTCAAGGCCGCAGCGATCCGGAACCTGACGGCTCTTGTAAAGGAGGCATTGTACAAATGAAACTGGAATTGAAAGGCATTAACAAAAGCTACGGGACAAAGCATGTCCTGAAGGGTATCAACCTCGAGGTCGAGAGCGGGCAGGCACTTGGGCTTCTCGGACGTAACGGTGCCGGTAAGACAACCACGATCCGCATCCTCATGGATGTGTTTGGAGCTGACTCAGGAGAGGTCCTGCTGGACGGTCAGCCAATCAACTACGACAAGATCAGTACGGGGTATCTCCCGGAGGAGCGAGGACTCTATCCAAAGAAAAAAATATCCGACCAGTTGATCTATCTGGCCCGGTTAAAGGGTATGACCAAGCAGGCAGCGTCCGATGCGCTGACACTCTGGCTCAAGCGTCTCGGTATGAGCGAGTATCGCGATGCACGTCTGGACACGTTGTCCAAGGGTAACCAGCAAAAAATCCAGCTGATCACAGCCGTGATCCACAACCCGGATATCGTCGTTCTCGACGAGCCCTTCTCAGGACTGGATCCGGTCAATGCGATGATCCTCGAGGATGTCGTAAAGCGTGAGATCGAGGCCGGGAAGATCGTTCTTTTCTCCAGCCATCAGATGAATTATATCGAAGAGTTCTGTGACAACATCGCCATCCTGAACGGCGGTGAGATTGTGCTGTCCGGAGATATTCGCGAGATCAAACGCAGCTACACGAGAGATAAACTGGTGATCCGTAGTGAGAAGCCGGACGCGATTGTTGCCGCTTACGGCGATGCGATCACGCAGTCGGAGGATGGATCATTGATTCTGAAATTAGACAAGCCGGAGGATAAAAAACACATCATGGAAGAGATCGCTTCAAAGTACGAGGTGGATGAACTTCGTATTTATGAGCCGACGATGAATGACATCTTTGTCGAGTACACCGACGACAGGGAGACAGAAACAGAGATCGGAGGTGAGGAGTGATGAAGCAGTTTAAAGATATTTTTACCTTTGAGATGGGCGGTCACCTGAGAAATAAAGCCTTCATCGGCGTTACGATCATCCTCGTTGTGCTGATCGCCGGCTGGATGTTTTTCCCGCGGATCACGGAGGCTTTCTCCGGCGGGGACGACAAGGGTGGAGAACAGGTGAAGACCAAGGTTGCTCTCTTTGTCGAGGGCGATGTGGATGCTGAGCTGGCGAAGATGGCCTTTGCGGCAGAGCCGGTTTTTGAGACAAACGAAATCGTACTCGAGTCGGATCTTGCTCAGCTAAGGGAAAAGGTTTTGAGCGGAGAGTACACGGACGGATTTGGGATCCACGATCTGCAGACCTACACCTATTATGTAAAAACATTAAATGTATACAGTAATATGCAGCCGTCTTCGGATGATGCGATGAAGAGACTGAACTACTACACGAAGCTGAAGCAGACCGGTATGAGTGAGGATCAGATCGAGGCGACCGGAAAGGTCCAGATCACCGGAACGGCGGAGGTCCTTGGGAACGACCAGGCACAAAACTATTTTTACACCTACATTATGATCTTTGCATTGTATATGATCATCCTTCTCTACGGACAGATGGTAGCGACAAATGTTGCCAGCGAGAAGAGCTCCCGTGCGATGGAGGTACTGATCACATCGGCGAAGCCGACGGCCCTGATGTTCGGAAAGATTTTGGCTTCGTGTGTAGCAGGATTTATGCAGCTGGTTCTCATTTTCGGAACCGCACTTTTGACCTATAACCTAAACAGCTCCTATTGGGAGGATAATGGGATCGTTACGTCGCTGTTTAATATCCCGGCAGAGATGTTTTTATACATGTTATTATTCTTCCTGTTAGGATTCCTGTTATATGCGATGATGTACGGAGCGATCGGCTCTATGGCGACCAAGGTCGAGGATATCAATACCCTCCAGACACCGATTACTTTTCTCTTTATTATTGCCTTTATGGTAGTTGTATACGGAATGAATCAGGATGTCAATAATCCGGTCATGGTTGTCGCTTCTTATGTACCGTTTACATCTCCGATGGCGATGTTTACGCGTGTGGCAATGGGAGCGATCCCTGTGTATGAGATCGCGATTTCCGTTGTGATCCTGATCCTGTCGACGATCGGTATCGGTGTGCTGGCTGCGCGAATCTATCGCGCCGGCGTCCTGCACTATGGAAAGGCGCCGAAGTTTACTGAGATCCTGGCAAAGGCAAAGCGCAGTTAATGATGAATAAAAACAGCGGCTCCCGTAGCAGCTGTCATGAGGGGAACCATGCTTTACAAACATAATGTCCAGTATTACGAGACCGACAAGATGGGCATCACGCACCACTCCAACTACGTCCGGTGGATGGAGGAGGCGCGTGTGGCGTATCTGGCCGCAGTCGGCTGGGACTTCGCGAGGCTCGAGAGTCTCGGTGTGATCTCGCCGGTGGTCTCCGTGAATGTACAATATAAAAAGACGACGACCTTTTCCGATGTCGTCACCGTGGATGTCGGTGTCGATGAGTTTAAGGGCGTCAAACTGAAGATGAAATACCTGATGAAAAATGAAGAGGACGAGGTCGTGTGTGAGGCTCGTTCGGAACATTGTTTTTTAGACAGAGAGGGGGCGCCGATCCGACTGAAAAAAACCTTACCGGAGTTTTTTGAGATTCTGAGCAAAGCAGCAGAGAATGATTAAGGAGTGAGTATGGCAAAGACAAAGAGAAGGAAGTTTTCTTTTGGCCTGAAAATGTATCTGTTTGTAGTGCTTACCGTTCTCGTTGTTGGAGTGGGAGCAGCTCTTATTTCCTATTTTATTAACGCGAATCACATCGATGATTACTTCAAGGGATTGACACTGGAATCGGCAAGGAATGTTGCTTCTTTCGTAGACGGGGATTATCTGGAGCAGCTGCGGACAGCCGTGGAGGCGGAGGACTATCAGTCGCTACGTGAAAAGGCCGAGGAGGCGGAGGATGAGGCTCCTGTTGAGGAGTACCTGAAACAAAAAGGCTTGTGGGACGAGTATGTCAAGCAACGTGAGTTCCTGATGCAGTATGTGGAGAATGTCACGGATATCAAGTATCTCTACATCGTTGTATGGGGAAGCAAAAACTCGACCCATGATATGTATCTGGTGGATGCGGATAAGGAAGTCGGTATCTACGAGACCGGATATTACGAGGAGAGAGAGGAGTCTTTCCGGGGGATGGATGGCCTGGAGGAGATCGAGCCCACGATCTCGACAGGAGACTGGGGCTGGTTATGCTCCGGTTTTGTCCCGGTGAAAAACAGTGCGGGGGACGTGGTCTGCCAGGTCGGCTGTGATGTCGGGATGGATGACATTGCTGCGCAGAGACAGACATTTCTCTTCTATGTGATTATCGGTGTGGTAGCGGTCATCCTGGTCGTGCTGATCATCGCGATGGTTTTTGCGAGACGCGTGGTTGTCAATCCGCTCAACTGGATCACCTATTCGATGGAGAACTTTAAACCGGCACCCGGTGTAACCTATGAGGAGGCCGGTGTGATCGATCTGAAGATCAAGAGCCGGGATGAGATTTTCGATCTGTACCAGGGCGTACAGACGATGCAGACGGACATCCTGTATCAGCTAAATGATCTCGCAGCGATGCGCACGGAAAAAGAAAGGCGTGACGCGGCCTTCGCCATCGCGAGTCAGATGCAGGAGGATTTGCTGCCCAAGGAGTTTACTACCTGGGATGAGATCTCGATGTACGCGATGGTGGCACCTGCCAAGGAGGCGGGAGGCGGCTTCTATGACTTCTTCGCCATCGACGACGATCATGTCGGTATCGTGCTTGCGGATGTATCCGGGACCGGAGTTTCGACGGCGATGTTTATGATCATCGCCAAGACGATCCTCAAAATCCGTACGCTTGCACCGGGGACACCGGCGGAGATGCTACAGGATGTCAACCGCGTACTGCGTGAGGAGAACCCGTCGGATCTCTCCGTGAGGGCTTGGTTTGCGATTATCACGCTTTCGACCGGCGAGTTCATCGGAGCGAATGCCGGTCAGAGATATCCGGTCATCATGCGCAGGGGCGCGGACTACACGCTGTATGCCAGGGATGAGGGTCTGCCGCTGGCCGTGGAGGATAGTGTAGAATATAATAATGAAACAACGACTCTCCGTCCGGGTGATCGCCTGTTTTTATACACGGGCGGTGTGCCGGATGCGCGCAACAGCATCGGTGAGCGTTTCGGGATGACGCGTGTGATCGACACGCTCAACCGCAATAAGACCGCTTCGCCAAAGAACCTTCTACTATATATGGCGAATGAAATCGAAGAATTCGCCGAGGGCAAAGACCCGTTTGACGACCTGACGATGATGAGTATCGTCTGGAGAGGGAAAGAGGGCGCCTGAAGCCCCGAAAAATGGTTGTTTTTGAGCCGTGGATCCGCCACGGCTCAATTTTTTTTATTTTTTTTGAAAAAAGTGTTGACATTGGCGGTTAAATTTGATAAGATATCCCTTGCTGACGCGCTAAAGATTCGCAAGCGTCTTTTTTAATGAGAGTTGCGTTTGCAACATGTTGGGAAGAATGCGAAGCATTCTTTCGAGCGACGGAGCATCGCGACGTCGGTCTTTGATAATTGAATAGTGAAACAACTT
>JAZASH010000021.1:0-31165 GCA_036343395.1 Eubacterium sp. | reverse complement strand
GAGTCGTCGATAAAAGTCAAGGCCGTCCTCTCCGCCGTCCAGTGCCAGGATCGGCTCGTACTCCTGCACCTCCGGCATCAGCGTCGGTATCACCGCGCGCCGGATGTAGGGCGGGTTGCAGGTGATCAGGTCAAACTGCGCAGGCTCTATACTGCCCGCTGCGCACGCATCCGCTGCCGGCGTGACGGCCTCCCATAGGTCGCCCTGCTTAAATTCTACAGCTGTATACTTGTTCCCGGCGCCGTTGGCTTCGGCATTCTGCCTCGCCACCGCCAGCGCCTCCGTCGACACATCGGTCGCTGTCATACTGCGTGGCTTACCGAGCACTGCCAGGCTGATGGCAATGCAGCCGGAACCCGTACACAGGTCCAGTACATCCGAACCCTCCGCATACGTGAGCGCCTCCTCCACGAGACATTCCGTATCCTGACGGGGGATCAGCACACGGTCGTCCACATAAAACGAGAGTCCCATGAACTCCGCCCGGTGGATCAGATACTCCAGCGGAACCCGCTTCTTTCTGTGTTCTACCAGTGTAGCAAGCCGCTCCGTCTCCGCCTCCGGGAGCGTCTCCTCCCGGTGCAACAGGAACCAGGCCTTATCTTTCCCGGTGACTTCCTCCAACAGGTACCATGCGTTCAGTTCCGCCTCCGGCACCCCGGCTGCCTCCAGCTCCCGCACGGCGCCACGCAGCGCCTCGTCAAAAGTCCTCAACTTCTACATCCTCTACTTCAACTGCCATCTCCTGCACGTCCAGATCCGGCTGCGCGGGCAGTATCTCCTCCGGTGCAGTGCTATGCGCCACCGGCACAGCCGGCTCCTCCTGCGTGGGCTCATCTGCTGTGGTCCCCTCTGCGGCTGTGGTGTGTGCCACCTCTGCTGCCGGCTCCTCCTGCACAGTCTCCTCCGCCTCGGCAGGCGCAGGCTCAGCCGGTGGCTTGCCCTGGAATTCCCGCCAGTCAAAGACGGCATTGACCGAGGCAATCGCCACCTCGATCATATCCTCGTCGGGCTCCGACGTCGTCAGCCGCTGCAGCCACATGCCCGGGCGACTGATCACATAAACGACCTTGCCCTCGTGACTCCCGAGAAACCGGATCAGCTCATACGAAAGCCCGGCGATCACCGGGATCAACAGCACGCGCAGCAGCATCCGCAGCCAGATCGCGCCCACCACGATAAACATAAAGAACAGGATCGACACCACCATGACGAACAGCAGGAAGCTCGTCCCGCAGCGTCTGTGCTCGGTCGACTGCTTCTTGACATTCTCGATCGTCAGATCCTCGCCGTTCTCGACACAGTTGATCGACTTGTGCTCTGCCCCATGATACATAAAAAGCCGCTTGATATCCTTTACCAGCGTGATCAGCTTTACATAGATGATAAAAATAACCACGCGCAGCACACCCTCGAGCAGCCCGCGGAGCTCCGGCGACGGAATCACGCCCGACAGCGCCTCCATCGCAAAAAACGGCCCCAGAACAAAGATCCCGATCGCAAGCACGATGGCGAGCGCCGTCACCAGCACTGTCAGGATACTTTCCTTTCTGGCCGCTTTTTTCTTTTCCTCCTCGGTCATATCCTTTTTCTCGTCCTCCTCATAAAACGAGGCGGAGTAGTTGAGCACCCCGGTCCCCATCGTAAAGGACTCGACAAAGGTCACCACCCCTCGGACGATCGGGATGTTGAAAATCGGATACCGATCTCTGAGGCTTTTCGTGGTCTTTTTCTGAATCTCGATCTCTCCGTCGGGCTTTCGCACCGCTACGGCATAATGATCCTTGTTCTTCATCATCACGCCCTCGATGACGGCCTGCCCACCGATACCTGAATACGCCATATTTCCTCCGTTGATAGACAACAAAGGAGCCCAAGATAATCTTGGACTCCTGTCTTTTCTAAATATAAAACTACTGTAAGCCGTATCTGCGGTTGAACTTCTCGATCGCGCCACGAGCCTGGGCAGCTTTCTGCTGACCCGTATAGAACGGATGGCACTTCGAACATACCTCGACGTGGATGTCTTCCTTGGTCGAGCCAGTCACAAATTCATTTCCGCAGTTGCATACTACCTTTGCCTGGTAGTACTCCGGATGAATTCCTTCTCTCATGATACACCTCCTAAAATATAACCGTAAAACTATATAAACATAGGCATTTCCATAAAAACGCTTGCTTATTTTAACATACTTCTTATAAGAATGCAAGCACTTTTTAAAAATTTTGCCAAAGCGCGAGTCCGCCCGCGGAGACTCGCGCTTTTATGCGCGGATCTTTTTAACCATCTCGATAAACTCGTTGTTATCGCGCGTGCGGCGGAACATATCCAGCACCTGCTCCATCGCCTGATCCGAGCGCATGCCGCCGAGGATCCGGCGAACCTTGATGACGCACTCCTGCTCCTCGGTGCTCAGCAACAGATCCTCACGTCTCGTACTCGACTTCGTGATATCGATCGCCGGGAAGATACGCCGCTCCGAGAGCGAGCGATCCAGCATCAGCTCCATATTACCGGTCCCCTTGAACTCCTCGAACACCACATCGTCCATGCGGCTGCCCGTATCCACGAGCGCGGTTGCGAGGATCGTCAGGCTGCCACCCTCACGCATATTTCTCGCAGCACCGAAAAACCGTTTCGGCATGTGCAACGCCGCCGGATCAAGACCGCCGGACAGTGTACGTCCGCTCGGTGTCACGGTCAGGTTGTACGCTCTGGCCAGTCGTGTGATCGAGTCAAGCAGGATCATCACGTCCTCCCCGCTCTCGACCAGGCGCTTTGCCCGCTCGATCACCATCTCCGACACACGTTTATGATTCTCCGGTAGTTCATCGAAGGTCGAATAGATCACCTCGACCTGATTGCCCTCGATGGACTCCTTGATATCGGTAACCTCCTCCGGACGCTCGTCGATAAGCAGGATGATCATCTTCATATCCGGATGGTTTCTCGTTACGGCTCTCGCCACCTGCTTGATCAGGGTCGTCTTACCGGTCTTCGGCTGCGACACGATCATACCACGCTGTCCCTTACCGATCGGCGCGATCAGATCCAGCATGCGCATCGACACGCCGGCCCCCTGGGTCTCCAGACGGATCCGCTGATTCGGAAAAATCGGCGTCAGGTTTTCGAACTTCTTCCTATCATAGAGGTAGCTCGGTGGGAGGTCGTTGACCTTTTTCATATATAATAAGGCACTGAACTTCTCATTCTGAGTCCGCTTACGCAGGTTTCCGGTGATGATATCGCCGGTGCGCAGGCCGAAACGACGGATAAACTGCGGCGATACATAGACGTCGTCCTCGCCGGGCAGATAGTTATCGCAGCGGATAAATCCATACCCCTCCATCATGATCTCAAGTATTCCGTTCTTCGTGATGCCGCTGTCCATGTCCTTCAACTCGGTCGGCGGTACGTCCTCGATCTGACGATCACGCATCACGGAGATCAGGCCATCCGACCCATCGTGATATCGGCTGCGTGTGTTGCCACCCGGCTTCCCCGAATAGCTCGCGCGCTTATCCGGCGCGGCCTGCTGTCTCGGACGCTCTCCCTGCGCCGATGCGGGCTTCCGCTCAGACGCTGCCGGACGATCCCCCGCTGCCTGCCTCGGCCGTTCGGCTGCCTTCTCCCCGGCGGGTTTCTCAGCAGGCTTCTTCGCCGGTGCTGCCTCCGCAGCCTTCGCCGGTTTCGCCGCCTTCGCCGCCGGCTTGGCCGGCTTAGTCGCAGGCGCCTCCGCCGCCGTCAGCTTCTTTATCAAATCCGCCTTACGCATCGAAGAATACTTCTCTATCCCTTTTTCCTTGGCAAGCTCTCGGAGCTCCGCCAACGTCATGTTATCCAATTCCATGCATACTCCTCCTTATCCCTCTTACTTCTCGATATGTTTTTTCACTGCCTCGCTCACGGCATCGGCAACACGCGGGTCGAAAGCCTCCGGGATGATATGATCGGCATCGAGCTGATCGTCGGAGATCAGTGACGCGATCGCGAGCGCCGCTGCCAGCTTCATATCCTCCGTGATCTGCTCCGCACGCCCCTCCAGCGCACCGCGAAACAGCCCCGGAAAAGCGAGCACGTTATTCACCTGGTTCGGGAAATCCGACCGTCCGGTACCGATCACCTTCGCGCCGGCCTTTTTCGCCAGATCCGGCATGATCTCCGGAACCGGATTCGCCATCGCAAAGAGGATCGCGTCGCGATTCATCGACTTCACCATCTCCTCGGTCACGACACCCGGCGCCGATACACCGATAAAAATATCCGCACCGACCATGGCGTCCGCCAGATTACCCTTTTTATTCTCGAGATTCGTCACCTCGAGCATTTCCCTTTTAACGTCATTCAGACGATCGGAGTCCTTATGCACGATCCCGGCGCTGTCGCACAGGATCAGATGCTGAAAACCGTACCGCAGCAAAAGCTTGCTGATCGCGATCCCGGCTGCTCCCGAGCCGTTAACGACGATCCGGCAGTCCTCCTTCTTTTTATCTACGAGCTTAAGCGCATTGATGATACCGGACAGAACGACGATCGCCGTCCCGTGCTGATCATCATGAAAAACCGGGATATGCAGTCTCTTTTTCAGCTCCTGCTCGATCTTAAAGCAGCGCGGTGCCGAGATATCCTCCAGGTTGATCCCGCCAAAGCCCGGCGCGATCCGTACCACCGTCTCGATGATCTCATCGGCATCCTGTGTATCCAGGCAGATCGGAAAGGCGTTCACGCCTCCGAACTCCTTAAACAGGACAGCCTTCCCCTCCATAACCGGCATCGCTGCCTCCGGACCGATGTTACCGAGTCCCAGCACGGCACTACCGTCCGATACCACCGCCACGGTGTTGGCCTTGATGGTGTAGCGGTAAGCCGCCTCCTTATCGTCCGCGATGACCTTGCACGGCTCTGCCACGCCCGGCGTATACGCCAACGCGAGATCCTCGCTTGACTTTACCTCACATTTCGGTGTTGTGTTGATCTTTCCTCCCCACTGCTCATGCAGCATAAGTGCTTTTTCATTGGTGTCCATGTTTTAACCTCCGAGTTTTAAATTTTTCTCTTGTATTTTTACAAAAAAATGATTACAATAAGGATTGCGAAAGGAGTGAGTACCCGTGCCACCGGCCGGGCCGTGTGATTATGTCTTCAGAACCGGTTAATCTTTACAAGCTGATCATCCTGCATATCCTGCACCGTGCGTCTCTATCACTGACACAGGGTGTTGTTTTGGATGTCATCACCACGCTCGGTTATACAGACTATATCCAGGCACAGTCTTCCCTCGGCGAACTGATCGAGAACGGCATGGTCGAGGAAAAAAACACCTACCACCGCTCCTACATCACGCTGACGGAAACCGGCGAGAAGACCCGTCTTCTTTTCGAAGACCGGCTATCTCCGGATATTCGCAGGGAAGTCGATGAATTTTTGAAAAAAAATCACGTGAAAACACAGGATGAGACCTCTCTGGTCAGTGACTACCATCTGACAAAGGACGGTATGTATCTCGCTACCTGTTCACTGCGCGACGGCACACATACTCTGTATGAAATCACGCTGGAGGTATCCTCCGAGGAGGATGCCATCAAGGTATGTAATTCCTGGGAAAAGAATAGCGAAATGCTGTACTCACAGGCGCTCAAACAACTACTGAGCTAAGCCCGTCTCATAGACAATCTGATCTTACTTTTTTCCATTATCCAAAAAACGCATTTTGTTATCAGTTTCCTGCAAAAGCGCGTTGTAGATACCGCGTTTCTGATTGCGGGCATCCATCTCCTGCCTGACCTCGTTCTCACACTTCAGGCAATACTCGCCCGTGCGGATCGCCATACCGCACCGCGCACAGACCAGTCCCACCGTCGAGGACTTCGCGACCTCGAGTCGGCCGTCCTTGAGGAGATTGATCACCGTCGTACGGCTGAGCCCGGTCCCCTCGGAAATCTCAAACGCATTACTGGGACCGCGTTTCTCCAAAAATGCCCGCACCTTGCCGTAGTCGTCCATCTCCTCATGACCACAGTGCTCACAAACATAAATACCGGCACCCCTGTACCGCATCACGCCTTCACACTCGCTGCATATGATCAATGAGGGTTTTGGTTTATTCTCGTTATCAAACATACGCTCACCCTCCTGTCTTTCTGATGTCTATCGTTTTGTCTCAACCGACGCCGAGCGAACCTAGCTCCTTATACTTCTGATAAGCGCCGTAGGTCATCGTCACGGCATCCGCGCCGGATCCCACGGTGATACGGACCTTATCCCAGTCCTCATCCGTCGCCATCACACCCTGATCAAAGCCGGATGGTGTATCCGTCGATGAGGTGCTCGTCGTCGAGCTGCCGGACCCGGACGTCTTATATGCCTTGCTGTTTTCGTAAGCGGCGTAGTTGCTCGCCACCTCGACATCCTTATCCGGGACCTTCACGCCCTCTTCCATAAACTTTTTGATCTTTTTGACATAGTTCTGCGTCTCCTCATAAGGAGGCACGCCGTCGTATTTCTTGACAGCACCGCTGCCGGCATTGTACGCTGCCGCCGCCAGGGTGAAGTCCCCGTTGAACTTCTTCAGATGAGCAGCCAGAAGCTTTGCCGCTGCCATGATATTCTGCTCCGGATCGTACGGATCCGTCACACCAAACTCCTTGATCTCATCCGGCATCAGCTGCATGATACCCTTCGCTCCTGCCGAGGAAACACATTTGAAATTAAAGTCCGACTCAGCCTTGGCGACCGCTACCAGAAAATCATAGGAGATACCGTATTTCTCTGAGGCTCTCTTAAAAATGTTATCGAGCTTGGTCGTCCCGCCGGCAGAATTCGACGCTACGTTCTCCGAAACGGAGGAGGACTTGCTCGCCTTCACCTTCGTCGCGGTCTTCGCCTGGGTCGTCGAAGTCGACGCCTGTGCCTTTTTGGCTGTAGTCGCCTCTTCCAGAACTGTTTTAAATGGAGTAATCGTCGTATCTTCTGACAGATTCACATCCGGCACAAGCAGAGTCGCCGAACCGGTCGCAGCGACGCCACCGGTCAGATCTGTCACAACCATCGTTGATAAAGACATGGGATCTCCACATCCTTTCTTATGAAGTCATAAAATGTAAACCAGAATCTTTTCGTAAGGAATTCCTTCCTTATGCCTATTCTAACTGTTTATCCAAAATAAATCAAGTGATTTTTCGGATTTTTGCGAACGGATTCGTCTCACGTCTCCTCGAGGTATTCCTCGTTCATGGCGATCACGGCCTTCATCGCGGTCGGTCCGGGAGCACCTATGGTATTTCGGCGTTCTACACATGTCTTCATCGAGATCGCATCGTAGATATCCTCCTTGAATACCGGTGATATCTTCTGATACTCCTCGAGCGGCAGCTCATCCAGAGAGATTCCCTTGTCGATGCAGGTGAGGACAAGCTGGCCGATGATCCCGTGCGCGTCACGGAAGGCCACCCCGTTTTTCACGAGATAGTCAGCAGCATCGGTCGCGTTGGTGAAGCCGTGCTTGGCACTCTCTGCCATCGCCTCCGGATGGATCTTCATCGTGTCGAGCATGCCCGTGCAGAGTGCCAGGCATCCCTTCACGGTGTCGATCGCGTCAAAGGTCATCTCCTTATCTTCCTGCATGTCTTTATTGTATGCGAGCGGCAGCCCCTTCATCGTCGTCAGGATCGAGGTCAGCGCTCCGTACACACGACCGGTCTTGCCGCGGATCAGCTCTGCGATGTCCGGATTCTTTTTCTGCGGCATGATGGAGGATCCCGTCGAGTAGGTGTCATCCATCTCGACAAAGCGATACTCGTCGCTGTTCCACATGATGACTTCCTCGCACAGGCGGCTCATATGCATCATGATCGTCGAGAACGCGGATAACAGCTCGATCAGGTAGTCACGGTCGGAAACCGAGTCCATGCTGTTCAGCGTCGGTCCGTCAAACTGCAGCAGCGACGCCGTATCGGTACGATCCAGCGGATAGGTCGTGCCGGCGAGCGCGCCCGCCCCCAGCGGACAATAATTCATCCGATCAAAAATATCCCGCAGGCGTCCTCTGTCACGACGGAACATCTCAAAGTAAGCGCCCATATGATGCGCCAGCGTCACCGGCTGCGCTTTTTGCAGGTGGGTAAAGCCGGGCATATAGGTGTCGACATTTTCTTTCATGATGCGATGGATCACGACCATGAGCTCTTTTACCAGATCGTTGGTCACGAGGATCTCATCGCGGGTGTACAGACGCATATCCAGCGCTACCTGATCGTTTCGACTGCGACCGGTGTGGAGCTTTTTACCCGGCTCCCCGATCCGCTCGATCAGTGTCCCCTCGACAAAGCTGTGGATATCCTCTGCGGTCTCATCGATCGGGAGTGCACCGCTCTCGATATCCTCGAGGATGCCCTTCAGTCCGGCGATGATCGCGTCCTTTTCCTCACAGGTCAGGATCCCCTGCTTTTCCAGCATCGTGACATGTGCGATGCTCCCCAGGATATCCTGCTTATAGAAACGCTGATCAAATCCGATCGATGCATTAAACTGATTGACCAGCTCGTCTGTTTCCTTTGTAAATCTTCCGCCCCATAGTTTCATGTTTGTATGTCCGCCTTTCGTTTTATTTTTATTTAGTCAGATGTCGAAACAGAGCCTGACAGCCCTCCTCGATATCGCGGTATGCCGTCTCAAAATCACGGGTGTACCAGGGATCCGAGACCTCCCTCGGCTGATCCGTATAGTCGAGTAACAGATGGAGCTTATCCTCCGGATCCTCCCGCCACATGCGATGCATGTAATACATGTTTTCACTGTCCATGCCGATCAGAAGGTCAAAGTCCTCGTAGTCGCTCTCCTTCATGCGACGTGCGCGGTGTCCGCTGCATCCGATCCCGTGTGAGATCAGCACGCGCGCCATCGGCGGGTACATGCCGTTGCCCAGCTCCTCCGATGAGGTTGCCTTTGACTCCACATAGAAATCGTCGTCTCTGCCGGCCTGCTTGACCATGTCGCGGAACACATACTCCGCGCAGCTGGATCGACAGATATTGCCGTGACAGATAAAGAGTATTTTTATCATGATATATGGTTACCTTTCGTCGTAAATATGCTCTAATATATCCTCGCAGGTGATGATCTCCATCCGGTCGACCGCCTCGCACAGCGCCGAGACATCCCCCTCGAACTCCGCCGGCCAGGAATACCGTCTCAGTTCGAGCGCGACCTCCTCCATGCGATCCGTATCGAAGCTCTCACAGGCCTCCTTCGCCCGCCCCAACAACTCACGGAGCTGCTCCTCGTCGATCAGGGGAAGTTCCTCCGCCTCGCCCTCGGTCTCCGGGAAAACCACCGCCAGCTTGTCGAGCAGCTCGCTGTACATCGCGAGCATCTCATCGGTATTCTCTCGGATGAACTCTTTATCACTGCTCTTCCCGGCCTTCTCAAGCGCCTCGGCCTTATCCCCGAGTAAAAAGGCCCCGATCTGTCGGGAACTGCTCTTCAGCGCATGCACTTTGATCGTGTAGTTTTCCATATCTTCGTTGTCATACGCCAGCTTGATCTCGCTGTAGTTGCTGCGACCGGACTTGTAATACTCCTCCGCGATCGTCCGGAGCAGCTGCGGGGAGCCGAGCATCTTGACCGCCTCCTGCGCATCCAGCATATCGAAGTCCGCCAGCGGGTCTGCCAGCACTTCCGCAGTTACCGCCTTCACTGCCTCGCCCTTGTGGATCTTTTCATCCGGGAGCCACTTGCGGAGCTTGGCTACCAGCTCCTTAATCTCGATCGGCTTGGCGACAAAGTCGTTCATGCCGACCGCGAGGAACATATCTCTCGCTTCTTTTACGGCGTTCGCCGACAGAGCGATGATGACCAGTTCGTCCTCCCGCTTGATCGTCTCACGGATGATCTTTGTCGCATCCACACCGTCCATCTCCGGCATCATGTGATCCATGAGCACGATGTCGTAATCCTCATTTTTGATCTTACGGATCGCCTCGGCTCCGCTCAGTGCCGAGTCGAGCTGCATATCCATCGGCGCGAGGAGTCCCTCCGCGATGGTGATATTGATCGCATTGTCATCGACGATGAGGATCTTTGCCTCCGGAGCCGTAAAGCTGATCGCGTAGGCCTCCTCCTCATACTGCTGGGTATCTCTTATGCCGTTCAGTATGCGCACCATCTTCTGCGTGGAGACCGGTCGTCTCACGGTATAGAGGTTCTCACGATCGGACTTAAACGCCGAGTTAAAATCGATGAGCAGCGCACCGTTGACTTCCGAATGCTCCTCTAAAAACACCTTCATGCGGTCATCAAAGTGTGATTGCTTAAAGAACAGATAATCCTTTATACCCGGAATTTCACTGTATTCATCCAGGCTTTCGATCACGAGTTTTTCGACCCCGAGCCGCTCCAGCTCGCCAGCAAAAATAGACGCTCTGGCGTGATCGCTGTCCAGCAGAATACCGCGTTTATGTTTCGCATCCTCGACAACCAGATCACACCCGGGCTCGAGGACCTTTTGTGGGATGGTAAACCAGAAATCCGACCCCTTTCCGTAGACCGAATTGACACCGACCGTGCCGCCCATCGCCTCGACGAGCTTTTGCGAGATGGCCAGTCCGAGTCCGGTCCCCTCGACGGAGCGGTTTCGTCGTGAGTCCACCTGCTGGAAGCTGACAAACAGTTTCTCCAGGTCTTCCCTTTTGATACCGATACCGGTGTCCTTGATATGATAGGTCAGGATCGCCGTATCGTCACCGAAAAGCTCGCAGGTGACGATCACACCGACGCTTCCTTCCTGTGTAAACTTGATGGCGTTATTGGTCAGGTTGATGAGAATCTGACGGATACGCATCGCATCTCCGCGGAGTGCATGCGGCATCCTGGGATCGATAAAGAAAAACAACTGCAGGTCTTTATCTCCGATCCTGGTGGCCAGGATGTTAGAGATGTCATTTAACTCAGCAACCGGCTCATACCGCTCCGGCATGATCTCCATTTTTCCGGAATCGATCTTGGAGTAATCCAGGATATCGTTGATGATATTTAAGAGGTTACGTCCGGACTTCTGGATCTGTGCCAGACAGTCCACAGCCGTCGGTGTCAGGTCCTCTCTCATGGCGATCTCTGCCATACCGATCACCGCGTTCATCGGCGTACGGATCTCATGAGACATATTAGCGAGGAAGTCCGACTTTATGCGGGCCTCTCGCTCGTACTCATCACTCTTTTCGCGGATCTCACGCTCCTTTTCACGTGAGGCGACCACCTCGACGATAAACACCTTACCGAACCAGGTAATGATATAGACGGAGAGCAGCGTAAAAGTGAGACAGATGCCTCGGAAAATAAGATTGAGCAGGAAAAAATCATCCTGCCCGGGCAGGAGGTTTTCGCCGTTGACCACCCACGAGATCACGATGGAGATCACGATCAAAAGCGTTGTCCAGTGCACCATGATGACATCAAAGAAAAATGCCTCGACGATGGTAAACAGCGGCGCATAGGCCCAGAAGCCCTCAAAAGGACAGATATAACTGTTCAGATTCCACTGGATGACCACCATCACCATCAGGGTGATTTTCGCGATCGGGAGGATACGCGGATTCAGTCGCCCGTTCGGACCGTAGCTCGTCCTCACCATATAGACTGCGACACCCAGAAAGCTGATATCAACCGCATTGGAGAACCACATGGCGATGTCATTTACTCCCGGGTACATACCGAGATAGTGCAGGATGGTCATCGTTCCGTTTCCGCAAAGAAAGAAAATCGGCACGATAAACATAACCAGTCTGAAGACTTTATTCGAATACTCCTCAAGAAGACTGCTGTTTTCTCTTCTCGCAGAATCCTTCTTATCGAAAAGCATGTGACTCCTCCTCATCCTGTCATGCCCGGAAACCCATCTGACAAATATCCCTTCTCATTATTATACAAAAATCGCGTCATAATCGCAAGTTTTTTTTCATCCGGTACCGATACCAGAAAAACCATTTCCCCTTGGTATTTTTCAGACATCCGATCAGAGCGTCCCGATTTTTCATCGTGTCCAGGAGTGTCGCACTGTCCATCGGTTTTCCGGCGTAGGCGACGAGCTCACAGGCTCTCAAAAATCCCAGCGCATCCCCGGTGATCTCCGTGTTTGCCCGCTCATAGAACTCCTCCAGCGTCTCCCCCTGTCCGATCCGGTATCCAAGCCATCCCAGGATCTCAAGGTTACTCCTGCAGATCGCACGAAACTGCCCCATCTCATCCAGGCGTCGAAAGCGGGTCGCACTCACGAGCCGGTCGATGAAAGCGACGATCAGGAGAAAGACCACCAGCACCCCTGCTGCAATCAGCAGGATGAACCAAACTCCCATCCCTGACTCCGGTTCGGTCACCGGCTCGGTCACGGCAGGCTCCGGCATCTCCGTCTCCCGGTGCGCATAGTCCGGTGCCTCCGCCGGTGTTTCGTCCGACGTCTTTTTCATCGTGCCCCAGGACACCGGGATCTTATGACCGGGTGTCGGCTCAAAGCCGATCCATCCCACACCGTCGAGATAGGCCTCCGGCCAGGCGTGACTCATCGTCGACTTCACCTCGACCTGCGTCTTTCCTTTGGTGCTGACCTGGAACCCCTGCACATATCTGGCCGGGATCCCCTGGCTTCTCGCCAACAGCACAAAAGCCGTCGCAAAGTAGCTGCAATACCCCTCCTGTTTTCGGAACAGCAGATGGTCCAGAAACGTCTCAGGAGAGGTGATATCCTCCGGTAGTTTTCCCGGTGCATCCGTATAGTGAAACTCGCTCAACAGCTGCTCAATCCGACTCAGCTTATCATAATCCGTCTCCGCGCCGGCGAGTAGTTTTTTGATATAGTCCTCCGCCTTTGCCGAGATACCCGTCTCCGGCAGATAGACCCGGCGGATCCGATCACGATAGGCCAGATAGGCATCGTACGCTGTGTACACGGCAGCACCGTCCTTGATGCCGTTTCGCTCCTCAGCCGCATCCGGGAGTTCATACCGCGATCGCGTGCTCTCCCATTTTTTTTGATCCGGTATGCGTGATATACTCAAAAACTCCCGGAACGCATCATGATCCTGATTCATCCGATAGTAGGGGATGGTATAGGTAGTGCCGTGTCGGAGCGTCTCCTCTGCAATCAGATTGCCTCCCTGCTGGGCGTACCCCTCCTCACCGATCTTATTGTACTGCATCATCGGCTTCAGTGGGGTAAAGAGATACTGCGTGGTAAAGTCCTCGTAGGTCAGCTTGACATTGACCCGTCGGATATAGTCCTTGATATAGTCCGGATCGTAGGACGTCACGGCACAGATCGTCTCGAGCGAGTCGATCATATCGTCGCGGTTTTCCTCCGTGTAGGTGTCTGTCCACTCTCTGCCGTCAAAGTGATCCATCACCTTGCCGCGCAGGTACACCTGAGCGCCGAGCGAGCGATCGCCGGCCAGCGTCATCACGAGCTCCTCCTGCCCGGACAGCTTCGCCGAAAAGCTCCCGTCATCCGAGAAACCGATCACCGCGTCATACGACTCCTCCGACCCGGCGAAAAGCTGACCCGCCCAGCGAAAAACATCCGTAACGGTTTCCCAGATTTTGGTGGCAAACTTCCAGTCATACGGCTTCTCCGGTGCCGGGATCAGACAGACCGCCAGCCCCAGTGCCAGTAAAAACGGAGCGATGGAAACCAGATGTCCCCGCGGCTCCGGATAGCCACTCTTTTTCCAGTAATGCTGGATCTCATCCGCGATCGTGATCACCAGGAAAAATATCCCCATGTCGACAACCAGCTTAGCGACCGTCCACGAGAGCACCATCGTCAGGATAAGCGCTGTCAGTGTCGCCACACCGACGATACGTCGCACCGGCCGGGCGCGTGCCACGAGCCATCCGAGACCGAAGCCGGCCGCTGCGATCAATGCCGTCAGCCAGAGCCAGCGATGATCCCACAGCAGACGTCCCCACTCTCCCATCGGACGGATCAGGATGAATCCGGCCGCGAGTGCGAGCAGCGCGCCCGGGATCACAAATCGGATCCGGCTTTTTCCATGGCGCAGGAGCACGCAGATCCCCAGGATGAGAAGCGCGTACCCGTAGAGAAACAGACTGCTTTCCGGACCCGCCAGCCGCGACTCACAGAGCCCCGTAGCTGCCAGACAGACAGGCACCATATAGAGAAGATCATAGCAAACTTTCGTCATCCGAGCACCTCCGTCAAGTCCTCGTCGCACGGGATGCAACGGATCTCCACCCCGGGGAGGCGCTCTCCCGGCAGATCACCGGGGACATCGTCTCTTACCAGATAGACGACAGTAAATACATTGTTTTCATGGAGTCTTTTAGCCAGTGTGAGCACCGACGGCGACCAGTCCCGGAGCACCATAAATACCGTTTTGCATTGGAACATCGCCGGCCGCAGCGCAACCTCACGGAGCAGTACATCCTCCGTACTCTGCTCACGAAAGATCACCGTCGACATCCGCTCGTAATACGCCTCAAACTGGGCCAGATCCGGGATGCGGATCTCGTTCAGACGATCGGCCATATGATAGGACCTCACCGGGATATTTTTCTTAACAAAAAAGAGCGTCAGCGCGATTGCCGTCTCGAGCATTTTATTCTCGACCGGGAGATACGCCAGCGGATCCCGGCTGTGACGGCTCGTGCCGAGGAGGATCGTGATCCCCTCTCTCTCCTCGCCGATCCGGCCGTGGACCAGGAGCTCACCGCTCCTCGCCGTCGCTTTCCAGTTCACCTGACGCAGATCGTCACCCGGCTCATATTTTCTGACCGGGATATCCTTTTGCGACGGGTTACGCAGCGCATCCCGCGCCATCGCCTGCGACAGCTCCACGCTCCGCAGCTGCGTCAGCTCGACGGTGTTTGGTTTTACGACGACCCAACGCGGCTCACGGTTGCGATAGGAGAGACGAAACAGGCGGAAAAAATCCTGCAGCTCCACCGTCTTGATCCCGATCTCGTACTCGCCGCGGTATTTGCAGTTCAGGCTCGTGTGTTTCGTCACACCGGTTTGCGGGAGGAACTCATACTCCACCCCGTCGTCCAGTCCGATGATGCGGGAAAACGACGAAAAGAACCGGACACGTACACTGACAAATCCAAAGTGAAACTCGTTGATCAGGATAAAGGTAAACGGTGTGATATGATCAGCAACCAGATGCTTGGCCTCCGGTTCCTGGTAGATATGAAAAGAAAAATATACGCAGATCAGATAGATCAGACTGATGAGCGGGAGTAACGTTAATACCGTAAACAAACCATAGCTGACGGGACCACCGAAAAAGCTGATCCCCACTACGGACAGAATCCACAATATAGCCAGGATAATACGATTACGTTTCATAGTCCCCCTTCCGCGGATCTGGGTCACCCCGCGACGCCGTCGCTCACCATTTTTACTCCATCGGGATCGCGACTTTACGGATGGTCTCCTGCAGCAGATGATCCACATCCTCTCCTCGGATCTTCGCCTCGGGTGTCAGACTCAGACGGTGATGTAACACCGGGATTGCGACTGCCTTGACATCGTCCGGCTTTGTATAATCCCGCCCCATGATAAAGGCCTTTGCCTGAGCCGCCCGGATCAGGCTGAGCATCGCACGCGGACTCGCGCCGAGGACAAAGCAGGTTTCCTCGCGGGAAAGTCGGATGATCTCACGGATATAGGCGATCATCCCGTCGCTCATCGTGACGGCCTCGACCTGCTCACGCATCTGCAGGATGTCTGCTGCGGTACACACGCCCTCGACCGTTTCGACCGTTTTGCCGGAGAGGAAATTTTTAGCCAGACGCAGCTCCTCCGTCTCCTCCGGATAGCCGATGGAAAGTCGCATCATAAAGCGGTCCATCTGTGCCTCCGGCAGGGGATAGGTGCCGAGAAACTCGACCGGGTTTTGCGTGGCGATCACCATAAAGGGCTGCGGGAGCTCATAGGTAGTCCCGTCCACAGTCACACGTCCCTCCGCCATCGCCTCGAGGAGGCTGGCCTGTGTTTTCGGTGAGGTTCGGTTGATCTCATCGGCCAGTACGATCTGATGCATCACCGCTCCCTCCCGATAGGTAAACTCTCCGGTTTTCGGATTGTATACGGAGGTGCCGACGACGTCACCCGGCAGGGTGTCCGGCGTAAACTGGATGCGTCCGAAATCGCACGAAATCGAGCCCGCCAGGATCCTGGCCAGCGTCGTTTTGCCCACGCCCGGCACGTCCTCCAGGAGGACATGTCCGCCGGCGAGCAGACAGACCAGGATATCCTCGGCCACGCTCTCGCGTCCGACAAAATACTCCTTCATTTGATTTTTCAGTTTTTGGATCATAGCTATCCTCCCCTCTTGCAGGCAGCCCCGGCCCGCGTGCATCTACAGCAGCAGCCCGGCCTGCGCAGATCACGAGCCCGTGCCGTTGTACTTGAGTGCGCCGTGCATCCAGATCTTATACGCGATGAAAAAGAACACGATACCGACGATCGGTGACAGCCACGACAGGATCGGTACCGCGTCCGGTCGCAGGATCACGAGCGACGGATAATACGCGATAAATGCGATCGGCATCAAAAACGTAAAGACAAAGCGGAACACCGGGCTGAAGATCGTCGCCGGATACTTTGCATAGTCCTTAAACCGGAACACCAGATCCAGCACATAAAACGAGTTCTGGATCCAGAAACAGGTCGCTGCCGCTGCGGTCTGGAGCGCGATCATAACCAGCGATGCCGTGATCAAAAATACGATCAGCTTGAGCAGCATCAGTGCGGAGAACGGCACATCGATGTGACACCATGCATAAGCGATTGTGCCGATCCCGAAAAACATCTGTCCGAGTCCCTTGATATCAAACACCTCCGACTGGAAGTAGAAAAACAGATTGATCGGTCGGAAACAATATTTGATAAAATCACCGGAGTACACGTAGATACGCAGCTGCCAGTTGTTATCAAACAGGCACTGCACCGGTGTCAGCGAGATCAGTGAGAACCCGTATAAAAACATCATCTCATAGTAGCCCCAGCCATTGATGGAGGGGAAGTTTTGAAACAGGATCCAAAACGTAATAAAACCGGAAATATTAGTGAAAAGCATACCGATGGTAGAGATGATAAAATCCGCCCGATAACTCATCTTACTTTTCAGATCCTGAGCCAATATTTTTCTGTATATTCTAAGATAAAAACGCAAGCCATTTTTTCTCATGATCAACCTCCGTTCACCGTAATCTGACGGACTGATATTTTCCAAAAAACCTTGGTTATAATAAACATAACAATAACCCAGAAAAGCTGTGTCCCCAGTGAGACGAGGACCGTCTCCCAGTCCGGATTGCCGTTTAAGAGCAGTGTTAACGGTGTGTTATATACCGCCTGGAAAGGCAGGTAGGAAACGATCGTTTTCAGCGGTTCCGGGAAAAAGGCGAGCGGGATCGTCGCACCGGATAATAACAGCACGATCACCTGCTTCATGATATTGATTCCCCAGATGGACTGCGAGTAGAGGCAGATCGTACCGACCAGAAAATCAAAGCTATAATTGATCGATACCGCCATCACTACTGACACGACAAATAATAACAGGTTAATACCGATCGGAATCGCTCCCTGTGTGACAAACATCACCACAATAAATGTAGGTAAAAATGTCAAAAAGAAATTCATAACAAAGGAGCCGGAATACGACCAGAACATATACCGTCTGTAATCCATCGGCTTGAGCAGATCCAGGACGATCTTGCCCGACTGGATATCGCGTCCCATCATCCATACGATGTACATTTCCATAAAGCTGTACAGTGCGGTCGCCAATACCAGATAGATCAATGTATCCGAAAAGGTCATCCCGTTTACCACATCGGTCCCGGCCGAGTCATAGATCGCCCGCCAGAGGAAGTAAACGACGATGAGATATAATATATTTCCCAGCACCATGACCAGTGTAGAGAGTCGGAACTGCAGCGACTCCAGGATGCCGGCGCGGGTGAGGGTGAGATACCGTCTTACGCTCATTTTACCCCCTCCTCATAGATCTTTTTGATGACCTCCTCGGTCGAGATCTCGTCGAGCTGCATATCACGCACATTGTGTGCATCCTGCAGACGTCCGAGTACATCCATCACCTTGGATTTTTCCTCGTCGACCAGGATCGATACCCACTCGTCGTCATGAGATACCGGGAAGTCGGGGATGGTCTTTTTCACTGCCTCGGCCATCGCCTCCGGCTCGCCGTCCAGGCGGACCTTCAGCGTACGGTAGGAGCCGAAAAAGCTCTTCAGATGCTCGATGTCGTTGTCATACAGCATCTTTCCCTTATCGATGATGACGATCCTCTCGCACAGCGCATCCACGTCACCCATATCGTGCGTGGTGAGGATGACTGTCGTGTTCTTTTCTTTGTTTAACGCATGGATCAGTGTACGGATCTTTGCCTTCATCGACACGTCCAGTCCGATCGTCGGCTCATCGAGAAAGACGATCTTGGGATTGTGTAAAAAGGACGCTAAAATATCGCTGAGCGTACGCTGGCCGAGAGACATCTGACGGACCGGCTTGTGCAGCAGCGGCTCGATGTCGACCAGAGACTGGAACAGCTCGAGCATACCGTTATAATCCGCATCGCTGATGCGATAAATATCCTTGAGAATCTTGAAGGACTCCACCAGCGGCAGCGCCCACCACAGCTGCGTGCGCTGACCGAAAACAACACCGATTTCCTGTGCATTTTTAGCACGGTTTTTATACGGGATCACCCCGTTGATCAGGATCTCACCGGAGGTCGGCTCGAGGACACCGGTCATCATTTTGATCGTGGTCGACTTCCCGGCACCGTTGGGTCCGAGGTATCCTACGATCTCGCCCTGTTCGATATTCATCGTGATATCATCGACGGCACGGACGTATTTATAGTCTCTGGAAAACAGGTCCTTCAGGCTGCCCTTGAGACCCTCGTGCCGGTTTAATACCTTAAATTCTTTTGTTATATTTTTGATCTGAATGATAGATGACATGTTGTTGATATTCCTTTCATATATCGCATTATAATTCACTTCTTTTATACTGCTATGTAGTGGTTTTTCCCTGCCTTTCAGGCTCGCATGCTGACACGAACGGGGCGACCGTCACCGGGCAGTGCCGGGATGATAACGCCGCTGTTCATCAGCTCACCGCCGCTGCGGACGGATGTGATCTCACGATCCTCCTCGCCGAACTCTCTCCCGTCGATGTGGATGGTTACGTTATATTTCGCATCCTCGTCGAGTCCTCGCAGGCATAGCTTTTGACTCTTTGCATTTGGTGTCGCCAGCGCCTGTACGTAGATCGCGAGACTTTCTTTTTTATCCGAGCTTACCACCTGGATACAGTCGTGCGTCCCGGTCTCCGTCAGCGAAGCGATCCGATAGTAGTCCCCCTCACGGATCAGGCCGCTGTAGGTATGATAGAGCGCAATCTGTCGGCGGATCTCCTCTTTTTCCTCCTCCGATAGCTGTGTGATATCCAGTTCATAGCCAAAGGTCCCCGCGAGCGCGACATTCCCCCGCATGCACCAGGGCGTCGTCCGACCGGTGATGTGATTCGGGCAGATGCTGACATGCGCACCGATCGTTGAGAGTGGATACAGCATCGCCGTCCCTTCCTGGATCGACAGACGCTCTCTTGCATCCGTATCGTCCGAGCACCAGATCTGCGGGCTGTAGTAAAGCATCCCGGGATCGAAACGGCTCCCGCCGCCGGCACAGTTCTCGAGCAGCAGGTCCGGAAAGCGTGTGACCAGTCTCTCCTGCAGTTCATAGACACCGAGCATGTAGCGGTGCGCGATCTCTCCGGCCCGGTCACCGCGCGTGACGGTGCTCCCGAGATCCGCTAAGGGACGATTCATATCCCACTTGACGTATTCGATATGAGCCGAGGCGATCACCGCCTCGATCTGCTCCCACACGCACTCGACCACCTCCGGTCGGGACAGGTCGAGGACGTATTGATTGCGGCTCTGCGACGGCGTCCGTCCCGGTATCGCGAGCGTATAGTCCGGATGCGCCCGGTAGAGCTCCGAGTCCGGCGAGATCATCTCCGGCTCCATCCAGATGCCGAATTTCAGTCCGATCTCATTTACCTTATCCGCCAGACCCTTCAGCCCGTGCGGCAGCTTTTTCTCATACACCGTCCAGTCTCCGAGCGAGGAGTCATCGGCGTCGCGATGGCCAAACCAACCATCATCCATCACCAGCATCTCGATCCCGCAGGCCTTCGCCTCACGGGCGATCGCGAGGAGCTTTTCCTCGTCGAAGTCAAAATACGTCGCCTCCCAGTTGTTGATCAGGATCGGTCTCTCGCGGTGCAGATACGGGTTGCGGATCAGGTGATTTTTATACAGGCCGTGCAGCTGTCGCGTCATCCCGCCGAGGCCGTCGCCGGTGTACAGCACCACCGCCTCCGGCGCCTGGAAGGACTCACCCGGTGCCAGCTTCCAGCGAAACCGCTCCGCCGAAATCCCGATCGACAGGCGGACCTGATCGGTGGGCGTCAGCTCTGCCTGCGCGATGTGGTTGCCCGAGTAGATCAGGTGCATCGCGTAAACATCGCCGCTCTCCTGCGTAGTCTGCGGACTCACCAGCGCTAAAAACGGCTGCGACTGATGCGACGTGATCCCGCGCGTCGAGTTGACGCTCTGGCGACCGTGTCGGAGGGGCTTCCGCTCGATGCAGCGCTCCTTCGTCCAGTAACCGTAAAAAGATATCATCTCGTAGTCCGCGTCGTCCATATCCATGCCGGCGCTGTACAGTTTATCGATAAAAAATGCCTCGTCGGATGTGTTCTCGATACGCGCACTCCGCACGATCGCATCCGCGTCCTCAAAGATCGTATATCGCAGATACAGAGTCGCTCCGAGCACCTTATCCCACAACCGGAGCGTCAGTGTCATCGAGTCCTCCCCGAAGGTCTGCGGCAGGCCCTCGAGCGGCGGCTTCTCCGTACTGATCTCATAGCTGTCATAGAGAAACTCGCAGGCCGTAAAGCCATTTTTATCTGTGATCTCCACGGCGCTCTCCCGATAGTCTCCGATCCCCCCACAGGGAAACTCGGACGGGAAACCGTCTAAAAAGTTCACCTTTTCTCCGGGCTTCTGTGCCGGTGAAAAAGGCATCTCACCGATCCGCAGCGCACCGACGACATCGAAGTGCTCGCGGCCGGACTCGGGGAACTTTTTCCCATAATATATATGCCCCGGATACACGCCGTCCGCCAGGCCGATCCCATAGGTGGTATGCGCGGTATCGATCCAAAAGGTGTTATTCTTTTTCTCAAAAGTAATCTTCATATCCAACTCCTCTGTTGCATGCTACAACGCTGTTTTTCAGAATTGACGAGGTGTTATTTTTCTGTTACAATACAGATAATATTGAAAAGGAGCCCGCGCGGATACCACGCGTTTCGCTCCGGAACGGAGGGTTACTATGCCATTTATTGATTCTAAAATCTCGGTTTCCGTATCACCGGAAAAAAAGGAAGCCATCAAGTCCAAGCTCGGTCAGGCGATCAGCGTTCTCGGTAAGGGTGAGAGCTTCCTGATGGTCGGTTTCGACGACAACTACGATCTGTACTTTGCCGGAAACAAAGTAGAAAAAGGCGCCTATGTCGCGATCAGCCTCTACGGGAAATCATCACCGGACGCCTACTCCAAGATGAGTGGCGAGGTCTGCCGCATCCTCGAGGAGGAGCTCGGCATCCCGGGCGACCGCGTCTATGTGACCTATCGCGAGGTCAGCGACTGGGGCTGGAACGGCCGGAACTTCTGACCGGCGCGACCCGACATCGAAACCAATACAGACTGACACTGTATCATGTCCATAAAAAACAACAGGCGGATGAGGGTATGAGATACCTTCATCCGCTTTGTATCGTTTATCTTCTTATGCCTGCAACCACGCATCCGTCTGCTCAGAGAGCCATGCACACCATTCGTCGATCCCCTCTCCGGTCTTGGCACAGATCGGGATCACGATGGCATCGGGATTGCGCTTCGCGATATACTCGCGGCATTTATCGATATCAAAGTCAAAATATGGCATCACATCGGTTTTATTGATCAGTACGACATCACAGATAGAAAACATCAGCGGGTACTTCAGCGGCTTGTCATCGCCCTCCGGCACGGACAGGATCATCGCATTTTTCACCGCCCCGGTATCAAACTCTGCCGGGCAGACAAGATTGCCGACATTCTCGAGGATGGCAAGATTGATATTTTTATCCTGCAGCTCCTCCACGCCCTGTCGGGTCATACCGGCATCGAGATGGCACATACCGCCGGTGTGCAGCTGGATGGACTCCACCCCGCAAGCGGCGATCTTCACGGCATCCACGTCGGAGTCAATATCCGCCTCCATCACGCCGATCTGATATTTATCCTTCAGCCTCTCGACGGTCGCAGCGAGCGTTGTCGTCTTCCCCGCCCCCGGTGAGCTCATCAGGTTCAGTAAAAAGGTCCCCTGCGCTTTCAGGTCCTCACGGAGACGATCCGCCTCGCGATCATTATCTTCAAAAATACTCTGTTTGATCTCTATCACTCTCACAGTATCGTTACTCATGGATGATTCCTTCCTTTCTCAGGCAAAACTACATAACACATAATAATACGGAAACGGGGTAAAGTCAACTTAAAACTAAAAAACATATCTTTTTCCTTTCTATCTTATCATTTTTATGATATAATGGTTGAGGAACTTGTGTCACCTTCTATCAGCAAAGGAGGATGGATATGGATTATCGTAAAGAGCAGTTTTACAAAGAATTCGTCCAGCGCGAGGAGAATTTCCTGCGTGCCCCGTACAATCCCGAGATCGAGTTTTACAACACGATCAAGACCGGCGATGTCAAGCGCACCAAGGAACTCTGCCAGGAGGCCCTCGTCGACAAGCCGGGACTCGGCAGGCTCTCCGACAATCCTCTCCAAAATCTGAAGTATCACTTTGTCATCACGACGGCACAGGTCGCGCGTTACTGCATCGAGGGTGGGATGGATCTGTCCGAAGCCTACTCTCTCAGCGATTTTTACATCCAGAAGGCGGACCGCTGCCGCAAGATGCAGGAGGTGACCGATCTGCACCCGGTCATGAGCGTCGACTACGCAACCCGGATGCGACGCCTGCGCAAAAATGCGATCTGCTCCAAACAGATCGCGCTGTGCATCGATTATATTTTTGACAACCTGCATGAACGCATCACGGTGGAGCAGCTGGCGGAGTATGTCAACCTGAATCCCAGCTATCTCTCGCGTCTTTTCAAGGCCGAGGTTGGCTCGTCGATCAGTGAGTATATCCGTCTGAAAAAGGTAGAGACCGCGAAAAATATGCTCATCTACTCGGATTACAAGCCGGCGGAGATCTCGTCGACACTGGCCTTTCCGAACCAGAGCTATTTTACGGAGGTTTTCCGCAAGGTAACCGGTCTGACACCGGCGAAGTACCGAAAACAGTTTTTCCAGGCTACCCATGAGATATAAAGTTACTGTCATCAAACTGTTATTTATGTCATTATCGGGATATTTTTTATCTTTCACATGCGATATACTTTAGGCAAGATCAACTACGTTAATCAGGTTTCACCAGGAGCAAGGTACTAAAGGAGGTACTATGAGAGAGTTTAAGGGATACGAACGAGGAATCAATCTCGGTGGCTGGTTATCACAGTGTGACCACACCAAAGAAACCTATGACAACTTTATCCGCGAGGAGGACATGCGCCGGATCGCCGGATGGGGACTGGACCATGTGCGCGTCCCGATCGATTATGATCTGATCGAGGACAAGGCAGGCAATCCGCTCCCTGAGGGCTACGGCTATATCGATAAAGCGATCCAGTGGTGCCAGGCTGCCGGTCTGAACATGATCCTGGATCTGCATAAAACCTTCGGCTTCAGTTTTGATGACGGCGAGGGCGAGGAAGGCTTTTTCCGTGAGGAGGCATATCAGGAGCGTTTCTACAAGCTGTGGGAGCAGTTGGCGACACGCTACGGCAAGTACTCCGACATGCTGGCTTTTGAGCTTCTGAACGAGGTTACCGATAAAGAATTTATGGATAAATGGAACGAGATTTCCGAGATCTGTATTGATCGGATCCGTCGGATCGCACCGACGATACGCATCCTGATCGGCGGGTATTATAACAACAGCATCGAGTCGCTCCCGGCTCTGCTGCCACCGCACGATGAGTTTATCGTGTATTCGTTCCACTGCTATGAGCCTCTGATCTTCACACACCAGGGTGCACCCTGGGCACCGGGCATGGATCCCGAATTCCGTATGTCGATCGAGGAAAACTATGCGACGATGACTGAGTACTCAAAAAAGCATCTGTCTCAGGTTACGGTCGGATTTGCCGACTTCGATCCGGATGCTAAGCTCGATGAGAAATATTTTGATAAGTACTTCGGGGAGGCCGTAGCACTCGCCGAGGAGAGAAATGTTCCTCTATACTGCGGCGAGTACGGCGTGATCGACCGGGCTAAGCCGGAAGAAGCATTAAAGTGGTATAAGTTCGTCAATAAATCCCTTGTAAAGCATAAGATCGGGCGTGCTGCCTGGACTTATCGCCAAAAGGATTTCGGCTTCGTCGATGACCATATGAAACCGGTGATCGACGAGATCGTCAAGTATTTATAATTCTACTTGTTATTCTGATCAATCATCCTTGCGGACGGCTTTCATCTCCTGCTTACGCTGGTACATCTTGTCGTCCGCACGCTTGAATACGGACTCATAGGAGCCTGCATCCAGCCTCTCCTCATACAGCGCATATCCGATCGCTGCGGACGGGGCTTCCCACATCTCTGCTGTCCCATCGTAGGACATCGCTTTGATCTCTGCGTTGAATTTCTCTACCAGCGAGTCTACCGCTGCGTAGTCGCTGTTTTTGAGGATGACGACGAACTCATCTCCACCGATACGGAATACCGGCGAGTGTGCGAAGGTCACGCAGACCAGACGGCAAAGGGTCTGGATTGCGATATCGCCCTTCTCATGTCCGTAGGTGTCGTTGATTTTTTTCAGGAAGTTCAGATCGATCATAGCGACACCGAAGCTCTTGTCGCCGTTCTCGATCTCTCTCTCAATCTTAAATACCTCACGATCATATGCGGTTTTGTTTCGGATACCGGTCAGGGAATCCTTGATCGCGAGCTCACTCATCTCATGCTCACGCTTTCGCGATACCTCGAGCTGGCGGCTGGCACGGATCATCTTTTGCATATGCTCGCCCACCTCGCGGATCATCGATACAAAAACTTTTCCGAGAGAATCGATCTCGTCATTTCCGGTGAATTCTTTTTCAAACTCATCAGCGATCGCTACATCCTTTTCCTGTGAGTACGTGGCCATCGCGTCCTCCAGACGGTACAGGCGGCGTATGAAACGGACACGGATAAAGGCGAGAACCAGGATCATGCCTCCGATCAGGATAACAGCGATGATACCGATCTCCTTAAACGTGTTCCAGATGATATCGCGGTTGACGGTTTCAACATTGATCTCGGTGCCGATCAGGCCCAACTTTTTACCGTCGATGATCAACGGCGTATAGTAGCTGTAGGTATGTCCCCAGTCATTATCCCACTCCTGATAACCGTTCTGTTTTTTACCGGTTTCCCAGGTGTTCCACTCCTGTTTATAAACATCTCTTGCATTATAATAAGTGTCTCCGAGATAGAGATATTTTTCGTTATTTTCTCCCTTATTTTCATCCAGCGTACGCTCTCCGTCGATCATATAACATACGTTGTATTTCGGGTCGTCTCCGTCCTCGAGAGAGTCGATGCGGGCTCTGTCATCGCCCATGACCAGATAGTAAGAATACGGGATATCAAAGATCTCTCTGGCCTTTTCGAAGGTCAGAAGCCAGAACTCATGCTTATAGGTAAAGTACGCTTTCTGAACCTCATCCGGCGTATCCTCGATCTGTACATCGATGCCCAGCGCCTTACCGGGATAACGCTCGGAAAACTCCTTGATAAAATTGACTCTGGCTTCCTCGAAACTGTCAAAGTCAAATCCGATTTTCATCTCCTTATAATGGTTCATAAAGTATTCCTGATATTTGGCAAAATCCGGCCCGTCATTTTTCATCAGAGCGGCCAGGTATTCGCCGATATTTCGGATGTTCTGCTCGCATTCCTCCTTGTAGTTTGACATCTGTGAGAAATACGTTGCCAGACCGCTGACCGCGAGTACGATTACGGTAAACGATACAAAAATAATCGTAAACCAAAAGGATAAACCGTGCGATCTTTTTTTGTACATAAACTTCCCTCCTGTTATGACTCCCTATGCTTGCTTTGATATCTGTTTTGTTTTTATTCGTCTGTCTGTCCTTCTCCGTCTACGGCGAGGATGGCGGAGCCGTAGGCTTTCAGCGGCTTGCCCATCTCATCAAACTCCGTCGTGTAGCGGACATGGAAGGGGATCCGCCCTACCGTCAGCGGGATGATCGCCTCGGCACTCTCCTGACCTTCCTCCAGGCTTTTCAGCATAGCGTAATACATCTCTCGCTGGTCCTCCGGAAAAAGCCCGTTCTCAAAGAGCGGCTCCGGATAGTTTTCCACGACCGGCGGCAGATGCAGCTCTCGCATACAGCGGAAGCACGGACGCATCTCCCGTGTCGCAAAAATATACTCCCAGGCAAAGGCGTTTGCCTGGTCAAAGGCTGTGCGCAGTCGCTTTTCATGAGCGATCGTCGCCAGCATGTTTTCCTTTTCGTTGGTGATATTTTTGATCATCGTATAGATCAGGTATTGCTCGCCGGCGTGCCCGATGACACGCAGATCGGTGCTGATCCAGATTTCTGCATCTCCGCAGCTTTTGGAGCAGATCCGGCGCCGGGTCTCACAGCTTTCTTCTTCGCCGGAGCGGATCGCCTTTCGGATCGTCGCCTCGTAGATGGCTTTGTTATTCTCGTCATACATCTCCCACGGATCGGTGCCGATCAGCTCACTCTCGTCCATGTTCATGCCGAGCTCGCGGATGTATTTTTTGTTCACACGCAGGACCTCGAGCTTGCCCTCCTGATAGGTGAGGACTGCTGCCGCGCCGACAAAGTTGCTGAAGATCAGTGTCTCGAGCGAGTCCGGATCCCAGAACTTCCCTGCATCCATCGTGCGGACCAGATTCATCGCCGGTGTGAGCGGCTCGTGGTCGGTCTTTTTTAGCTCCTCGATAAAGGCGTCCTTCGTGATCGGCTGGTAGTATAAAAATCCCTGCACGTAGTTACAGCCGATGCTCTCCATATAGTCTGCCTGATCTGCCGTCTCGACGCCCTCTGCGATGACCGGGGTGTTTAACCACTTGGTCATCTGGACGATCGAGCTGATGATCGTACCGCCGCGTCCGCCGATACTGCCGTCCAGGAAATTCATATCCAGTTTGATGATGTCGAAGTCAAGATCCTTGAGGATGTTCAGTGAGGAGTAGCCGTTTCCGAAATCGTCCATCTCGACCAGATAGCCGTAACGGTGGAGGCCCTTCAGGGTCTGTGCCACGATCTCCATCCCGCCCATCGCCGAGCTCTCCATGATCTCGATCCGGAGCAGGCGTACCGGGATGTCGTATTTTCTGCGGATCTCCTCGATGCGCTCCACATAGTCATGACGATAGATGTCATAGCGCGACATATTACACGAAATCGGTACCGCCGGGATTTTATTATCCTGACAATACCGCTGAAATTTGCATACCTCTTCAAACATGTGCAGGTCCGCCTGGAAGATCAGGTCATAGGACTCGAGCACCGGGATGAACTCGCCCGGGAACTGCATACCGAACTCCGGATCCTCCCAGCGCATCAGTGCCTCGGCGCCGACCATGCGGCCTGTGGAGTGATTGAGCTGCGGCTGGAAGTACGGAACGATATAGCCGTTGCGGATCGCTCCTTCGATGTTGTCGACGATTTCTTCTTCCGTTAGTTTTTTATACATGGAGGGTCACTCCTTTCCGGTGGTTGCTGGGGTACTCGGGCGGGTCGGCTTCGGCTTTGCTTGGACAGGTCGGCAGCCTCGCGTGTCCCGGCCGTCTGTTGCTCTCGTGCGCGCCGCGGGCTGTCAGTCGGCTTTGGCCGGGTGGTGGAGCGCCCACACGCCCCCGCCTACGACGATCGAGCCGCCGATGATGTTTCCGATGGTGACCGGAAGCAGGTTGTTGATCAAAAATGCCCCGATGTCTCCCTCGGCTCCGAGGAGGAGGCCGGTCGGGATAAAGTACATGTTCGCTACGCTATGCTCAAAGCCGCACAGAACGAAGAGCATAACCGGTGCAAAGCAGGCGATCGCTTTGCCGCCTGCGGAGGTCGATCCCATCGCTACCCATACCGCCAGGCATACGAGGATGTTACATAAGATCGCCTTGATCACGGCCTCAGCCGGATCGAGTGCCATCTTGGAGGCCGCTGCCGACATCATCGTGTCGCCGAGCGCACCGTCAAACATCTTGTTGATATGTCCGTAATAAACCGACAGTGCCAGAAGCATACCGCCGATGAAGTTTCCGATGTAAACAAAGAGCCAGTTTTTCAGGATGCCGGCCATCTTGACGCCCGTCGTTTTGCGGCTCAGCCAGGGGGCCGGGAGCAGGCAGTTGCCGGTGAAAAGCTCGACACCGACGGTGACGACGAGAAAGAGACCTACCGGGAATACACAGGCGCCGGCGAGTTTCCCTGCGGTTCCTCCGATCGCTACCGATGCGACCTGCGAACCGAGTCCGCCGAGTGCGATAAAAAATCCGGCAAAGATTCCGGATAATACGAGTTTCCATGCGGGCATGGAGGTTTTGGTGCGAGCGGTCTGCTCGTAGTTGGATAAAATCTCAGGTGATGGTTTCATGGAATGGTTCCCCCTAAGTGTTGGTTTCTTGAAATCTGGACAAGGATCTCCTCGCTTCGCTCGGAGCTCCGAAAGAACGCTCCGCGTTCTTTCCCCGGGCGGGCTCTCCTTTTGGCAGTGTCCTGCTTAAGAATAAGGAGCCGATTTTCATCGGCTCCCTATTCTTAAGCAGGACACGGGAGTCGAACCCGCCTCCTCAGCTTGGGAAGCTGATATACTACCGATGTACTAGTCCTGCAATCTGATATTTGAACACATATATTTTATAAGATTTTACGCCTTTTGTCAAGGGCGAGACTCCAAATCCCGCTGTAGTGGCTCGAGAAAATGGACAAAGGTTCCGGAGTAGCCGGATATCTCATATGCCGGGTCCAGCTCGCTGTATTTAAAGTGCTTCAGCCCGCCTGCTTCCATCCGCTCCCAGAACACCTTCAGCTGAGCGAACGGGAGATAGTAAAACACATCCCTGTCCTTAAAGTAGATCACCAGAAATGCGACCCCGTCCTGTGCCTCGAAGTCCGCCATAAATCGGTACTGATGCTCATGGATGTTGGCCAGGGGGAAGGAGTCCTTTTGGCATTCCTTAGCATCAAAGCATACCGGGACGCCCTGCACCACACCGATATAGTCGACCGTACTTTTTTGCTCGAAGTAAGCCAGCGTGATGTGTCTGGTTTCTTTATCGATTTTAATCGGGGTGATCGGCGTGGGGACCTTCTGGATCAGCGCCAGATTTTGCGCGTGATATTTCTCGATGGTCATGTTCAGAAGCTCTTCCAAAAACGACCCGCGCAGTCCACGTGAATTCCAGGTTCCCATCCTTTTCTCCCTTATGCGATGACGGATTTACGGATCATGCCGGCCTTCGCCGTCGAGGTCAGCTGCTCGAGAATCTCCAGCGCAAAGTCAAGCGCAGTTCCGAGTCCGCGGCTCGTGATGATGTTTCCGTCTACGGTTACGTTGTCGTAGGTCACCTCTGCTCCCGTCAGGCTTTCCTCCAGTCCCGGATAGCAGCATGCTTTCTTGCCCTGCAGGATTCCGTACTGGCCAAAGACCGTCGGAGCCGCGCAGATCGCAGCGACCTTCTTTTTCACGCCGTTCATCGCCATTACAGCAAGCTTTACGTCGTTGCTCTGGCTCAGATTGGTCGTTCCCGGCTGTCCTCCGGGCAGGATAATAATGTCGTATTCCATGATATTCTCATTTTTCAGCAAAGAATCGGTTTTGATCACGATATCCTGCGCGCTGGTAACCTCGATGCTGTCATAGATCGATGCCATCGTCACGTCCACGCCGCCACGACGGAGGATGTCTACCGTCATCAATGCCTCAACTGTTTCAAATCCGTCTGCAAATACCATCAATGCCTTACTCATCGTTATCTACCTCCAGTTTGATTTCCTTGCCACGCAGCTCCGGAGCGAGTCGCTCGTCCTCCGGAAAAATAACCCGATACGCCGTGAGCTCATAGGGACCTTTTTCGTGAGACCCGTATTTTTTGTCGCCCACGAGCGGGTGCCCGATCGATGCCAGATGCGCCCGGATCTGGTGCGTCTTCCCCGTGATCAGCTCGACCTCGAGGCGCGTGTGTGCGTCGGCCACTCTCTGTGTCGGCGCCGCTCCTGCTGTCCGCGTCCGTATGCCGGCTGCTGTCTGCCGGTCCGCACCGTCTGTGCTCTGCTGCATCCGGGGCTCTATGATCCGGTATGCCGTATGGATCTCGGCGCGTCCTTCGCCGGGCTCGTCGTAGATCGTGACCTTATTGGTCTTCTCGTCCTTGTCGAGGTACCCGTGGATCCGGATCCAGTCGCCAATCTCTATTGTATCATACTTGCTATCGTCACGCAATGCTTTAATAAAGAATTCCTCATAATCGTCGGATTCTACTACGGTCAGATAAAACTTGCGGATCTTTCTCTCGCGGATCAGCTCAGATAAGAGCTGGGTGCCGGGGAGAGATTTGCCCGCCAGGATAATACCGCTCGTGTTACGGTCCAGGCGGTTGCAGATGCTCGGTGTGAAGGTCCCGCTCGGATCCCAGGCACCGGCGTCTCGCAGGTATCTCAGCATGCGCTCGTTGATGCTGATGTCCTCCGGCTTCGCTTTTTGGGAGAGCTCGCCCGCCGGCTTCACCAGGATCAGGATGTCCGCATCCTCGTAGAGGATCTCCTCCGCCCGGAGCGGTGATATGCCGGCCCATGTATCCACAGCAGCTGCGCCTGTGGAGGCTCCTGTGCCTGCCGTGCCGGTGGCAGCACCCACCGCACTGCCGGCAGGGCCCGTGGACGCACTCATGGCGTCTGGCGTG
>JAZASH010000020.1:0-31660 GCA_036343395.1 Eubacterium sp. | reverse complement strand
TAAGTCAATAAGATCCCTTAAAGACGATGAGGTAGATAGGTCCGAGGTGGAAGTACAGTAATGTATGCAGCTGACGGATACTAATCGATCGAAGGCTTGACCATTTGGTTGTTTTTCTTGATAGTTGTAATGTGCAGTTTTGAGAGAACATCTCAATCGCCGCGTGAATCACGCGGTTTTTCCTCCTTAGCTCAGTCGGTAGAGCATGCGGCTGTTAACCGCAGTGTCGTTGGTTCGAGTCCAACAGGGGGAGTTTTTTTTATGTCCGGAAACTTCCGCAGTGTCGTTGGTTCGATGTCCAAAGACCGATGCTACGCATCGCTCGGGGGAGTTTTTTTTATGTCCGGAAACTTCCGCAGTGTCGTTGGTTCGATGTCCAAAGACCGATGCTACGCATCGCTCGGGGGAGTTTTTTTTTGCTCTCGCACCGCTCGGGGGAGTTTTTTTTATGTCCGGAAACTCAACTCAACGGAATCTTTATCGACACTACATTCAGGTGGTAAGCATAGCTATAGTGAATATCCGAGGCGATCTTCTGCACCATTGTGATACCGATCTTTGAGAACTCATCTCGCGACGCATCGTCCGTATCGATAACCAGCGGATCGTACGGATCGTCGTAGTTTCGAAGGATGATCTCGATCTTGTCGGGATCGCGGAAAGCCTTGATATCCATATACGACTTATCTTTTATATTTCCGGTCTTTTTCCGATATGCAATATAGTCAGCGGCAACTTCTTCCATACACAGCGCGCTGATATAAGCGATCTTAGAAGACGTCTCTTTTTCAAGAAAGTATCTCTGCAATTTTTCCGAAACAAACGAAACACTCTCCGACTCGATTGGAATACTGATATCCAGCGCGGTATCCAGATCCTCATACTTCTGCAGGACAAGCATTCTGGCCAGCGGTACGACCGGCTTTTTATGTATGATCATAAACACAAGATAGAAGATGATGAAAAACGGAATCGAGGCGAAGCTGAGAGCAATCCAGATTCCCGTCACGCCGATCGCCTTTCCCAGCAGTGCAACCAGGATCGGATAGAGGATGCTGTCGGGGATGACCGAAACCGCGAGAGCCAGCATCAGATGCCCGGTCGACTCATAAACCGCATTGAACATAAACGGAACCACAAGCGCCATGGAACTGATCGCTACCAGGATCAGCCCCAGATGCGCATCGCCGATACCGACCAATCCATAGAAACTCAGGATCGGGTATTGCAACGCGATCAAAACAGCGGCGACGATCGCGCCAAAGAGGATGCCCCACTTGAGAGAAACCTTGAAGGTGCGGCAGATTCCATCGTTATCGCGCTCGCCGTCGAGGATTCCGAACAGTGGCTCACTGGCATACAGAGCACCTCTTCCGACGGGCTTGGCGACGGTATTGATGGTCTTGATCATCGCAAAGAGAGCGAGTACGGATGTTCCGTTGCTAAAAACGGAGAGAATGATATTATTGACAACCGAGCTGCAGGCGCCGTCGAGGACAGAGTCGATCGAGGCCGGTGCACCCCTCCGCAGACAGTCGAGACCGTCGACGATATTTTTCTTGTTGATCGCATAAAAACGGAAACGCACCTTGATATGCTTGCGCTTCATCATAATAAAGGCCAGGATCATCTGGGCAAACGCGGCCACGGCGGATCCGATACCCAGGCCGGCGATCTTGTACTCATCGCTCAGGAACTGGATTGCCACGATCGAAACGACAACATTGACAACGATATTGACAACGCTGCTGAGCATACGGTCAGTCTGATATCCGAACGTCGCACTCACGAGCTGGAAGACCGAACCGACGGCGAAGAAAAGAACCATCAGGCAGGCTGTCTTGATATAGAGATCGCCGTACGCTGCGGCCTGTGCCGTCGCTTTTGCGCCACCGCCGATCTTGACAAGGATGCTCGTACCGAAAAGACATAGAGCGAGAAAAAGCAGATCGATAAAAATAGTCAGACTCATCGTGATGGAAAAAATGCGGTTATAGCTGTCCGTATCGCTTTTTCCCAGGCACTGGATCATCTTCAGGTAACCACCCTGCATCACCATGGCGGTGACGGCGAGCATCATCCCAATGATCGGAAGTCCGATCGCGACACCGGCTACAGCTTCCTCACCCAGGAAATGACCGGCCAAAACCGTATCAACCAAAAAGGTCATGGACTGCACCAGTGCATAGACCATGCAGGCGGGCATGAACCGTCGCACGGTTCGTGTGGACAGAATATCGGATTGCAGATTCTCAGTCATGATTGTCTCCTCCCAGTTTTCATCAGTGAAAGATTGTATGCAGTTATCATTATAACTTATCACAGCACATATGACAAGATAAAACCGATTCCGCCCGAGGCTGCCTTGACTTTAGGCATCTGACGACCTATAATAGAAGATATCATGGAAGGGGAGGGGATAACTATGAGAGTAGGTATCATCGGTGCCGGAGGGATCGCGGAGAAGATGGCTTTAACCATACAGGGGTTAAAGGATGTCGAGAATTACGCGATTGCATCGAGAAGTTTTGAAAAAGCAGAGGCATTCAAAGAAAAATGGGCTATCACGAAAGCCTATGGATCCTATGAGGAGCTGCTTTCGGACGATAAGGTGGATCTGGTCTATATCGCCGTGCCGCATTCGCATCACCATAGCTGTACGATGGAGGCGCTGCGCGCCGGTAAACATGTCCTGTGCGAAAAAGCGTTTTCCGTCAATGAGGCACAGGCGGTGGAAATGACCAAAACCGCCGCAGAGAAAAAGCTGTTGCTCGCAGAGGCCATATGGACAAGATATATGCCATCGAGAACGATCATCGATGACATCATCGGCTCCGGCGAGATCGGGGAGGTGATGAGCGTTGACTCGAATCTCGGGTATGCCATCTCCATGAACGACAGGATGACCAACCCGGCGCTGGCCGGCGGATGTCTGCTCGACCTGACCGTATACACGTTAAACTTTTCAAGTATGATCCTGGGGGATGACCAGAAGGCAGTGCATGCCTCCATGGTTCCGACCGATACCGGTGTGGATGGTATGGATTCCGTCATGATCGAGTATCAAAACGGTGCTATGGCAACTATGTTTACCACGATGTATGCGTTGACGGACAGACGTGGTCTGATCACCGGGGAAAAGGGCTTTATCGTTGTGGAGAATATCAATAATCCGCAGAAGATAACGGTGTATGAGCCGGATCGTGATGCGCCTCGGGTTCGCAAGGAAATCATCGTGCCGGAGCAGATCACAGGCTATGAGTATGAAGTGTTGGCATGTATGGACGCGATAGAAGCGCATAAGACCGAGTGCGATGCGATGCCGCATGCGGAAACGCTTGAGATCATGAGACAGATGGACGCAATCCGAAACACATGGGGAATCATTTTCCCGTGTGAGTAAACGACAAACAAGGAGTTCAGTATGAGTGCAACGGAAGTATTTTTGATGATATCCGCTCTGCTGGGCGGATTGGCATTGTTTCTGTACGGCATGAGCCTGATGAGCGACTCGCTGACACAGATCACCGGTAGCGGACTGCGCGATGTGATTGAGAAGTTCACAAGAAAACGAGTGTCGGGGTATCTGTTCGGGACGGGGATCACGGCAATGGTGCAGTCGTCATCCACGACGACAGTCATGGTCGTCGGCTTTGTTAATGCCGGTATCATGACCCTGTTTCAGGCGGTCAATATAATCCTCGGTGCCAACCTCGGTACCACGGCGACGGCATGGTTGCTGAGTCTGAACGCCATCGGCGAGGACAGTCTCGTGATGACGATGCTCAAGCCGGCCAACCTGGCTCCGTTTTTGGCAGTAGGTGCCGTATTTGTCACGATGTTTTCGAAAAAAGAATCCGTCCGGTCAATCTGCAACATCATCCTCGGCTTCTCCATGCTTATGATGGGAATGGCGATGATGAGCTCGGCCATGGGACCGCTCGGTGAGATGGAGGCGTTCCGCGGACTGCTGACCAGCTTTGAGAATCCGATCATCGGTTATCTGGTGGCGGTATTCTTTACGATGGTAGTTCAGAGCTGCGATGCGACCGTAGGTATCATTCAGGCACTCGCAATGACGACCGGCGTTTCATATGCGGTATGTATCCCGATGATCTGCGGGGCGCAGATGGGAACCTGTATCACCTCGATCATATCCTCGATCGGAGGTTCCCGGAACGGACGCCGCGCGTCATTTTTACATCTGTTCTATAATATATTCAAAACGGTTACGTTTATGGCCATCTTCTACCTGCTGAACGGGATCTTTAAGTTCCCGTTCCTGGCGATGAGCGCCAGCCTGGTCGGGATCGCATTGATCCATTCGCTGATCAACGTCGCGTATTCGGCGATCGTACTACCGATGTCCGGCGTACTCGTTAAGATGGTCAACCTGGTTATCCCGCTGACCGAGGAGGAAAAGGATATCGACCTTGTGGTATCGATGCTCGATCCGGTGCTGTTAAAGACCCCTCCGTTTGCGATCGGTCAGGCCAAACAGGTTGCCGATATGATCTCGGATATCGTCGCGGACGTCTTTTCCTATCTGCGGGAAAGCCTCCGCAAGGGCGAGATCGACTGGGACAAGGTAAATTCCAAATGCGAGCTGGTCATTCTATATAATGAAAAGTTGAAGGACTATACCGTAAAGATCACAGCGGATTCGCTCTCTGCGAAGGATTCACGAAAACTGATGATGGTCAAGGAGTCTGCCGATGATTTTGCAAAGATTATCCTGATCTATCAGTCGGTATTCTGCTCGGTATCACGACTGGGGCAGGAGGGCTTCGAATACCCCAAGCAGTCAAGTCAGGATCTGGCCGCGCTGTATACCTCGATGGAAGAGGTGCTCATGATCGTCACGAACGGTTTTCGCAGCGAAAGCGCTTCGTTTGTACAATCGATCCCGGATTTCCGCGAGGTGATCTACGATATGCAGGAGATCGTGATCCGCAAGTCCATGCATCGTCTGCACAACGGCGAATACACGGATCTCCAGCACAGCTTTATCAGTGAGTGGGCTCACAGTGTGGAGCGTATCATCGGTTGCTGCGATGATATCGGACGGTCGATCCTCCAGGCGGATCAGAAAAAGAAAAAGAAAAGGATCGATCCTGCGGAGGAAGAAAAGCGGCATAAAGCGGTTATGGAGCTGCTCCGCGATAAGTATGACAGCATCAATGCGACGGAGTGAGAGTGAAAAAAATTTTGCAACAAAAACGAAGGGTGCTTCGTTATAGTAGGTAAATGACCGAAAGGAGGGTTCCTCTTATGAAGAAACCTATGATTACATGTTTATGTATGGCACTTGTTTTATCGCTGATGACTCCGGGGGTCGGCGCAGACGCGCAGGCGGCCGTTCAGAAAAAAAATGCCAGGACGGCGACTCTGTCTGTCTCTGTAAAGGCGGACAGTGCGACGACCGGATCGGCAGCAGAGCCGGAGGAAAAAGGCCTGAAATACTACGTACAGGACGCAGAGATCGTCATCAGTGGTGTAAAGGGCGAGTGGGATCCGGATAAGCTGGAGATCCCCGAGCGCATCGACGGCTATCCGGTAACGGAGATCGATTACAGCGCGTTTTCCGGTATGAGCTTCACGAACGTGAGCCTGCCGTCAACGCTGAAAGAAATCTCGAGCTACGCCTTTGAAAACTGCGAGTCGCTGAAAGAGATCACGATCCCGGCATCGGTAAATCGTCTCGGCTCGGGAGCGTTTTACGGTTGTGACGCGTTGCGGAGTGTGACGTTTAAAACGACCGCGATCACATCGATTTCCGACAATCTTTTTTCCTACTGTAAAAAGCTGGAAAGCATAAAGATCCCGTCGTCCGTGACGGAAATCGGACAGCATGCCTTTTACCGTTGCAGCAAGCTCTCCAATGTCAGCCTCAACGGAAAGCTGGTCTATATCGAGGACGGCGCCTTTCGTGAGGACTATGCGCTGACCTCCGTGACTATCCCGGCATCCGTAAAGACCGTCGGCGATGAGGCCTTCTACAACTGCTCCAAGCTGGCGAAGGTCACCTTCAACGGCTCCAAAACCAAGTTCGGTGTACGTTCTTTTGCCAGATGCTCGGCCCTGAAGTCCTTTAAGGTGCCGGCATCGATGTTTGAGATCCCGGAGAATGCCTTTTACGGCTGCGAATCCCTGCGGACGGTGACATTCCCGACGAAGCTTAAAATCCTCAAGAAAAATGCGTTTGCGGAGTGTCTGAAGCTGACCAGCATCAAGATCCCGAAAAACGTATACGCAATCGGGGATCAGGCGTTCCAGAACAGCGGCCTGAAAAAGATCAAGCTGAATAAAAAACTCCAGTATATCGGAAACGGTGCTTTTAACGGGACGAACCTTTCCTCGGTTAAGCTGCCCGGGAAAGTAGCATATATCGGAAACCGTGTGTTTAAGAACTGCGATCGGTTAAAAACGATCACGATCCCGGCCAGTGTCAAGGGGCTGAATCCGGGCGCCTTCGGCGGATGCACCAGCTTAAAGAGCATCCGTGTGGCAGCCGGAAACAAAAACTACAGCTCGCAGGCAGGTGTCCTTTTTGATAAGGAGAAGACAACGCTCCTCCAGTATCCGATCAACAAGCCGAGCAAGAGCTATACCGTGCCGTCATCGGTGAAGGTGATCCGGTCTTATGCGTTCGAGGAGAACCGTCATCTGCAGACGCTGTCGGTAGGAGCGCAGTCGATCCATCATCACGCGTTCTCGTCGATGGAGCGTCTGAAGTCCGTGACGCTCACATCCGGTGTCCGCACGATAGCAGCCTATGCGTTCGGTGGCGACGGAGCCCTGAAAAATGCAGTCGTGCCGGACAGTGTCACCCAGATCGGAGACTATGCGTTTTCCAATACGGCGATCACCTCGATGCATATTTCAAGCAGCCTGAAAAAGCTCGGAGCCAAGCCTTTCTACGCTTGTAACAAGCTGACTGCTTTTACCGGTAACGGATCCGGTACTTACCGCGTGATCGACGGTGTGCTGTACAGCCGCTCCGGACAGACCCTGCTCCAGTATCCGTCAAGCAGGAAAAACGCGTCGTTTACGGTACCGAAGGGCGTTACCAAGGTGACCGGTGAGGCGTTCCGTAGGGCTAAAAACCTGAAGGAACTCTATTTTGAGAAATCGATCACCTATCTGAACTATGCGGCGATCACCAACTGCAACAAGCTTCGCCAGGTGGTATTTGCCAACGGAACCAAGCTCAAGACCGGGTATTCGGCGATCCGTTCCTGCCCGAAACTGGCGGTAATCGTGGGCCCGAAGCAGTATATCCTGTCTTCGATGGCTTCCGGCGCAAATGCGACTTTGATTACATTATAATCTTGACATAACCCCTTGGATGTGATAAAGTAAGACTTGTGTTAAATTTTTATTTTGTAGGAGGCATAAACACATGCAGGGAACAGTAAAGTGGTTTGATGCAAAGAAAGGTTTTGGATTCATCTCAGACGAGGAGGGAACAGACGTATTCGTACATTTCTCCGCACTGCAGATGGAGGGCTTCAAGGTTCTGGATGAGGGCGACAAGGTAGAGTTCGAAGTAATCCAGGGTGAGAAGGGACCGCAGGCAGCAAACGTAACTAAGTTATGATCAAGTAAGATAAGTAACTACAAGTGAATGGCGATTTTCATTATCCACAAGATGATCGGAAAAGTTGTTCCCTGAAGTGAAAGAATTACGATAGGTTATAACAGGAGGGTCGGCACCAGCTGTCGACCCTTTTCCCATCCTTAGAGGAAGTAAGCGTGAGTTTATCCGACGCATGTGAGACATCCGCGCTTTATGAAATATAAGAATTTGAGGGGAGAAATCATGGCAAACTATTTTCAAAAGGACATCGAGACGGCGTCCCGTGACCAGATCACGGCGTGGCAGAACGAGCGTCTCGTAAAGCAGGTAAAGCACGTATATGAGAACGTGCCGTATTACCGCAATCGTATGGAAAACAAGGGGATCCGTCCGGAGGATATCCACGGCATAGAGGATCTCCATAAGCTTCCGTTTATTACCAAGGATGACCTACGAGAGGCTTATCCGTACGGATTGCTCGCAAAGCCGCTCGGCGACTGCGTGAGGATCCACTCGACCAGCGGGACCACAGGACGTCGTGTTGTCGCTTTTTATACGCAGCATGACCTGGATCTGTGGGCAGATTGCTGTGCCCGCGCGATCGTGGCAGCCGGCGGTACCAACGAAGACGTGGTTCACGTATGCTACGGCTATGGCCTGTTTACCGGCGGATCCGGACTGGATGCCGGTTCCCACAAGCTCGGCAGCCTGACCCTGCCGATGTCATCAGGAAATACGGAGCGTCAGATCCAGTTTATGACCGACCTCGGATCGACGATCCTTTGCTGTACACCGTCCTATGCGGCGTATCTGGCTGAGAGCATCCACGAGAGAGGGGTGCAGGATCAGCTCAAACTCAAGGCCGGTATTTTCGGCGCTGAGGCATGGACGGAGGAGATGCGTCAGGCGATCGAGAGTTCGCTCGGCATCAAGGCGTACGACATCTACGGATTGACCGAGATCTCCGGCCCGGGTGTGGCCTTTGAGTGCTCGGAGCAGTCCGGTATGCATATCAACGAGGATCACTTTATCGCAGAGGTGATCAACCCGCAGACCGGCGAGGTACTGCCGGACGGCGAAAAGGGAGAGCTCGTATTCTCCAGCATCACGAAGGAAGCGTTCCCGCTGCTGCGGTATCGCACCCGTGATATCTGCGTACTGTCCCATGAAAAATGTGCCTGCGGCCGTACCCATGTCAAGATGACCAAGCCGCTCGGACGTAGCGATGACATGCTGATCGTCAAGGGCGTGAACGTGTTCCCGTCACAGATCGAGACGGTCCTGATCAACCAGGGCTTCCAGGCGAACTATCAGATCATCGTCACACGTGATAAGGCATATCAGGACAAGATCGAGGTTCAGGTTGAGTTGACACCGTTTATGGCAGCGGACGACACCTTTGATCGTGCACAGGCGACGAAAAAGTTGATCGCCGGTCTCAAGGCGATGCTGGGTATCCTGGCAGATGTCAAGCTGGTGGAGCCGAAGACCCTGGAGCGAAGCGAGGGCAAGGCGGTCCGTGTTATCGACAAGCGTGCGCTTTACAAAGGATAATCAATAGCTTATGAAGATTCAAAGAGTCATTTATACGGTCTATGTTATCATCGCGGTGATGGCATTCGGATATGGTATCTGGACGGTTTTCGACAGAGATGTGCGGACGTCCGGGGATCTGTACGCCTTTGGCGAGGGGTGGAAAACCTCCGACGGACGCGAGGTCACGTTGGATGATTTCCCCAAGCTTCAGGAGGGCGAGGAGATCCGTCTCCAGAATATCACACCGAATGTTACGTCTACAGACTCAGTCTGGAATCTTGTCAGTCATAATATCTATTTTGAAGTAAAAATCAACGACGTCACGATGTATACCTTTTATCCGGAGGAGAACATCACCGGTAAGGGCTACGGAGACTATGTCCATCGTATCGTCCTGCGTCCTCCGGGGAGTAAGGTAACACTGCTCGCCCGCTCGATCTACGGCGGTGAAAGCGGTGGATTCTTCAAGGATTCCTACATCGGTACGACCGCAGATTTCAATCATCTGGTATTCAGAGAACATGGTTTCCCATTTATCCTGGCGATGCTGATCATCATCTTCGGTGTGCTCGTCCTGGTGATGTATTTCAGTTCCATGGGGATGAAGGGGGCGAACAGCAGTTATCATATGCCGGCACTGGGTATGGGCGTCCTGATCGGAGGAATCTGGTCCGCCGTTCCGACCCTGGTCCCGCATCTGGTACTTAACAACCAGATGATCATGCGTGTGATCGATTATACCTGTCTGGCGACCATCGGGTTTCCGCTGGTTGTGTTTATCAACTCCGTTACCGAGAATAAGAGACGGATCTACGAGGTGATCTCGTTTACCGTAACAGCGGTCTGCTTGACACTGCTGTACGGTCTGCGTTTGATCTTCGGCATCGACATGCATTCGATCAATACGCTGAATCTGCTTTCCTGCTCGATCTCTCTGGTGATCGTTTTGGTGATCATCGTAGACGACGCCATCGATCACAGAAAGAATGAAAGACGCACCGTCAATCGTGCCCTGTACGTCGGTACGATCTGCTTCGTCATCGGTGCCTCGATCGATCTGATCAAGTACGTCAGCCGCGGTAAAAAGTTCATTGATAACGGGATTTACATGCAGGTTGGTTTCCTAATCTTTATCCTGGTCATGATCATGCAGGCGCAGAGACGTATGCTGATGGAGCATCAGGTATTCGATCAGCAGCAGTTCGTCAATAATCTCTTAAAATACTCGTTTTCCGGACAGTCTCCGGACGTGATCATCAACCAGATGCTGACGTATCTGGGAGAGGAGAGCGGTGCCGACCGCGCGTATATTTTTGAGGATAATTATGACGGAACCTTCGCCAACACCTATGAGTGGTGTCGGGAGGGCGTCCGCTCGGAGATCGATAATCTGAAAAAGGTCCCCTTCTCGGGTGCCGTGCAGCTGTGGTATGACTCGTATCGGGAGACCGGTTCGGTGTACATCCCGGATATCGAGGCATATCGTAACGAGTCAGAAAAAATGTACGCGATCCTGAAACCGCAGGGGATCCGCACACTGGTTACCTGCCCGCTCGAAAAAGAGGGCGGGTATATCGGATTCTTCGGCGTGGACAATCCACCGGCGAACAAGAGCAAAGAGATCTTGCAGATCATCCGCCTGCTGGGATTTTTCTTTGTCGTGATCATGCGTCAGCGTGACACACAGGAGCAGCTGATCCAGTACAGCTATGTGGATTCTCTGACCGGTATTCGCAACCGTCGCTCGCTCGATGAGATGCGATCCTCGATCGAGGGCAGCGGTAATACCTATGGACTTCTGATGTGTGACATCAACGGTCTGAAACGTATGAACGACGAGCAGGGACATGAGGCCGGCGATCAGATGATCGTCGATGTGGCGGATTGTCTGAAGACGGTATTCGGTGACCGCCGCGTCTTCCGCATGGGCGGGGATGAGTTCCTCGTGGTACGCGAGGGTGGTAACCGCGAGCAGTTCGCCCTGGCGGTACGAGAGGTTCGTGATATGATCTCGAAAAAGGGACGCTCGGTATCGATGGGTACAGCATTCTCCAGTGAAGGCTTCTCCTTTGAGGCGCTGTTGCATATGGCAGACGAGCGGATGTACGATGATAAAAAACGCTTCTACGAGACGAACCATGAGGATCGTCGCAAACGCTGACAGATAATAAAAAATGAGCCGGCCGCTTTCCGAAGAAAGCGGCCGGCTTTGTTGTGGGTGGATTATTTTACCTTGATCTTGAAGCTAACGGTCTTGCTGCCGGCTTTGTAGGATTCATTTCCTGCGGCGGTTACCTTTACCTTTACGGTGTAGGTGCCCTTCTTCAGACCTTTCTTGATCGTTACTTTTCCGCTCTTGGCGATGGTGATCTTGGCATTGCCCTTGGTCTTTTTGTAGGTCACGCTGCCCTGAGCTTTCTTTACGGTTACGACCTTGGAGGCTGCCAGTGTCTTTGCCTTTTTCTTGCTGTACTTAACGCTTGCTGTCTTACCGGTTACCTTGATCGTGTTAGCGAGCTTTGTCTTTGCGGATACGATAACCGTAACGGTCTTCTCACCGGCCTCGAACACATCGTCAGCAGCTGCTGAGATCGTGATGATGGCAGTTCCCGGAGCGATACCGGTGATCGTGCCGTCGGCTGCAACAGTAGCGATGCTCTCATCATCGGATGCGTAACTTAGTACCTGTGAGGAGCTGGCTCCGGCGGAGATGCTGGCGCCTTCTGTGATGCTCAGCTTGTTGGCTGCGACACTGAGGTCCGAAGCCTTTTTGTTGTAGTCGCCGTAGGTGACCTTTACGTAGATCGGATTCGGTGCCTCTGCCTCAGCGGTTGCCTCGCCTGTTACTTTTACGTAAGCGACACCGCTCTTGCCGTTGTCCTTGTAAGTAACGGCACCGGTCAGTGTGTTGACGATGATGTCGCAGTCGTCACGTCCCTCGCCGGTTGTGTTGAGGTCTACAAAGCCGATCTTCTGAGCAGCGTCGGAGTCCTTAGCCGTTGCCGGTCGAGCCAGTGTCGGGAAGGAGAACTTATTTCCGTAGGTTGCGCTCGGTACGATCGTGTCGCTGAGCTTATCCTTGTTTACGCTGATCGGCTCAGCGGAAATCTCGTTGTTGATGTTTTTGTCCGAAACCTCTACCGTGAAGGTCAGAGTCGCAGCAGCGACGCTGGTCTCATCGACGCCGGCAGCTACCGTGATGGTTGCTGTGCCCTTTTTCTCAGCGGTGATCACGTTGTCCTTGATCGATACGATGCCTGCCGGTGCAGCGGTCATGTTGACATATTTGCCGGCATCAACGTTGGAGTCGATCGTGAAGGCCTCGGAGGTCTTATCCTTCAGAGAAAGCTTCAGAGAGGAGGTCGATGCCTTGGTGACATCCTCGCCGGTGATCGTTGTTCCGACTACGCTGAACTTACCTTCTACTTTTCCGTAGGATACGCCTGCGGCATCCTTTACCTCCAGAGAGGAAACCTTGACCGGCTCAGCAGTAAGGACAACCTTAACGGTGAGTCCCTTGAGCTCGCTCATCTCGGCACCCTCGGTAGCCGGTACGCCGAATGTTACCGTCGCATTGCCCGGAGCTACTTTACCGTCATCGCCGACCTTAGCGGATACCGAGCCGTCCTTGCCGACAACGATGTTTGTGTCATCGGTCGAGAAAGCAACTTCGTTTCCGTTAGTAGCGGATGCACTGATCTGTGCGCTCTTAGCCTGGTTGTTCAGATAGATCACGGGAGCATCGACAACCTTTTTGTCCTGTGTCCACTTCTTATCCTGGCCGATCGTGTAGCTGCCACTTGCTAAGGTTACATTCAGCTGTGTATCCTCGGCTACGCTCAGTACAAAGCTGCGGCGGATGCCGTCATTTTTATAGAAAAGATAGACGTTTGTCTGTCCGAATTTATGTCCGGTGAAAGTGATCTCCTTGTCGGCGATCGCTGCTGTTGCGATCGAGGTGTCCTCTACATAGATACCGGTTACATCGTAGGCATCCTTGACGGTGAGAGCCTCGGTCGTGTTGGTCTCGGTCAGGGAGACCTTAGCCGTCTTGCCGTTGATCATGGAGATGGAAGAACCGTCCTCGAGAGCGTTGCCCTTAGCGTCCTTCACAACGACGCTCTTTTCGATGGCGGATACGTTGATATCGATTGTCTGTGAGGAGTTCGGGATTTCCTTTTCGTTGTTGTCGATCGCTACGATCGTAATCGATGTTGTCCCGGCCTTGACACCCTTTACGGTGATGGAGTTAAACTTCGGTGCCACGGTGCCGATGTCGTCTGCCGTTACCTCGGCGGACTCTTTGAAATTGGTTCCGTCTGTACTGATGAGTGCGACGTCTTTGTCGTTGGATTTGATCACGGCCTTTGTTGCTCCGACGAAGCCGCTCAGTGTTGATACGAAGCCGTCCAGTCCGAAGTCCTTGGTGGCGTCTACGTTGACGGATACGCTCTTGGCCGGTGAGTAAGCGTTTCCGCTCTCTGCCGCCTCGGCGATGGTCGGTGCAGCGAAGCCTGCGACCGGTGCTGCTCCGAATGCGAGTGAAGCAGCGAGTGTGAATGCTAATCCTCTTTTTACTGTTTTCTTGATCATAATGGTTTCCTTTCCGGGGACTTATGGTTGCCCCTATGTGTATATTTTTTTCAAATTGGTTTCGTTTGAAACTGTCTGTATTGTAACAGCCGGTTTTGTCAGAATCCTCACAAATTCGAGTCAGTTTTGGTACAGTTTGGTGTCACGTTTTGCGCAATTTTGTGATAAAAAAAAGGCGGAAAATCCGGTTTGTCCCATAAAAACGCAGAGAGCTCTTTGACATCGCGCGGGGACTGTGCTAAAATGGGTTAGAAAAAGTCTTATTATGTTTCAGCATAAACAGGGGGAAGGATATGATTTCAAATCAGATCATACAGCATACGCTGGACGGGATATATGGGATTACCAAGGATGAATTTATGGTGATGGACCCGGAGACCAATATCCTCGCCAAAACCGGAAAGGTTGATGAGGATTGCAGGGGACAGGTGAAGACCTTTGTTCAGGCAGAGGAGGACTGCCGGCTGATCGGGAAGAATCACTTTTTCAAGGTGTACGATGACGGCGAGTTGGCGTTTGTTGTCGTGGCGATCGGAGACTCCAAGGAGACATTTAAAAACGGAGAGATCGTGGTATTTTTGATCAACAATCTCCTCGTAGCGTACAAGGAGCGCTATGATCGCGATGACTTTATCAAAAATCTCCTGCTGGATAACCTGCTGCACGTCGACATCCTGAACCGGTCACAAAAGCTCCATATCGAGATGCGTGCCAAGCGCGTGGTCTTTTTGGTGGAGACCGAGCGTGAGAAGGATGCCGGGATGATGGAGACGGTCCGCGGACTGTTTTCGAGCGGTACGAGAGACTTTATCACGGCGGTAGATGAAAAGGATATCATCATTGTAAAGGAAATGAGCGAGGATGAGACCTATGACGATCTCGGACGTATCGCGAATGTCCTCGTGGATATGCTGGGTTCGGAGGCGCTGACCAGTGCGAGAGTCGCTTACGGAACCGTGATCCAGGATATCAAGGAGGTATCGCGTTCCTATAAGGAAGCGAAGCTGGCGCTGGATGTGGGCCAGATCTTTTACAGCGAGAGGCGCGTGATCGCCTACGGAAACCTGGGGATCGGCCGTCTGATCTACCAGCTGCCGCTCCAACTGTGTAAGATGTTCATCCGTGAGATCTTCGGCAGTGAGGGGCCAGTGCACTTCGACGAGGAAATGCTGACGACGATCGATCAGTTTTTCCTGAACAACCTGAATGTATCCAAGACCTCGCGTGAGCTGTATATCCATCGAAACACGCTGGTATATCGTCTCGAAAAGCTGAAAAAAATGACCGGACTGGATATCCAGACCTTTGAGGATGCGATCACCTTTGAGATCGCGCTGATGGTCATGAAATATATGAATTATCTCGATGCGAACTGATTCCGGTTTATGAGGACTCGCAGAGAATTACTTAGATAAGAAGGAAGACCGATGGAAGAGAACCGTTTTGAAGACAAGCCGAAGCCGATAAGGAAGCCGGTGAAACCGATGCGCCTGTATCTGACAGGGATCGTCACGGGGGCGCTTTTGCTCACGATGATTTTGCTCATCTGTGATATGTTGAATCTCCATCCGTTTTCGGGGACACCGATGGCGGACAGTACCTATGACCTGGCCAAAACGGTGGAGGGCTACATCGAAAAATACTATTGGAAGTCCGGTGTACCGGATGAGCAGTTCGCCCAGATGGCCGCAAAGGGGATCGTTACGGCGCTGGGAGACCCGTATTCCGTATACCTGACACCCGGTGAGATGACCCAGCTCAAGGAGCATAATGACGGGGATTATGCCGGGATCGGGATCGCGATTTCCGAGGATACGGAGACCAAGCGTAAGGTTGTCACCAAGGTCGAGAAGGACGGTCCCTCGGACAAAGCCGGGATGAAAGTCCGCGATGTGATCGTCATGGTGGACGGTGTCGACGTGACGAAGGCGTCAACCGATGAGGTAGTAACCATGGTTCGCGGTAAGGTCGGGGTCAAGCATGTGATCGTGGTACTGCGTGATGAAGAACGGATCGAGCTGACGGTCGAGACCGCGAATATTGTAAATAAATCCGTCTTTCATCAGGTGTTAAAAAACGAGATCGGATATTTGCAGATCACGAGCTTTGACCGGGAGACGCCGAAGCAGTTTCGCAGTGCGATCGATGATCTCGAGAAGAAGAATATCAAAGGTCTGATCCTCGATGTGAGAAACAATCCGGGGGGTGTGTTGTCCGCGGTCTTATCGGTGCTGGATCGTCTGTTGCCGGAGGGACCGGTGCTGACGGAGACGCGAAAGGGACAGAAAGATACCATCTACCGGTCCACCTCCAAGGAAGACTTTACCAAGCCGATGGTAGTTTTGATCAATGGGAAATCCGCCAGCGCAGCAGAGGTATTTGCCGGTGCGCTGCAGGACAGAAAAAAGATCCGTTTGATCGGAGAAAAGAGCTACGGGAAAGGCGTGATGCAGTCGATCTATACTTTCCCGGGAGATCAGGGAGGCATCAAGCTGACGACAGGAGAGTATCTGCTGCCGTCCGGCCGCTCGATCCATGAAAAAGGCCTGACGCCGGATGTCGGAGTGGCGTTCAGCGGTAAGAGTACCGAGGAATACGGCACCAACTCGGACAACCAGCTGGTCAAGGCGATGGAAGTGATCACTACTTCCTGATCTTTACTTTCTTTTTGGCACTCCACTTGCCGTACTTGCGGACGGGGGCAACCCCGTTCCACTTGATCTTGACGGCTCTTACGCGGAAATAATACGTCTTTTTCTTTATCAGATTGGCAATGGTTACGGAGCTCGTTAACGAGGTCCGTATTTGTTTTGTCGTAAAGCTCTTTGACGGCGAATACTGAACCTGATACTGGGTCGTGCCTGTTACTTTTTTCCATTTTAAATACACGGAACGTGTTTTTATATTCTGTATGGTTTTGATCTTGGTCTTCCCCGGAGCGTTGAAGGTCGTCGGTGTCGAGTCCGTCGGTGTCGGAGCCGGAGCCACAGTTGTGCCCGGTGACGGCGTCGGTGTGACGAGTGTCGGGTCAAAGATCGTAGCCGTCGGTGTCGGCGGTACGGTCGGGATCCCGTGATAGGTCGACGTCGGGGTCGGGGAAGCGCTCACACCCGGCGGGAGGGAGGCTCCCGGGCTGGCAGAGGCGCTGGTGGGCGGCACAGTTACGATCGGGATCGCTGTGGTGCCCGGAGCGGTAGTCGGTCCTATGCTGGGGGTAGCAACGGAATGATAGACGTAGAAGGGACCACCGGTGGATACGTAGAGTTTATTTGCCGCCTCGTACATACCGATGAAGGGTGTTGAATCGGCCCGGTTTAAGGTGGACACGCTCGCGTCCGACTGGTACATCCCATCGCTTCCGCTGATATACACGATGCCATCCATAACAGCGATCCTGCGGGAGGTAGCGGTCGGAATACCGGTGATCTCTCCCTTTCTACTGCCTCGGTCCCACTTGTAGAGCCGGTTATCCTTCGAATAGTAAAAGTATCCGCCGAGGAACCCCATCTGCGAGGTGATGCCTTCGGTTTTCGGGAAATAGGAGCCGAAATCGGAACCGAGATGATCGATAACCTCGTTGCCAAAGTGAGAGGAGTACTCAGTGGTCACGGTATGGCCGGATAAAAAGGCGGTGTCGGCGGCTCCTGTCTTGTTGATCAAAACATATTTGTGGTTGACATAATCCTTTTCCGTGCCGTATGGCCTGGTATCGTCCCAGGTCGTATCGACATAATACCAGCTTCCCCTGATGCGGACAGCATTCCATGCATGTGTGCTGCTGTCGATCACGTAGCTTGTCAGGCCCAACTGTCTCGCTGCCTGGTTAAACACGGCGGCATAGCCCTGGCAAACTGAAAGGTTGTAAACCATCGCACCGACCGGTGTGTAGTCGAGTGCATAGGTGTCCCTGCGACCGACCGAATACTCTGTCAGTGCTACGATCTCGTCATGGAGATAGAGAACCTTATCCTCATCCGTCATCGAGGTATTCCTTTTCGGTACCGTAGTGATGGCGTCCAGTGTGCTCATATACTCAGCGGTCGTTTCCAGCAGATTGTCAACTGCGATCGGTGAGTAGACCGTCAACGTGGTTTTTGACTGATCAAGAATGATCATCGTGAAGAGACAACACAACATCGGATGTCTGGAAATTGCCTGCTCGACATAGTAAAGAGCGTCGCTTGCGCTCGTGACGGAGGCAGGCAGTGTACCCGACTGGAGATGAAACGTGATCTTGGTTACAATATCGACAAAGCTTGTATTCTGACCGCTGCTTCGTAAATCCTGATTGAGGCTTGCCAGCTCGGAGGAGGTTACGTTGCTGGCAGTGGCAGCGGTACCGCCGGTTCTGTTGATCAGGGCGGACATCTGGTCGGACATCTGATTGCCGAGTCTGTCGACAATCTGGTCGTCGTTAGCCAGGGATTCCACATGCTTGACGGCGATGGGGCTTTGGTCGTTTTTCGTGCGTACGACCGTGTCGGATCCGACGATCTTGGCGTACCCAAAGATACCACCTTGTGAGGATGGGTTCACGACTGCTGTAGAAATCGTACTGGCCTGGGATTCCGTCGAGTCGGTGCGTGGTCCGATCAAAGTGAATACCAGAGCGGTCACCAGGAGTAGAACCGCGCGAAAGCGTAATTTTCTTGAGTGGAGCATGGCATTTACCTCCTATAAATCCTTCCGTTTAGCGTAGCAAAAGGTTGTGTCAGACTGGTGGCAGGGGCGTAAAAATGCGCCGTGAGAGAGGTCGGGATATTTTTCAAAAAACGGTTGTAAAATCCGTGAAAATTCAGTATAATCTATTATATATGTTGCAAAGCAAAACGAGGGGCACCGTAGACGCGGTGCTTCTCACGGTTAAAGAAAAGAGGAATTATGGCTGTTAAGTATGTGTTTGTGACCGGAGGTGTCGTTTCCGGTCTGGGAAAGGGTATTACGGCGGCGTCGTTGGGACGTTTGCTCAAGATGCGTGGCTATCAGGTGACGATGCAGAAGTTTGATCCGTATATCAACATCGATCCCGGCACGATGAATCCGATCCAGCACGGTGAGGTGTTCGTCACGGATGACGGGGCGGAGACGGATCTGGATCTGGGTCACTACGAGCGTTTTATCGATGAGAGCCTGACCAAGCAGAGTAATGTCACGACCGGTAAGGTGTACTGGTCGGTCCTGTCCAAGGAGCGTCGCGGTGACTACGGCGGCGGTACGGTCCAGGTTATCCCGCATATCACCAACGAGTTAAAGAGTCGTTTCTATAGAAATGACGGCTGCAAGGATACCCAGATCGCGATCATCGAGGTTGGCGGTACGGTCGGAGATATCGAGAGCCAGCCGTTTTTGGAGGCGATCCGTCAGTTTCAGCTCGATATCGGCCATGAGAACGCGATCATCATACATGTGACGCTGGTGCCGTATCTGAGGACGTCGGAGGAGCTGAAGTCCAAGCCGACGCAGCAGAGCGTAAAGGAGCTGCAGGGGATGGGAATCCAGCCGGATTTGGTCGTATGTCGTACGGAGGTCCCGCTCGACAAGCCGATCCGCGATAAGATTTCTCTGTTCTGTAACATCCCGGCGGATCACGTAATCCAGAACCTTGATGTCGAGACTCTCTATGAGGTTCCGCTCGCGATGGAGAGCGAGGGACTCGCCCGCGTTGCCTGCAAGTGTCTCCGTCTGGATTGTCCGGAGCCGGAGATCGAGGAATGGCAGACGATGGTTGATAACATCAAAAATGTCAAGAAGGATGTTACGGTAGCGCTGGTCGGAAAGTATACCGCGTTGCACGATGCATATATCAGTGTGGTTGAGTCGCTGAAGCACGGCGGCTATGCGCACAAGGTAAATGTGGAGATCAAGTGGGTTGACTCGGAGGAGCTGACCGAGGAGAATGTCGCCGACTATCTGAAGGACGTCAGCGGCGTGATCGTACCGGGCGGCTTCGGAGAGCGCGGTACGGAGGGGATCATCACCTCGATCCGCTACGCGAGAGAGAACAATGTCCCGTATCTGGGACTGTGTCTGGGCATGCAGCTGGGTATCGTCGAGTTTGCCCGTCATGTGATCGGCTGGAACGATGCACACAGTGCAGAGCTCGATCCGGCGACCACGCATCCGGTGATCCATCTGATGCCGGACCAGAACGGCGTAGAAGACATTGGTGGAACCCTGCGTTTGGGATCCTATCCCTGTGTTCTCGCTGAGGGGACCAAGGCCAGAGAGCTTTACGGTGCGGAGACGATCAACGAGCGTCATCGCCACCGTTATGAGGTAAATAACTACTATCGTGATGACCTGGAGAAGAACGGCATGAAGCTGTCCGGTCTCTCTCCGGATAACCGGATCGTCGAGATGATGGAGATCCCGTCTCATCCGTGGTATGTTGCCACACAGGCGCATCCGGAGTTCAAATCGAGACCGAACCACCCGCATCCTTTGTTTAAGGGATTCATCGGTGCGGCGATCGCGTATCAGGACAAGTAAGTCGGTTTGACGGTGGTGAAGTTGTAGTTCGTGGATTAGAGATAAATGTCTGACAACTCGATTTTCGAACAGTCGTGCGTAGACACGAGTAGAGTATCAAGGTGGGTAACTTATGCACATTTTGGCACCCGATTTTACGTAATCGTCAACTTGTCAACAAAATTATAAACATTATCCACGAAAGTCGACCGGATTTTTGTCAAAAGTTTTACCGTTTACAATTCGGATAGTTTCGTATAGATGTCAGACAACTCGGCATTTTTGATTAAAAATATCAAATTGAAAGAGCCACGGTTAGTCATCTCCCGCAACATACGAAAACTCAACTTTCTAAAAATGTGGTTGCCGATTGTGAAAAAAAATGGTATAATATGTACATAGCGTGAGCGATCACGTTTCATGTCTCGGAGCCGGTATGGGACGAGGCAAATACTTGGAAAAGGAGACTGGGCCTATGAATTTAGTTGTAAGCGGAAAGAATATCGACGTTACCGAGGGTTTGCGTTCTGCCGTAGAGGAGAAGATCGGCAAACTGGAACGCTATTTTAATGAGAGTACGGAGGTTCATGTTACACTTAGTACAGAGAAGAGTCGTCAGAAGATCGAGGTGACGATCCCGATGAAGGGAACGATCATCCGCGCTGAGGAGACCAGCACCGATATGTATGTATCGATCGATCTGGTTGAGGAGGTTATCGAGAGACAGCTTCGTAAGTATAAGAATAAGTTAATTGATAAGGAACAGAATGCAGCACAGCTTTCCAAGAGCTTTATCGATGAGGATGCGTTTGATGAGGAGGAGATCGAGATCATCCGTTCCAAGCGCTTCGCGATGAAGCCGATGGATCCGGAGGAGGCTTGCGTACAGATGGAGCTTCTGGGACACAACTTCTTCGTATTCCGCAATGCGGAGACCGAGGAGGTCAACGTTGTGTATAAGAGAAAGGGATCGACCTACGGTCTGATCGAGCCGGACTTCTGAGAAACAGGCGAGCGATACGTAGAAAAATGGAAGACAGATGCTGAGAGTTCACTCTCAAGCATCTGTCTTTTATTTTTCTAGGTAGTAGTCGCCGCCAACGTTGAGGTGAGTGTCGCGAAGCGACAGTTGAGTGCACTTGTGCACGTACTCACCGAACCGTTGTCGGTGACGTATCGCGCACATTTACCGTCCCTGCAACTCATCCAGCGTCAACTCATAGGCCGGTAGGAACTCATTCAAAAAGTCATCGACCTCCGGGAGGTCCATCGACTCGAGCGTAGCGCGTGTCGACTCGAGAGCGCTGGCGAACTCCTGATTGCCGCTGTTCTTCTCCTCGATACACTTGATCAGGGCGGAGAGCTTGTCGGCGGCCTTGACCAGGCGCCACTCATAGGCATCCAGGGCCTTTTTGTCCGAGTTCAGCGTGTCCGCATCGACGGAGCCACCCTCGTCCAGCTTGTCGAGGAAATCGAGCGCCTCATCCTCGCCGAAGAGGAGCGGCTGGTAATACTTTTTCATGTCCGCAGGGAGCTTGTTCATCAACGTGTGGCTGGCGATGTTCTCAACGCGCTTGTAGGAAGCGCGGATATCCTCGTCGTAATACTTGACCGGTGTCGGCATGTCCCCGGTGATAATCTCGTTGGCATCGTGGTAGATGCCTTTGAGTGCGACACGTGCCTCGTCGACATCGATAGAATACCGTTCTTTCGATAAGATCGCGAGACCGTGTGCGATCATCGCTACCTCCAGTGAGTGCTCGCTGACATCCTCCTCACGGGAGTTGCGCATCAGCGCCCAGCGATTGATATACTTCATACGTGCCATCATGGCGAAAAAGCTGTACATAGCTTACCTCCATATCTATTCTACTCATGTAAGGTCTCGTGTTACGGGCCGTCTGTCGGCAGATGGCTGCCGTACATAACCAGCTCTGTCATCCCAGGATGCGTTTCAGATACTGTCCGGTATAGGACTCCTCACAGGCAGCGACCTGCTCCGGGGTGCCCTGAGTTACTACCGTTCCACCTCTGTCTCCACCCTCGGGACCCATATCGATGATGTAGTCGGCCGTCTTGATCACGTCCAGATTGTGCTCGATAACGACGACCGTGTTGCCGCCCTCGGTGAGGCGGTGCAGGATGTCGATCAGCTTGTGCACATCGGCGAAATGAAGACCGGTCGTAGGCTCGTCCAGGATGTAAATGGTCTTGCCGGTGGAGCGTTTGGACAGCTCGGTGGCCAGCTTGATACGCTGTGCCTCTCCGCCGGAGAGCTCCGTCGACGGTTGTCCGAGCTTAACATAGGACAGTCCGACATCGTACATGGTTTGGATCTTGCGGTGGATCGTCGGCACATGCTTGAAAAACTCCAGTGCTTCCTCCACGGTCATATCCAGCACCTCGTAGATGTTCTTCCCTTTGTAGCGGACATCCAGGGTTTCGCGGTTATAGCGCTTGCCCTCGCAGACCTCGCAGGGGACATAGATGTCCGGGAGGAAGTTCATCTCGATCTTGATAATACCGTCACCGGCACAGGCCTCACAGCGACCGCCCTTGACGTTAAAGGAAAAGCGTCCCTTTTTATAGCCACGTGTTTTCGCGTCCGGCGTGGAGGCGAAGAGGTCACGGATCAGGTCAAAAACTCCGGTATAGGTGGCCGGGTTCGAGCGCGGTGTCCGTCCGATCGGGGACTGGTCGATTTCGATGACCTTGTCGAGATTCTCGACACCCTTGATCGCCTTATGCTTGCCCGGGATCGTGTGAGCGCGGTTGAGTGTTTTCAGCAGGCTTTTGCAGAGGACTTCGTTGATCAGCGAAGACTTGCCGGAGCCGGAAACACCGGTGATACAGGTAAAAACGCCGAGTGGAACCTTGACGTTGATGTTTTTGAGGTTGTTCGCCGCCGCTCCCTGGATCGTGAGATACGAGGCGGGCTTGCGTCGGATCGTCGGGATCGGGATCTCGATCTTATGCGAGAGGTACTGTCCGGTGATGGAAGCCTTGACCTTCATGATGTCCTTGGCGGACCCGGTGGCGACGACCTCACCGCCGTGTGAGCCGGCACCCGGGCCGATATCGACAATATAGTCCGCGGCCATCATCGTCTCCTCATCGTGCTCGACGACGATCAGGGTATTGCCCAGATCCTTGAGCCGCTTCAGCGTGGCGATCAGCTTGTCATTATCGCGCTGGTGCAGACCGATACTCGGCTCGTCGAGGATGTACGCGACACCGACCAGGCCGGAGCCGATCTGCGTCGCGAGGCGGATACGCTGTGCCTCTCCGCCGGAGAGGGTCGCCGTGGCACGGGCGAGGTTGAGATAATCCAGCCCGACATCGACGAGGAAGCCCAGACGGGAGCGGATCTCCTTTAACACCAGGCGTCCGATCTGCTGCTGGCGCGGGGTGAACTCCACCTCGTCCATAAAAGTTTTGAGCTTCAGGATCGGGAGATCACACAGCTCGGAGATGTTTTTATCGCCGATCGTGACGGCGAGAGACTCCTTTTTCAGACGGCGGCCGCCGCACTCATCACACGGGGTGATGTGCATCAGAGACTCGTATTCCTGGCGCTGCCACTCGGACTTCGTCTCGCGGTAGCGCTGCTTGATATTCGGAAAAATACCGTCGAACGAGACGTGGTACTCGCCACGTCCGTTGCGACTCTGATAACTGACATCCACCTTGGTATCGCCGGTGCCGTACCAGAGGACGTCGTGGATCTTTTTCGGGTAATCCTGCCATGGCGTATCGAGAGAAAACTTATATTTCTTGGCGACACCCTCGAGGACGCAGCGAGAATAGCTGTCCTCGTTGACCACCGAGGCCCAGCCCGGGGCGACGAGACAGCCCTCCTTGATCGAGAGGCTGGGATCCGGGATCATCAGCTCCTCGTCAAACTCCATCCGGTAGCCGATTCCGTTGCAGATCGGGCAGGCGCCGAAGGGGTTGTTAAAGGAAAAGCTCCGCGGCTCGATCTCATCGATGCTGATCCCGCAGTCCGCGCAGGAAAAGCTCTGGGAGAAATGGAGCTCACGGTCGGTCTCCACCAGCTCGACGGTCATCAGACCGTCGGCGAGCTTCATAACGTTCTCGATGGAGTCCGTCATACGTTTCTCGATACCCTCTCGTATTTTTAAACGATCGACGACGATGTCGATATTGTGTTTGTTGTTCTTTTCCAGCTCGATCGTATCAGTCAGCTCGTAGAGATTGCCGTCGATCCGCACGCGTACATAGCCGCTGCGGCGGGCTTTGTCGAGGACCTTTTCATGGCGACCCTTGCGACCTCGCACGACCGGTGCGAGCAGCTGCAGTCGCGTCCCCTCCGGCAGACGCATCAGCTCGTCGACGATCTGGTCGACGGTCTGCTTTTCGATGGGCTTGCCACAGCTCGGGCAGTGCGGTGTCCCGACACGGGCGAAGAGAAGACGGAAATAATCATAGACCTCGGTCACGGTACCGACCGTAGAACGCGGGTTCCGGTTGGTCGTCTTCTGATCGATCGAGATCGCCGGCGGGAGTCCCTCGATGCTCTCGACATCCGGCTTCTCCATCTGGCCCAAAAACTGACGCGCGTAAGAGGAGAGTGACTCCATATAGCGGCGCTGTCCCTCAGCGTAGATGGTGTCAAACGCGAGTGAGGACTTGCCGGAGCCGGACAGGCCGGTCAGCACGACGAACTCATCGCGCGGGATCTCGAGTGTGATATTTTTAAGATTATGCTCCTTGGCTCCGCGGATGCGGATGAGCTTTTTATTCTCTGTTTTTTTCGCAGGCATACGGTGTCCTTTCTATTGACCGGATCGGTGAGATGGCACTCTGCGATCCGCGTCTGCCGTTCATCATTTTCATCAGTATAGCACATGTATTTTTAAATGTAAAGCACTTTTTCGAACATTCGTTCGTACTGATCATCCCGCCTTTCGGAAGGCAGTTTGTCGGGGGTGGGAGGATCGGGATTTGCAATTTCTGTTCAGATGTGGTAGTATGACGGAGTGACAGAACAGGCATGATCATGCTTTGACAGTAAAGGAGGAAGAAACGATGAAGAAAAAGATTCTGGTATGTATGTTGACAGCGATGATGGCTCTCGGACTGGCAGCCTGCGGCAGCGACAGCAGTGCGCCGGCGTCAGACGATACGAGTTCCGATGTGACGACGGATGCCGGTAGCACGGACACGACAGATGCCGGTACGACGGACGCCGGTACAACCGAGGAAGCGTTCTCGATGGACGGCGCCAAGGAAGAAACCTGGGGAGATCTGACCGTATCGGTCCCGGCCGGTTATGAGTTCAAAAAGGGGGATGCACTTGACGAGAAAGACACCCGTTTTTGCTCTGTGAGAAAGAACGATTTTCATTACATCGACTTCAAAATGGAGGATGATGACGTCTGCCAGCAGCAGTACGAGTACAACAAGAAAACCTACACCAATGAGCAGAAGGACATCACCGGTACCTATGCCGACATCGCATGGACCGGCTTTGAGTACGGCGACGGACTCGGCGGTAAGGGCTTCGAGGCCTATGCAAAGGTGAACGGTAAAAATCTCCGCATCTCCGGTGCGAGTGTAGCCTTCGACAGCGAGGAGGCTAAGGCGATCCTCGGTTCGGTTAAAGTGAAGTGATAATCCTTTACCCGTGCCGGATCTCCTGCATGTGTTTTTTGTATTCCATCATTTGATCGCGGTAACGTGCGGCGGACTCGAAATCGAGCTCCGTCGCAGCGCGATTCATTTTCTTTAGCATTTCTCTGGCAGCCTTCTCGAGCTCCTTGTAGCTCATCGACTCTGCATCCTTTTCAATCGTATCCGTGGTCGGCTCTGCCTTTGACGAGATCCGGATCAGATCGCGGACAGCCTTGTGGATGGTCTGCGGTGTGATACCATGTTCTTCATTATAAGCCGCCTGGATCTCACGACGACGGTTGGTCTCGCGGATCGCGTTGTGCATCGAATCCGTCTCGGTATCGGCGTACATGATGACGCGTCCGTCGACGTTACGAGCGGCACGTCCGATCGTCTGGATCAGCGAGGTCTCCGATCGTAAAAAGCCCTCCTTGTCCGCATCGAGGATGGCGACAAGCTGTACCTCCGGGATATCGAGTCCCTCTCGCAGGAGGTTGATCCCGACCAAAACATCAAACTTATCAAGTCGCATATTGCGGATGATCTCCGCACGCTCCAGTGTGTCGATATCGGAGTGCAGGTACTGCACACGGATGTCGGCCTCTTTTAAAAATTTCGTCAGGTCTTCGGCCATACGCTTGGTCAGCGTGGTTACCAGCACCTTGCCGTGCATCGCCGCACTGTCGGCAGCAGCGGTACCATCCCCGGCGGTTGCAGTATCGGTAGCACGATCCCCGTCAGCACCCTCAGCGGACTCACCTTTCAACGGCTCGTCCAGGGTACGATTCACCACGCGACGGATCTCGCCGATCAGGTCATCGACCTGTCCGCGCACCGGTCGTACGACCACCTCGGGATCGAGCAGTCCGGTCGGACGGATGATCTGCTCCGCACGCAGCAACTCATGACTTGCTTCGTACTTCGCCGGTGTCGCCGAGACGAAAAGCATCTGGTTAATATGGGACTCAAACTCCTCGAAGCTTAACGGGCGGTTGCACTTGGCAGACGGCAGACGGAAGCCGTAGTCCACGAGGGTGGACTTACGTGACTGGTCTCCGTTATACATACCGCCGATCTGCGGGATCGTCATATGTGACTCATCCACGATGATCAGGAAATCATCCGGGAAATAGTCGAGCAGTGTCTGCGGTGAGTCGGCCGGTGTTAATCCGTTCAGATGCATGGAGTAGTTCTCGATGCCGGAGCAAAAACCGGTCTCGCGCAGCATCTCGATATCAAAGTGAGTCCGCTCGGAGATGCGCTGCAGCTCGAGCAGCTTTCCCTCTTTTTTAAAGTACTCCTCCTGGATCGCCAGCTCTGCCTCGATCCGTCGGATCGCCTCCTCCATACGGTCCGGGGCCACGACATAGTGCGAGGCCGGGAATACGACCATATGCTCGAGGACATTCAGTGGCTCGCCGGTCAGGACGTCGATCTCGGTGATCCGATCCACCTCATCACCGAAAAACTCCACGCGAAATGCCTTGTCCGTCGCGGATGCCGGGAAGATCTCCACGGTATCCCCGCGTACGCGGAAGGTGCCGCGGTGAAAATCCATGTCGTTGCGCGTGAACTGGATATCCACGAGCTGCCGGATTACATCGTCACGATCCTTCTCCATCCCGGGGCGCAGTGACACCGTCATGTGCTGGTAGTCGATCGGCGAACCCAGTCCGTAGATACAGGAAACACTGGAAATGATCACCACATCCCGACGCTCGGTCAGAGATGCCGTCGCGGAGTGGCGGAGCTTGTCGATCTCATCATTAATCGAGGAATCCTTTTCAATATAGGTATCTGTCGAGGGCACATAGGCCTCCGGCTGATAGTAGTCGTAATAAGAAACGAAATACTCCACCGCGTTTTCCGGGAAAAACTCCTTAAACTCCCCGTAGAGCTGCGTGGCGAGAGTCTTATTATGAGCGATGACGAGTGTCGGCTTGTCGAGAGCCTGGATCACATTTGCCATCGTAAAGGTCTTACCGGAGCCGGTCACACCGAGCAGTGTCTCAAACTGGTTTCCCTCGCGGAAACCCTGAACGATCCTCTCGATCGCCTGTGGCTGATCACCGGTCGGCTGAAACGGCATGTGCAGTTTAAAGGACATCGACTCACCTCCTGATTTCGTCATGGATTCAGTATAGCACAGATGTCGGGGGATGTAAAGGGGAAAAAGAACAAATGTTCCCTCGGGTTGACGCGCGAGGATTTTTCTTGAAAAAAACAAATAGGCGTGATAAAATGCGTATACAAGCGTCAACGTGTTTTGCAAAATAGAAAGATGGTATCTATGAATAGGAAGTTTCATTTAAACTCGGCACAGATCATCCCGCTGGGATTTCTGGGGCTGATTATCATTGGGGCGCTGCTTCTGTGGTTGCCGATCTCCACGACATCCGGTGAGATGCCGGAGTTTTCGACCGCTCTTTTTACCTCGACGACGAGCGTATGTGTGACGGGCTCCGTGGTGGTGGACACCTACAGCTACTGGAGCGGCTTCGGCCAGGCGGTGATCCTGCTTTTGATCCAGCTCGGCGGACTCGGGATCGTATCCATCGTTTCGCTGGCCATCGTAAATACGAAAAAGAGAAAGTCCTACGCGGAGATCCTGCTGCTCAAGGATTCGTTTAACCTGGAAAGCATGCGGGGCGTCGCTCCGTTTATCAATCGCGTGTTTGTCGGCACCCTGACGGTGGAGGCACTCGGCGCAATCGGTTACATGTTTGCCTTTATCCCACGGTTCGGTGTGCTGCGCGGGATCTATTATTCTTTTTTTACATCCGTATCCGCGTTTTGTAACGCCGGTATCGATGTGATGGGGCCGGACAGTCTGGTGTCTTTTTATAACAATGAGCTCGTCCTGGTCGTTACGATGTTTTTGATCATCGCGGGCGGTATCGGATATGTGGTCTGGTTTGATTTGGGCTTCACACACAAAAGAATCTGGAAGCGTAATAAGAGCATCCACGGATCCAATGAGCATACCAGACTGGTCATCCGTATCACGCTGGTCCTGATCGCACTCGGAGCGATCCTGACACTGATTCTCGAGTGGGACAACCCGGAAACGATCGGAGGCATGAACGTCTGGGATAAGATCACAAACAGTACCTTCCAGTCCGTGACGTATCGAACGGCGGGCTTCACGACCTTCTCACAGGCGGGGATGAGAGAATCCTCCACCCTGGTCGGGGATATCCTGATGTTTATCGGCGGATCTCCGGTCGGAACAGCGGGCGGTGTCAAGACGGTCACCATATTTGTGGTGGTGGTCAATGTGATGGCCTTTGTTCGCGGAAGATATGAGGTGGTCATTTTCGGACGTCGGATCCCGGATAATCTGATCCGTCAGGCGATGGCGATCGTCGCCGTGCATCTGGTTATGACGATCATCCTGACCATAGCGCTGATGATCGCGGAGGGGACCAACCTGTCGGATTCCCTGTATGAGATCATGAGTGGCATCTGTACGGTCGGTGTCAGTCGGGGACTCACGCCAAACCTGCACCTGGCCGGACGGATCATCCTGATACTGGCGATGTATCTGGGACGAATAGGACCGATCTCGATGGCGCTGTTTTTCAATGCCGGATCGAACTATAAGAACAGTATCCATTATGCCAAGGGACGATTTTTGGTGGGATAATAATAGGTTGAAATAAGAAGTATCATGGAAAAGGAGGAAGTACTATGGCTGAAAAGAGCTACGCCGTGCTCGGACTGGGACGCTTTGGACTGAAGGTGGCAGAGACGGTTGTCAAGACCGGTGTCACGATGCTGGTGGCTGATTCGGATTCGGAAAAGATCGATAATGTCGGTGGCCGTTTTGCATCGGCGGTTTCCTTTGATATGACGAATGTGGAAGCTTTAAGAGAGATCGGCCTGGAGAATATCGATGTGGCGGTTATTGATCTTTCCGACGACCTCGAGGGGAGTATCACCTGTGTTATGGTTTGTGCGGAATGCGGCGTCGAGCGTATCATCGCGGCGGCGGATAACAACCGGGCCGGCGCTGTGCTGAAGCGTCTGGGCGCCGGGGAGGTCATCATCCCTGAGGAGGAGAGTGCGCTGCGTCTGGCAAAGGCGCTGATCTCGGATGACTTCCTGGAGTATACGGATCTGGGAGATGATCTGTGTATCGTCAAGCTTCACGTCAAGTCGGAGTGGGGAGGCAAGACGATCCGCAAGCTGAAGCTGCACGAGAAAAACGGGATTACGATCATAGCGGTGCAGGGAGAGGACGGCCTGACGACCGATTTCTCTGCGGATTATGTGTTAAATGTCGGTGATCCGATCGCTCTCGCCATGAAGAAAGACACATTGTATCAGTTTGTATAAGGAAATTTCTTGAAAAAATGATTGACACGCTACTGCGTTTGTACTATAATATGGAGCGTGACGCGGTTTTTGGGTGCCATTGCCCCGGTATCCGAGGACCGGAAACAAGGCTGCAAGTGGCGGGTTTCGGACATTTCCCGTTGACAACTTGCGATCAAGAACGGAGGAAAACGAAGGATGAAAACTTATGTTGCGAAAGCATCCGACGTGGAAAGAAAGTGGTATGTGATCGATGCAGAGGGCAAGACACTCGGTCGTCTCTCATCGGAGGTTGCAAACATACTGCGCGGTAAGAAAAAGCCGATCTATACACCGTCTGTAGACACCGGTGATTATGTGATCATCGTCAATGCAGAGAAGGTGGCAACCACCGGTAAGAAGCTGGATCAGAAGATTTACTATCATCATTCCGATTATGTAGGCGGTATGAAGGAGACAACTCTTCGCGATATGCTTCAGAAAAAGCCGGAGTATGTTATCACTCACGCTGTCAAGGGTATGCTCCCGAAGGGTAAGCTGGGACGTCAGATGCTGAAGAAGCTTCACGTCTACGCAGGACCGGAGCATGAGCATGCGGCACAGAAGCCGGAAGCGCTTGATATTTGATTAAGAAAGGAGAGATAACATGGCTGCACAGACATTTTATGGCACCGGTAGAAGAAAGTCTTCGGTAGCTCGCGTGTACATGACACCGGGTACCGGTAAGGTGACCATCAATAAAAAAGACATGGAAGATTATTTCGGACTCGAGACTCTGAAGATCATCGTTCGTCAGCCGCTGGAAGTAACCGGCACGACTGACAAGTATGATATCAAGGTAACCGTTCGCGGCGGTGGTTTCACCGGTCAGGCGGGCGCGATCCGTCATGGTATCGCCAGAGCTCTTAACAAGGCGGATGAGGACTTCCGTCCGGCTCTCAAGAAGGCAGGGTTCCTGACCCGTGACTCTCGCGAGAAAGAGCGTAAGAAGTACGGTCTCAAAAAGGCGAGACGTGCACCGCAGTTTTCCAAACGATGAGATTATCTGCGAAAGCGAAAATCGAAAAGAGTACATCGCAAGCTTGCTTGCGGATGTACTCTTTTTTATTTTCGATTTCATGGAAATCCAGCAAGGACCGAGACGTAGGGAGCAAAGCGACCGAAGTCGAGGCCCTTGCTGGATTTCGCAGGTAATCTCATCGTTTGGGATCCCGAACTTGCTGGATTCCGCAGGTAATCTCATCGTTTGGGATCCCGAACTTGCTGGATTCCGCAGGTAATCTCATCGTTTGGGATCCTGAACTTGCTGGATTCCGTAGGTAATCTCATCGTTTGGGATCCCGAACTTACTGGATTTCGCAGATAATCTCATCGTTCCGAAGCCTTGCTGGATTCCGCAGATCTTGCAAGTTTATTATTGACGAACATTCCCAAAAAGACTATAATGAAACGTGGAGATTTCTCACAACAGGAGGAGACGAAGATGTCAATACGTATAAAAATTATCGCAGCGATCGTGATCTGTGCCGTTTT